>JAXDIL010000109.1:0-2793 GCA_034664005.1 Thermoleophilaceae bacterium | reverse complement strand
CGACCTTGACGGTCAGCGGGCGCGCGTAGGTGAGGTCCTTCTCGCGGCACTCCGAGATCGGAGCCACGGGCTCGTCGAAGTGGATCCCCTCGAAGACGACGGCCAGGTTGCCGGTGTAGTCCTCGATGGGCGAGACGTCGTCGATGGTCTCGCGCAGGCCGCCCTTCTCGGTGTCGACCAGCCAGTCGAACGAGCGGCGCTGGATATCAATGAGGTTGGGTACTTCCGTGACGTTCTCGAGGCGTGAGAACGAGCGACGGGTGCGTGCAGCATCAACGCGTGCCAAGACGGCAACTCCTTCGAGCTAGTGGTACGACAAGCAGCGGGGCGAGGTGGAGCGGGCGCAAAGCGCGACCGACCAGAATAGCAGACGGAGACACGCCCCCTCAAGGGGCGTTTGCGGCACCGCAATTTGCGGGCTGCGCGGCCATCACGGACCCCGTCCCGAGGCGCCAGGAATATGTGCCAGCGCGGCTCTAGCAGGGACGGCTGCGGCTATAGGCCGACAGGAAGCGTAGCGCAGATATCAGGGCCCGGCCACCGCTGCACTGCCGCCGCCGCGGCGCACCGGCTCGGCCGCGGCAAGGGTGCGGCCGCCGCCCAGGAACTCGATGGCCGTCACGGCGCCGATCTCGTCCATGCTGCTGTAGGCGTGGCCGCGGGCGAGCAGCGCCTGGCCCTCCGGCGAGCTTGCGAAGGCCGGCTCCGCCGTGGTGGTTGCCCCGTTCCGTTGGGTGGCGCGCGGGCGGGCGATCGCCTGGGGGAGCGTCGAGCCCAGGTCGAGCCGCTCGAGCAGCACCTGGAGGACGGTGCCCGGGATGGTGGAGCCGCCCGGCGAGCCGACGGCGATGAACGGCTTGCCGCGGCGGGTGACGATCGTCGGACTCATAGAGCTGCGCGGGCGCTTGTCGCCGTCGGCCCGGTTCGGGTGGGTCGTGGAGTCGAAGTTGAAGTCGGTCAGCTCGTTGTTCATCAGGAAGCCGTAGCCCGGGACCACGATCGCGTTGCCGCCGGTGGACTCGATCGTGAACGTGTAGGAGACGACGTTGCCCCTGCTGTCCGACACGACGAGGTGGGTCGTCGACTGGCGCGGATGGCTGATCGTGGCGCTGCCGCGGCGGCGCTTGCCGCGGTCGCGCTGGTTGTCGTACGGGTTCCCGGCGGCCACCGGGCTCGTGGCCGCGTGGTTCTCGTCGATCAGAGCGCGCCGCTCCGCGGCGAAGCTGTCGGAGAGGAGGCCGGCGAGCGGCACGTCGAAGAAGTCCGGGTCCGCGAGGTAGGCGTTGCGGTCGGCGAACGTGAAGCGCGACGACTCGAGCAGGAGGTGAAGCGCGCGGACCCGGTCGGCCGCCAGGCCCCTGTAGCCCTCGAGGATGTTGAGCGCCTCGCCAACGGTGGAGCCGCCGCTCGAGGGCGGCCCCATGCCCCAGACCTCGAGGCCGCGGTAGCCGCTGCGGGTCGGCCGGCGCTCGATCGCGCGGTAGCGGCCGAGGTCGCCCGTCGTCATGAGGCCGGGCCGCCAGGCGTGGTTCGCGTCGGGCGCCTTGGGCGGGTGCTGGGCGGCGTCGGCCATGGCGCTCGCGAGCCGGCCGCCGTAGAACCAGCCGACGCCCCGCTCACCCATCCGCCTGTACGTCGTGGCCAGGTCGGGGTTTCTGAGCGTCGAGCCCACATCCCTCGGCGTACCGTCGGGATCGAGGTAGAGGGCGGCGGTGGAGGGGATGTCGTTGAACCAGTCCAGGTTCGGCGTGGTCTGGGCGACGAAGGTGGGGTCGACGGTGAAGCCCTCGCGCGCCACGCGAATTCCCGGCCGGAGCGCACGGGCGAGCGACCAGGTGCCGTAGCGCCGCAGCGCGTACTGCCAGGTCGCCGGTGTACCCGGGATGCCGGCGGACAGGCCGCTGTAGCGGGCGTCGTTGAACGCGAGCGCGGTGCCGTTCTCCATGAACGAGTCGGGACGCATCGTGCGCGGCGACTCCTCGCGCCCGTCGATCGTGGTGACCTTGCCGCTGGCGGTGCGGATCACCATGAAACCGCCGCCGCCGATGCCGCACGAGAACGGCTCGGTCACGCCGAGCACGGCCGCCGCCGCGACGGCGGCGTCGACCGCGTTGCCGCCGTTTCGCAGCGTCTGGATGGCCGCGCGCGTGCCGTTCAGGTCAACCGTGGCGGCGGCGCCGCCGCTGCCCGTGGCGGTGGGCTGCTTCGGGACGTCCTGCGCCGCCGCGCCCGCCGCCGCGAGCGCCAGCGCTACGAGCAGCGCAACTACAGCAACGAGGTAGGCCCTGGCCCGCACGCTTTTGCGCTACCCGGGGGCCCAGCCTGTAGAAACGTCCCAATACGGGACGCTTGGACAGGGAGCTCCCTAGCCGGGCTCGGCGAGCGCCCGCGTCATGCGGGCGACGGCGAGGACGACGTCGTCTGCGAGCAGCTCGTCGAGCGTCTCGCGGTCCTGCGTGGCGATGGCGGCGAGGAGCCTGTTCGAACGGACTCCTCGCCTGCCGGTCATGCGCCTACTTCAGCTCGACGCTGCCGCCGGCCTCCTCGAGCTCGCTCTTCAGCTTCTCGCCCTCGTCGCGGTCGACGCCCTCCTTGATCGGCTTGGGGGCCTCGTCGACGAGCGCCTTGGCCTCCTTGAGGCCGAGGCCCGTCGCGGCGCGGACGACCTTGATCACCTGGATCTTCTTGTCGCCGACACGCCGAACTCCTCCTCGAGTGCCTTGATCAGCTCGGACAGCTCGAGTACCGACATCTTCTTGATCTCATCGATTAGTTCTGCAGCAGTGGCCATTG
>JAXDIL010000073.1:0-12028 GCA_034664005.1 Thermoleophilaceae bacterium | reverse complement strand
CGTGTGTCTTCGCCAGCTCGTCGATCTCGGCGAGCACCTCGCTGAGGCAGGTCCGCGGGATCACGCTGTCCTGCACGTAGTAGTTCGGCGCGATCCGTCCCATCGCGGCGAAGGCCGCCTTGCGCGTACGCCAGATCAGCTCGCGCTCGGCCTCGTCCTGGGCCACGCGCACGCTGTCGGCCCCGCCGCACATCTCGATCACGTGCTCGAAGCGGGCGTCGCACTCCGCCTCGGAGCCGTCCAGCTCGACCACGAGCGCCGCGCCGGCATCCACGGGATAGCCCGCCTTGGTCGCCCCCTCGGCCGCGCGGATGGAGAGGTTGTCCATCATCTCGATGGCGCCCGGGACGATCCCCTCGGAGACGATCTTCGAGACGACCTCGCCGGCCTCGACGGTCGAGCCGAAGAAGGCCACGAGCGTGCGCACCGCCTCCGGCTTCGGGATCACGCGCAGCCAGATGCGCGTGGCGATGCCGAGCGTGCCCTCCGAGCCGACGAACGCGCCCAGGAGGTCGTAGCCAGGATGGTCG
Source organism: Thermoleophilaceae bacterium (assembly GCA_034664005.1). Lineage (GTDB taxonomy): Bacteria > Actinomycetota > Thermoleophilia > Solirubrobacterales > Thermoleophilaceae > JACVRW01. The sequence continues at coordinate 11,498 of JAXDIL010000073.1, read as the reverse complement.
AGCTCAGGCCCGCCGAGCGACACCTCGGTGCCGTCCGGGAGCACCACGTCGAGGCCGGTCACGTAGTTCGTGGTGAAGCCGTACTTGAAGCAGTGCGCGCCGCCCGAGTTCTCGGCCACGTTGCCGCCGATCGTGCAGACGATCTGGCTGGACGGGTCGGGCGGGAAGAAGTGCGTGGGCGCGACCGCCTGGGACACCGCGATGTTCGTCACCCCGGGCTCCACCAGCACCCGTCCGTTCGGCACGTCCACCTCGAGGATGCGCCGCATCCGCGAAAGTGCGATCAGCACGCCCTCCTCGACCGGGAGCGCGCCGCCGGAGAGGCCGGACCCGGCGCCGCGAGCGACCCACGGCACCTCCGCCTCGTGGCAGGCGCGCACCACGGCAGCGACCTCGTCGGCCGTTCCCGGCAGCACGACCGCTAGCGGGGTCGCCGCGTACTGCAGCAGCCCGTCGGACTCGTAGGTGGCGAGCTGCCTCTCGTGGGTGACGACTTGCTCGCTCCCGACTATGCCCTTCAGCCGCTCGAGGAGCGAGCCGTTCGTCACTTCACGACCATCCAGTCCAACACCGCCGTGGATTGCAGGTACACGATCACGCTCATCAGGAGGACGAGCACGAGACTCCAGCCGAGCACCTTACGGAAGAGGTCGCCCTCCTGGCCGGCCATGCCCACCGCGGCGGCCCCGATCGCGAGGTTCTGCGGCGAGATCATCTTGCCGAGCACGCCGCCCGAGCTGTTCGCGGCCGCCAGCAGCGTTTGTGAGATGCCGGCGTCCTTCGCGGCGGTCACCTGCAGCGCCCCGAACAGGGCGTTGGACGATGTGTCCGAGCCCGTGACCGAAACCCCCAGCCAGCCGATCAGCGGCGACAGGAACGCGAAGAACGAGCCCGCGCCCGCGGCCCACAGGCCTAGCGTGATCGTCTGCCCGGACTGGTTCATCACGTAGGCCAGCGCCAGGACCGACATCACTGTCACGATCGCCCACTTGAGCTGATTGACCGTCGCCGCGAGCACGCGCACGGCGCGCGCAGGCGAGACCCTGAGCACCGCCATGGTGATCAGCCCCGAGATCAGCAGCAGGGTGCCCGCCGCGGGCAGCCAGTTGACGTTGAACGTTTGCGTGCTGAGCGCCTCGCCGTCCGGAGTGCGCACGTCGAGCCCCGGCCAGTCGAACGTCGTCGTCCAGGGCGACTTCGCGAGCGCCTCCTTGACCGCCGGGATCTGCGCGATCGACAGCACGGCGATGATGATCAGGTACGGCGCGTAGGCGCGCAGGATGTCGCCGGCGCGGTCCCTGCGGGTGCCGTCCCTGCGAGCGATCTCCTGCTCCATCGCAGGATCGTGCATCGACGCCCCCGCCGCGGCCGGCCGCTGGCGCCCGGCCGACGCGGACTCCTCGGCGATGAGCGGCTCGCCGGGCGTCCATACGCGCAGCAGGCCCACGATGCACGCGGTGGCGAAGAGCGCGGCGACGATGTCCGTGACCTCCACCGAGATGAAGTTCGAGCAGGCGAACTGGCCGATCGCAAAGGCGAGGCCGCCGACAACGGCGACGGGCCAGGCCTGCCTGATACCGCGTGTCCCGTCGACCATCGCGATCAGGATCAACGGCACGATCAGCGCCAGGAAGGGCGTCTGACGGCCGACCATCGAGCCGAGGTCGCCCTTGTCGAGGCCGGTGATCTCGGACAACGTGACGATCGGGATTGCGATCGCGCCGAACGCGACGGGCGCGGTGTTGGCGACGAGCGCGATCGATGCGGCCTTGATCGGCCGGAAGCCGAGCCCGATCAGCATCACCGAGCTGATCGCCACGGGCGTTCCGAACCCTGCGAGCGCTTCCATCAGCGCGCCAAAGCAGAACGCGACGATCACCGCCTGGACCCGCTGGTCCTCGGAGATGGCGCCGAAGGATCTGCGCAGCACGGCGAAGTGCCCCGTTTCGACGGTCATGTTGTAGACCCAGAGCGCCATGATCACGATCCACATGATCGGGAAGAAGCCGAACACGGCGCCCTCGCTGGCGGACAGGACCGTCTGGCCGACAGGCATGCCGTAGACGATCAGCGCGACCGCCATCGCCATGCCGAGCGAGATCAGCGCGGCCCACTGCGCCTTCATCTTCAGGCCGCCCAGCAGCACGAACAGGGTCACGACTGGCAGGACGGCGAAAATCGCCGTGAGGCCGAGCGAATCCGAAACCGGATTGAAGTCCTGGGTGTACACGGTGCCCCTCCCTCGGTAGCTGTGCTTGGCTTGCCCGCCCCCCTCATAGGGGAAACTCCTGAACAGTGCGCGTCGGCCTGTTCGTTACCTGCCTGGGGGACACGCTCTTCCCATCGACGGGACAAGCGGTCGTTCGCGTGCTCGAACGGCTCGGGGTGGAGGTCGAGTTTCCGGACGAGCAGACCTGCTGCGGCCAGATGCACACGAACAGCGGCTTCGCCGACGAGGGGCTGGCGCTGGCGCGGCGGCTGGGCGCCGTGTTCGACGGCTACGAGGCCGTCGTCACGCCGTCCGCATCCTGCGCCGGGATGGTGCGCGAGCAGCTCGGCGAAGACGGGCCGCCGGTATACGAGCTGACGGAGTTCCTGGTCGACGTGCTCGCCGTGGACGACGTGGGCGCGTACTACCCGCACCGGGTGACCTACCACCCGACCTGCCACTCGCTGCGGTCGCTTCGGCTCGGCGATCGCCCGGAGCGGCTGCTCGCGTCAGTACGCGGGATGGAGCTCGTCGATCTGCCGGACGCGCTCGAGTGCTGCGGGTTCGGAGGGACGTTCGCGGTGAAGAACGCGGACGTCTCGACGGCGATGCTCTCCGACAAGATCCACAACGTGCTGGACACACGCGCCGAGGTGCTGTGCGCGGTCGACTCGTCGTGCCTCATGCATATCGGCGGCGGGCTCACGCGCGGCCGTGCGGGGGTCCGCACCGTTCACCTCGCGGAGATCCTCGCCTCGACCGAGGAGGACCCGTGGCCCTGAGTGGCTTCCCGGCCGCGGCGCGAGTGGCGCTCGCGGACAGCCAGCTGCGCGCCAACCTGGCGCGGGCCACGTCGACGATCCGCGACAAGCGCGGGCGGGTCGTGGACGAGCTGCCCGACTGGGAGGAGCTGCGGGAGGCCGGCGCAGCGATCAAGGACTCGGCGCTCCTCGACCTCGCCACCCAACTCACCACCCTCGAAGACGCCGTGAGGTCGCGCGGGGGAGTGGTCCATTGGGCCAGGGACAGCACCGAAGCATGCTCGATCGTCGCCGCGATAGCGCACTCCCACGACGCCCACGAGGTCGTGAAGGTCAAGTCGATCGCCACGGACGAGATCGGGTTGAACGAGCGGCTGGCCGCGGACGGGATCGACGCGGTCGAGACCGACCTCGCCGAGCTGATCATCCAGCTCGACGACGACTTCCCCTCGCACATCCTCGTTCCGGCGATCCACCGCAACCGCGCCGAGATCAGGGACATCTTCCGGCGCGAGCTGGGGCTCGACGAGCTCACGGACGAGCCGGCCGCGCTGGCCGAGGCGGCCCGCCTCCACCTGCGCGCGAAGTTCCTCTCCGCGCGGGTCGGGGTGAGCGGCGCGAACTTCGCGGTGGCGGAGACCGGCAGCGTCTGCGTGTTCGAGTCGGAGGGCAACGGGCGGATGTGCACGACGCTGCCCGAGGTGCTCGTGACCGTGATGGGGATCGAGAAGGTGATCCCGAGCTGGCGCGACATGGAGGTCTTCCTGCAGCTGCTGCCGCGCTCCTCGACGGGCGAGCGGCTGAACCCGTACACGTCGGTGTGGACGGGCGTCGCCGGCGACGGGCCACGCGAGTTCCACCTGGTCCTGCTGGACAACGGCCGGGTGCAGACGCTCGCCGACGACGTCGGCCGCCAGGCCCTCCGCTGCATCCGCTGCAGCGCGTGCCTGAACGTATGCCCCGTCTACGCCCGCGTGGGCGGCCACGCCTACGGCTCCGTCTATCCCGGCCCGATCGGAGCGATCCTGACGCCTCAGCTGGTCGGCATGGAGGGCAATGCGCCAGAAGCGTCCAACGCCTCGTCGCTTCCCTATGCATCCTCCCTCTGTGGGGCGTGCGCGGAGGTCTGCCCGGTCAAGATCGAGATCCCGCGGCTCCTGACCCACCTGCGCGCCCGCGAGGTCGCCTCGCGCCGGCGGCTCGACCCCGAGCGGCTCACCATGCGTGCCCTCTTCCACACCTTCTCGTCACGAAAGCGCTACGAACGAGCACAGAAGCTGGCCCGCGCAGCGGCCCGCCCGCTAACCCGCGGCGCCGCGACCCGCGCCGGCACGGCCCACGGCGACGCTGCCGGCGCCGCCCGCACCAGCCCGCGCGCGCCCGGCCCCCTGGCCGCCTGGACGAGGTCCCGCGACCTCCCGGCGCCGGCGCCCGAGACGTTCCGCGAATGGTGGCGCCGCACGCGCGGATCCACGCCCATAAGCGCGCCGAACCGCGGGGATGGCGCCGACGGCCGCGCTGAGCGAACCGATTCTGACTTAACCGCGTATAGCGCGGCAAAGTTAGAAACGATCGACGGGCGGGGCGTTCCAGGCGGGACCTCCGGCGGCGGCGACGCCCGGAGCGACATCCTTCAGCGCATCCGTGCGGCCCTCCGCGGCGCCGAGCCCGGTGACGTTCCGCGGAACTACCGCACAGAGGACGAACGGGAACGTGACGAGATCGTGACCGTGTTCGCCGAGCGGGTGGCGGAGTACCGCGCCACGGTGCATCGAGTGGAAGCGGGCGAGGTGGCGAGCACGGTGGCGCGGATCGCAGCGGACGCGGGGGCAAAGCGGATCGGGATTCCGACGGATCTGCCCCAGCAATGGCGGCCGAGCCCGGGCGGAGTGGGCGCGGGCGGAGTGGGCGCTGGCGGTGCAGGCGCGGGGGAGGCCCCCGGCGGGGCCGGGGAGCTCCGGCTCGTCGAGGATGCCGCTCTTTCGGTGCAGCAGTTGGACGCGCTCGACGGCGCCCTCACGGGCTGCGCTGCCGCCATCGCCGAGGTGGGGGCATTTGTGCTCGACAGCGGAGACACGCAGGGCCGGCGGGCGCTTACGCTCGTGCCGGATCTTCACATCTGCGTCGTCCGGGAGGATCAGGTCGTGGGGCTCGTTCCGGAGGCTGTCAGGCGGCTCGAGGAGTCGGTGAAGGAGGGGAGGCCGCTCACGTTCGTGGCGGGCCCGTCGGCGACCTCCGACATCGAGCTCGACCGCGTTGAGGGGGTTCACGGACCGAGGGTGTTGCATGTGGTGATCGTGGCCGGCTGATGCGGACCGTCTACATCGGCACCTCCGACTTCGCGGCCACCGTCCTCGACCGGCTCGCGCTCAGCGCGCACCGGCCCAACCTCGTGGTCACGCGCCCGGACGCCAGGCGAGGGCGCGGCCGCAAGCTGGCGCCGCCGCCCGTGGCCGAGCGGGCCAAGCTGCTCGGCATCGAGCTGCTCCAGCCGGAGGACGTGAACGGCGAGGAGGCGCGCGCACGGATCTCCGAGGCCACCCCGGACGTAATTGCCATATGTGCCTACGGAGCCCTGATCAAGGAGCCGCTCCTGTCGGAGCACCAGCTCGTGAACGTGCACCCGTCGCTCCTGCCGCGCTGGCGCGGCGCCGCGCCCGTCGAGCGCGCCATCGAGGCGGGCGACGAGGAGACCGGCGTAACGATCATGCGGCCGACCGCCGAGCTCGACGCCGGCCCGATGGCCGTCCAGCGCGCGGAGGCGATCCGTTCCGACGACGACTATGGCTCCCTGTCGGCCCGCCTCGCGGCGCTCGGCGGCGAGCTGCTCGTCGAGGCGCTCGACCTGCAGCCCGGCTTTCGCGAGCAGCCCACGACCGGCGTCACCTACGCCGACAAGATCGGGCCCGAGGACCGCTGGCTCGACCCGAAGCTGACCGCCGACCTGCTGGAGCGGCGCGTGCGCGCGCTCCGGCCGCACATCGGCGCCTACATAGAGCTGCCCGGGGACGAGCGCCTCGGCGTCACGCGCTCCGCGCTCGCGAACCGCGAGGGACCCGCCCCGGGCGAGCTCGAGGTCGTCGACGGGCAGCTCCTGTACGGCGCCTCGGGCGGCTCGCTGGAGCTCTGCGAGGTGCACCCGGCGGGCAAGCGGCCGATGGGCGCCGAGGACTGGATCCGCGGCTACCGCGAGCGGCTGCAGGGTTGAGGCGCTAGCGTTGCTCAGGCTTCACAAAGGGAACCCTTGACCGCTTCGATAGATGAGAGCACCAATCTTGGACCCCAGTGCCCGTCATGCGGCGAGCCGTCCTTGCGCGGGACGAACCTTCCGGGGCGCTACCGCTGCCTGTACTGCCTACACCGCTTCGAGCTGCGCTCGGAGTGCCCGCACTGCGGCGCCCACTCGACGATCGCGCGGATGTCAGACACCGCCAACGTGATCTGCCGCAACTGCGGCGGATCGATGCTCCAGGCCATCTAGCGCCAGCACCTCCACCGGGATCCCGCTGAAGACAGCGTTCCCAGACAACGGGTCCACCATCGAGTCGTCCGCCAGCACGTTGCTGTTCACGCCTGCGTGCGCGGACGCCACCTTCATCCGGACGCCCGCGGCGTCGTGTCCCCAGCCGTGCGGGATCGAGACGACGCCCGGCATGATCCCGTCGGTCACCTCGACCGGCGCCTCGATCGATCCGGCCGCGGAGCGCACCAGCGCCTGACCGCCGTCGCCCAGCCCGAGCCGCTCGGCGTCGTCGGGGTGGATGTGGAGCGTGCAGCGGTCCTTGCCCTTCACGAGCGCGGGCAGGTTGTGCATCCACGAGTTGTTCGACCGGAGCTGCCGCCGCCCGATCAGCATGAGCTCGCCGTTCCGCTCGCGCGCGAGCGCTCCGTGGAGCCGCTCCAGGTCACGGACGATCGGCTCAGGCGCCAGCTCGACCTTTCCCGACGGGGTGCGGAGCATCTCGGGGATCCTGGGCATCAGCGGGCCGAGGTCGATCCCGTGCGGGTTCTGCTCGAGCACCGCGAGCGTCAGCCCCTCCGGGTCTGAGCCGAAGCCGTCGCCGTACGGGCCCACGCGCAGCATGAAGTCCAGCACCCGCTCCGGCCCGCGGCGCGGCTCGAGCGCCGCGAGCAGCTCGGTCGGCTCGCGTCCGGCCACCCGCGACCCGTCCGAGCCCAGCTCGCGCTGGATCAGCGTCTGGATGACGAGGTCGTCGAAGGCACCCACGTCGCCGTTCGGGCCCTCGCCCGCGATGACCCCGGCGAGCCTCAAGTAGAGCTCCCACTCCGCGGGCCCATCACGCTCGAACACCGGCGGCGAGAAGTTCGCGATGTTGCGAGTGGACAGCTGGTAGAAGGCAGCGTCGTAGTGCGACTTCTCGAGCGGTTCGGGGGCGGGGAGGATCACGTCCGCGTGCCGGGTCGTCTCGTTCACGTAGATGTCGATCGAGAGCATGAAGTCGAGGCCGTCGAGGGCGCGCTCCAGCCGATCGCTGTTCGGCGTCGAGACGACCGGGTTGCCCGCCGCCGTGATCAGGACGCGCACCTGGCCCTCGCCTGGCGTGTCGATCTCCTCGCCGAGCACCGACACCGGCAGCTCGCCGAACTGCTCAGGCAGGCCACGCACGCGGCTGGTCCAGCGCCCGAAGCGCACGCCCGAACCCGACCCGCCACGCCCCATCGAGTTCCGCTGCCCGGCCGCGGCACGCGGGAACAGCACGCCGCCCTCCCGGTCGAGGTTCCCGGTGAGCACGTTCAGCACGTCCACGAGCCAGCTCGCGTGCGTGCCGAACTCCTGCGTGCAGGTGCCGATCCGGCCGTAGACCACGGCGCGCTCGGCGGCCGCCAGCTCGCGCGCCATCCGACGGATCGCGCCGGCTTCGATGCCGCAGGCGCCGGCCACCGACTCGGGCTGGAAGTCGCGCACCAGCGCGCGCACCTCGTCGAGCCCGTTCATGTGCTCGGCGACCGGGCCCGGATCGTCGAGGCCCTCCTCGACGATCGTGCAGGCCATCGCCGCGAGCAGCAGCGCGTCCGTGCCCGGGCGGATGAAGTGGTGCTCGTCGGCCTCCTCGGCGGTCCGCGTGCGGCGCGGGTCGATCACGACGACCTTGCCGCCGCGCTCGCGGATGCCGCGCAGGCGGCCGCGCATGTTCGGCGCGGTGAACAGGCTGCCGTTCGAGACGAGCGGGTTCGCGCCGAGCAGCAGCATGTGTTCGCAGCGGTCGACGTCGGGGATCGGCAGCGACAGGCCCGCGCCGAACATCAGCCCTGAGGACACCTGCTTCGGCATCTGGTCGACCGTGGAGGCGGAGAACAGGTTCTGCGTGCTCAATACCTTCAGCCAGGCCGGCCCGTGGGTGATCGCCGACAGGTTGTGCGCGTTCGGGTTGCCGAGGTAGACGGCAACGGCGTTCTTCCCGTGCTCGGCGATGACCGGCGACAGCCGCCGGTCGATCTCCTCGAAGGCCTCGTCCCAGGTGGCCTCGACCAGCTCGCCGTCGCGGCGCACGAGCGGCGTCGTCAGGCGGTCGGGATCCTCGTGAAGCTGCTTGATCCCGTACGCCTTGGGGCAGATGAAGCCACGGCTGAAGACGTCCTCGGCGTCGCCGCGTACCGACACCACCTCCCGACCTTCGGTTTCGATCTCGAGACCGCAGGTGGCCTCGCAGAATGGACAGGTCCGGTAATGCGTGGCCATGCTCGGGACCCTACTCCGGCCGCGGCTGCTCGCGGAGCTCGATCCAGAGCGCGCGCGAGGCGCAGGTGAGCACGCCGTCCGAGTCGTACAGCGCCGCGGCCGCCCAGTGCTTGCGACCGTCCTCGTCGAGCGGCCAGGACAGGATCGTGTGCGGCTCCCCGACACGCACGGCGCAGCCGATCCGCGCCGTCAGGCTCGCCAGCACCATCGGCGGGCCCTGGCCGAAGTTCGCCACCGGCGCGCTCGTCGGGCAGTCGAGCGCCGCCCAGACGAGCTCCGGCTGGACCCAGCCGTCGCCGTCGCCGGTCGCCTCGGCCGGCGTCCACGACGAGCCGAACAGCCCGTCGCGGCCGGGCAGCCGCGCCGGGAAGATGCCAAGGCCGTCCTCGCGCGCCGGCCCGCAGACCACGCAGGTGGGGAAGGGGTGTCCCTTCGCCCACAGCGACCTGCCCTCCTCGACCGCGAGCGCCACCTCGTCCGCAGGCACCGGCTCCGGCACGTCCACGAGCAGCTCGCTCGGGCCGCCCTGTGCCACGAGCGTGTCGCCGTCGCGCAGCTCCACGCGCTCGCCGTCGCGAACCACCTCGAGTGGCCTGTCCAGCGGCGGCGGACTGCGCAGCGATGCCTCCACGACCTCCGCGCCCACGAGCTGCGCCACGCGCCCGCACGCGTAGCCGCCGTTCGCAGAGGTCGGCGGGCCGTTGAACCAGGCCGGGATGGTGAGCGACTCAGCCACGCACCGGCGGGCCGAGCGACTCGAGCGCGTCGCGCAGATCGTCCACGCTCTGGAAGTCGAGCCCCAGGCGGTGGTCGTGGCGGTGCCGCACCACGCCGTCCTCGTCGATCACGACCGCCGCCCGCTTCGTTCCGACGACGGGCGTGTGGGCGCCGTAGGCCTTGGCCACCGCGCCGCCCTCGTCCGCGAGCAGCGAGACGTTCAGCCCGTGCTCGGCCGTGAAGGCCTCGTGCGAGTCGACGCTCTGAGAGGAGATTCCGACCACGGTCGCCTCGAGCGAGTCGAAGTCGTCCGCGTTGTCGCGGTACGAGCAGAACTGGCGGGTGCACACGGGCGTGTTGTCGCCCGGGTAGAACAGCAGGACGACGCGCTCGCCGAGGTGGTCCGACAGCCGGAAGCGGCCCTCGGTCCCGTCGAGCTCGAAGTCCGGGGCTGGGTCCCCTACGTTCGGCTGCTTCGCCATGCGCGCAGGATGTCAGGCGCGCCGGTAGAGCGCATAGAGGGCCGCGCACAGGAGCGCCGCGGCTCCCGTGAAGGCGGCCTCCACCTGCAGGACGCGGTCGTCGAACTCGAACAGCAGCAGGAACAGCACGAACGCCACGGCGGTGGTGACCCAGCACGCGGCCGAGCGCGCCGCGTGGCCGTGGGCGAGGAGCGCCTGGTTCAGGGTGGCCGCCGACAGGTAGAGGCCCATGCCGACGGCCACGAGCACGAGTCCGCCGCGCCCGTAGCCGAAGTTGCCGCCGAAGAGCAGGTCCATCACCCGCGGCCCCGCCGCCAGCATCACGAGCGCCACGGAACCGGCGAAGCCGGCGATCGCGATGAGCGTGAGGTTCACGCTGCGCGCGAACGGGTCGCGCTCGCCGCCGGCGCTCAGCCGCGTGAGGTGGGGGAGGATCGAGGTCTGGATCGCCTGGAAGAGCTGGAGCGGCGCCCGGGCGATCAGGAGCACGTTGAAGGTGAAGCCGGCGAGTGCTGCGCCACCCGTGTCGGCGGTGGCCTTCACGAGCAGCGGCCCGGCGTTGAGGAAGGTCTGCTCGCAGAGCATCACGAGCAGGACGGCCGCGGCAAAGCCCGTGCCGCGCGCCAGCGTGAACTGATCTGCCGAAGGCTCACCCTCCGTGCGCGGTTGCGGCCTGATGCGCCGCGCCAGCGCCGGTGGGACGACGGCGAGCGACACGATCGGCGCGGCCACCATGCCGAGCGCGACCGCCGACTGTCCTTCCGTGATCCCGATCGCCACGGCGAGCGCGAACAGGCAGCGCGAGCTCGCCTCCATCAGGACAAGCCCGCCGTAGAGCGGAAACAGCCGGTGGCCGGCCAGATAGCCGCGCGCGAAGTAGCTCGCGGCGTAGGCGAGCACTCCCACGACGAGGATCCAGTAGAGCGTGGACGAGCCGCCGAAGAGGTCGTCCTCGATCGGTCCGCGCAGCGCGAGCGCGGTCACCACGAACGCGACGCCGAGCGCGAGCTGGATCGTCGCGGCCACCCGCAGGTGCTCGGTGCCCTGGACGCCGCGCGCGTCGTTGTCGGCGATCGTCCGCGACAGGAGCTGCTCCACCGGCCGGTAGAGCACGGACACCGTGATGAAGATCGCCGACCACAGCAGCGTTATGCGGCCGTACTCGTCCTTCGGCAGCGAGTAGCTCGCGAGCGAGAAGTAGGCGAACGTGATGAGGCCGGTGGCGCCGATCCCCACGGACAGGATCGCGGCCCCGCGGCCGTAGGACCTAGAGGCGGACAAGCAGCATGGTCCAGGGGAAGGGCGAGCGGGCCTCCTCCACAGCGCCGTAGCGCGAGAGCAGCGAGACGAACCCGCGCTTGGACCAGTGGTTCACGTGGCCGGGCGTGTTGCCCAGCTCCCGCCAGTAGGCCCCGCGTGCCATGTTGAGCCCGCGCCAGAGCGGCTCGCGCGGAACCGACACGAGCAGGTGCTCGCTCGCCACCCGGGCCATCTCCGCGAGCGTCGCCTCCGGCTCCGGCACGTGCTCCAGCACCTCGATCGCGGCGGCGAGGTCGAACTCGTCGTCGCCGAACGACAGCCGCGTGGCCTCCTCGGCACGAAACTCCAGGTTCGGCCGCTCGCGCTTC
>JAXDIL010000032.1:0-3268 GCA_034664005.1 Thermoleophilaceae bacterium | reverse complement strand
ACTGCATCACCGTGTCCTTGCCGTACTTCCCGAGCATCTCGTGCAGCCGCCGCTCACCGAGGCGGCAGGTGGCGATCATGGCCTCGGTATCGCCCTCGACGTACGTGGGAGTCCGCGTGTTGTCGAGGAAGAAGCGCCAGATCATCTCGTTGCGCACGCCGCGGTCGTACAGCTTGATCGAGTCGTAGATCTTCGCCTCGGCGAAGACGTCGAACACGTCGATCGCGATTCCGGGGAACACGCCTCCCACGTCCGTCAGGTGCGTGGTCGCGGCAGCCCACGCTACGTGCTCGTCCTCCCAGAAGATCGGCACGGCCACGAGCAGGTCCGGCGCGTGGGAGGCCCCCTGGTAGGGGTTGTTGTGGATGATCACGTCGCCCTCGTTGATGTCACCTTCGAGGCGGCGCATGAAGCCCTCGATGTAGGCGGGGATCGAGCCGATGTGCATCGGGCTCGTGTCGCTCTCGCAGATCTCCTCGCCCTTGACCGTGAAGAGCCCGCCCCCGATGTCCTCGACCTGCTGGGCGCCGGGCGAAAACGCGAGTCGCTTGATCGAGTGGCCCATCTCGTGACCCGCAGCCACGAAGGACCCGCCGATGACCGCCAGCGTGACGGGGTCCACCTTGCCGTGGGTTCCGTGCAGCTCCTCGGCACGCGTCTTGGCGCCTCCGCCCGCGACGGCGCTCCCGGATCCCTCAGCCATCCTGTCCCTCCGCACAATTGATGATGACGTTGCCGTACGCGTCGACCTCCGCCCGCAGGCCTGGCGGCACCACGGTCGTCGAGTCCTTGTGATCGATGACCGCCGGCCCCGTGATGACGTTCCCCGCCAGCAGCCTGCTCCCGTCGTAGAACACCGTCTCGACTCGCTCGGTCTGCCCGCTGACCTCGAAGGCCACCGGCGCCCGCTCCTGGATCGCCGCGGAATCCGGGGTCTCGGACCCCACGCCGATCTGCTCGAGCGCGAGGTCCGGCGTCAGACCGATCCCGTATACGCGCACGTGCACGATCTGCACCGGCTTCTCCTTCGAGAAGCTGTGGAAGTACTCCCGCTCGTGGCTCTCGTGGAAGGTCTCCTCGAGCTGCGCGAGCGCGTCCTTGTCGAACTTGCCCGACGGGGCCGGGACGAGCAGCTCGTACGCCTGCCCCATGTAGCGGCAGTCGGCCCAGCGCTGGAGCAGCATCTGGTCCTCGGCCACGCCCGCCTGGACGAGCGAATCGTGTGCCTTCTGCTGGAGCTCCACGAAGATCTCCTCCAGCGACGCGGGGTCCACGAGCGTTGCGTCGGCCATCACCGTGCGCGAGTACTCGTACTTCAGGTCGGCTGCGAGCAGGCCGAGCGCCGACGTCACGCCCGGATGGCTCGGCACGACCACCGTCGGGATGGCGAGCTCGCGCGCGATCTCGACCGCCCAGAGGGGCCCGGCTCCGCCGAACGCGACGAGGCTGAAGTCGCGCGGGTCGAAGCCCTTGCGCACGCTGTTGAGCTCGATGGCGCGCACCATGTTGTGGGTGAGGATTTTCACGACGGCCATTGCCGCCTCGTCCCGACCGTCGTTGCCGGTACCGAGCCGGCCCGTGACGTGCTCGTCGACCACGCTGCGCGCGGCCTCCACGTCGATCTGCATGCGCCCGCCCAGGAAGCCCTCCGGACGCACGCGCCCGAGCACCACCTGAGCATCCGTGGCCGTCGCCTCGGTGCCGCCCTTGCCGTAGCTCGCCGGGCCCGGGTCGGCACCCGCACTGCGAGGGCCCACCTGAAGCAGGCCGCCGGCGTCGATCTGCGCGATCGACCCGCCGCCGGCGCCAATCGTGTCCATGTCGACCATTGGCAGCATTACCTCGTAGCCGCCGATCGAGGTGTCGTAGAGCCGGCGCATCCGCAGCTCGCCGTTGGGCGCCACGCCGATGTCCGCGGAAGTGCCGCCCACGTCGAGCGTGATCACGTTGGCGTGGCCGGTCTGCTGACCGATGAAGATGCCGCCGATGATTCCCGCGACGGGACCAGACATCAGGAGCGATACGGGTGCCTGGCTCGCGTCGGGCACGCTCACGACGCCTCCGCTCGAGGTCATTAGGCCCACGTCGAGCTCGGGCGCGTCCTCGAGCAGGGCGCTCCGCAGCCTGTCGAGGTAGCGGCCCGTCTTCGGGCCGATGTACGAATTGAGGCACGCCGTCGAGAAGCGCTCGTACTCGCGGTGGAGCGGCACCACCTCGTGGCTCACCGACAGGTACGCCTCGGGGAACTCCTCGCGGACGATTGCCGCCGCCCGCTGCTCGTGGTCCGGGTTCAGGAAGGAGAAGAGAAAGCCGACGGTGATCGAGTCGACTCCCTCCTCCTTGAACTCCCGCACGATCTGCCGCACCTTGTCCTCGTCGAGCGGAACCAGCACGTCGCCGCTCGGCGCGTCGATCCGCTCCGACACCACCCGGCGGTTGGCCCGCGACGCGAGACTCGGCTCGCGCCACGGGATATCGAGCTGGATGGAGAACGTGTACGGCCTGCGGTGGCGCCCGATGTAGAGAACGTCCCGGAAGCCCTCCGTCGTGATGAAGCCGACGTCACTGCCGTTCTTCTCCAGCACGATGTTCGTGCCCACCGTCGTGCCGTGCAGGAGCTGGTCGAGCTCGCCGATCTCGACGCCCTTCAGCTCACACAGCTCGTGGATGCCGTCGATCAGCGCCCTCGCCGGGTCTGACGGCGACGAGGGAAGCTTGTGCACATGCACCTGCTTCTCCTCGTCGCTCCAGTAGACGAGATCGGTGAACGTCCCTCCGACATCGGCTCCGACCCGATTCACTCAGCCACCTCGGGGAGACCCCACATCGCGCGGTAGGCGTCCTCGTAGGCCGTGGACTTGCCACCCTTCGTGATCAGGCCGTACAGCTCGTCCTGGTTCTCGAGCGCGCTGTCGGGAACGTCCTTGAGGTTCTCCACGGTGAAGAGCTTCTGGGGGATGTTCTCGTTCGCGGGCTCGGCTCCAGCAGCGAGCCTGAGGCCCTGGTCGTAGAAGGCCCAGCCGAGGCCGTTGTTGTTCTGGCCCACGCTCGCGAGCTGGACATCACCCTTCTTGACCCAACGCAGGTTGGGCTCGAGCACGCCGTTCTCAGAGACGATGTGGATCGAGTCCTTCTTGCCGAGCTGCTTGATCGCGGGAGCGATGAAGTTGCCGATCACGTCGATCGACGGTGCGAACCAGTTCAGGTCGGGGTTGCCGTTGATGAGCGTCTTCGTGAGCGTCGGCACCTCGCTGTTGAGCTGCGCGAC
>JAXDIL010000025.1:0-13904 GCA_034664005.1 Thermoleophilaceae bacterium | reverse complement strand
ACCCGCCTTGGCGAGGTTCGCCGCCATCGGCGCGCCCATGATGCCGAGCCCGAGAAAGGCCACTCGTTCACTCGCGCCGGCCATGTCCGCCACCTCCGGGGGTCTCGATTCTCAGACGGTCACCGGGCTCGAGCGTGCCCGATTGCTTGGGCTCGAGCTCGGTGCCGTTCAGCAGGTTCCTACCAGGCGCGCCTGGCTCGCCGCCTTCGGCTCCTGGTGGGCCGTGCCGGCGGCGCTCGGTGATCAGCGAGTAGCGCATCTCCTCCTGGGCCTCGAGCTCGCGCACCACGCCGTCGCCGCCGCGATGGCGGCCGGCGCCGCCCGAGCCGCGCCGCAGCGCGTACTCGACCGCCCGCAGCGGGAACTCGAGCTCGAGCGCCTCGATCGGCGTATTGAGCGTGTTCGACATGGCCACGTGCACGCCGCTGGGGCCGTCGGCGTCGGGGCAGGCGCCCTGGCCGCCGCCGAGCGTCTCGTAGTAGGTGAAGCGGTCGTTCCCGAGCGTGAGGTTGTTCATCGTGCCCTGGCCGAGCGCGTGGCCGAACGCGGCCAGGACCAGGTCCGCCACCCGCGACGAGGTCTCGACGTTGCCACCGGCCACGGCTGCCGGCGGCCTGGCGTTCAGGAGCGACCCCTCCGGAGCGATGACCGTGAGCGGGCGGTAGGCGCCCGCGCAGGGCGGCACGTCCGGGTCGGTGAGCACGCGCAGCGCGAAGTAGCAGGCGGACAGCGTCACCGCGAGCGGGCAGTTGAGGTTGCCCTCGTGCTGCGCGGCGGAGCCGGTGAAGTCGAGCTCCATCAGGTCCCCGTGCACCCGGGCTTCGACGGTCAGCTGCAGATCCCCGTCGACCCCCTCCAGGAGGTCCGTGGCGGAGTGGGACCCATCCGGGAGCTCCGCGATCCGCGCGCGGGTGCGCCGCTCCGCGTAGTCCAGCGTCTCGCGTAGGCCGGCGCGGAAGGTGTCGAGCCCGAAGCGCTCGATCAGCGCGGCCAGGCGCTCGCCTCCGGCCCGGCCGGCCGCGAGTTGGGCGCGCAGGTCGGCCTCGCGCTGGCGCGGGTTGCGCATCCGGCCGGCCAGTTCGCGGAGCACGTCCTGGGTGAGCCGGGTCGGCGGGATGACGACGCCCTCCTCGTCGAGCGTGCGCGAGAAGGCCGGCATGCTGCCCGGCTCCTCGGCGCCCACGTCGGCGTGATGGGCGCGGCTGGCGGCGAAGCCGGCGAGCTCGCCCTCGTGGAAGAGCGGCGTGATCACCGTGATGTCCGGGAGGTGCGTGCCGCCGCGGTAGGGGTCGTTCAGGATCCAGGACTCGCCGGGCCGCTGCTCCTCGTCGAGCACGGCCGCGACGGCCGACGGCATCGCGCCGAGGTGCACCGGGATGTGCTCCGCCTGCATGACCATCTGACCCTCGGCGTCGAAGAGGGCCGTGGAGGCGTCGCGGCGCTCCTTGATGTTCGCCGAGTGCGCCGAGCGCACCAGCACGGCGCCCATCTCGTCACAGGCGGCGCGCAGGCTGCCGAGCAGGACCTCGAGCGTGATGGGGTCGAGGCGCCGTGTCCGGGGTCGCCGCGAAGACGGCGACGGAGGATCGTTCCTCACCGCTCCATCACCACCAGGTCGTCCTCGGCGCGGGCGCGCCAGCCGTCCGGCACCACCAGGGTCGAGCCGGGGAGCGCCACCACAGCGGGGCCTGTAACCGCCCCGCCGGGCAGGCCATCCCAGGCCGCCGGGCGCGGCGCCGCCCCGGGCAGCGCCACCGCCACGCGAACGGTCACGAGCTCGAGTCGCGCGTCCGGATCCGAGTAGCCGTAGCGCTCCGCGTGGGCGCGGTCGAACGCGCGTCGGAGATCCGCCGGATCCGGCGCGGGATCGCCTTCGACCGGCAGCTCGAACGCCTGCCCCTCGTAGCGGAGGTCATACGTGGCGCGCACCGCGGGCGCGGCGCCGCCCGGCTCGCCCGCCCGCTTCGCTCCGCCGAGCAGCTCGGCGTGGCCCCGCTCCGCGAGTCGCTCGACCGCCTCGGCCACGCGCTCCGCGGTGAGGTCGCGGCCGGTCAGGAGGACGCTTTCCACGAGATCGCGGCGGCGTTCGGCCACCACTAGGCCGAACGCGGACAGGACGCCGCTCGCCACCGGCACGAGCACGCGCCTCATCCCGAGCTCGTCGGCGATCTGCGCCGCGTGGAGCGGGCCAGCGCCGCCGAAGGGCACGAGCGCGAGCTCACGCGGGTCGATCCCGCGCTCGACCGTGACCACGCGCACGGCCTGCGCCATCGCGGCGCTCGCCACCCTGACGATGCCCGCAGCGGTCTCCTCGGTGCTCAGGCCCAGCTCGCCGGCCAGCTCGCCCACGGCGCGCTCGGCAGCCTGACGGTCGAGCCTCACCCCGCCGGCGAGCGGCGCGTCCGCGTCCAGGTGGCCGATCAGCAGGTTCGCGTCCGTCACCGTGGGCTGCTCGCCGCCGCGTCCGTAACAGGCGGGTCCCGGGTCGGCGCCCGCCGAGCGCGGGCCCACGCGGAGCGCCCCGCCCGAGTCGCGCCAGGCGATCGACCCCCCGCCCGCGCCAACCGTGTGCACGTCGACCATCGGCAGCGCGAGCGCCCGCCCGCCGACCTCGCGCCCGCTACCGACCGCCGCGGCGCCGTCGACGATCAGCGACACGTCACACGAGGTCCCGCCCATGTCGAGCCCGACGGCGTCGCCCGCGGCCGCCATCTTGGCGGCGCCCACCGCGCCGCCCGCGGGTCCCGAGAGCACCGTCCAGGACGCGTGGCGGGCGGCCGTCGCGGCGCTCGCGGTGCCGCCGCTCGACAGCATCACCTCGGGCTCCGGCAGCCCGGCCTCGCGGGCGCGGTCCGTGAGCCGCTCCAGATAGCCGCGCAGGAGCGGCGAGAGCGCCGCATCGACCACGGTGGTCGCACAGCGTTCGTACTCGCGGAACACAGCGGCGGTCTCGTGTGACGTGGATACGTGCGCGCCGGGGAGCGCCTCCTCGACCAGCTCGGCCGCGCGCAGCTCGTGCTCGGGGTGCCGGAAGCCCCACAGGAGGCAGATCGCCACCGCCTCGGCGTCCAGTTCCGCGAGTGCGGCGCCCAGCGCGTCCTCGTCGAGCGGCCGCAGCACGCCGTCCGGGCCGGCGCGCTCGGGCACGGGCACGCGCAGCTCGGCCGGCACGAGCGGCGGCGGATGCCCGGCGCAGAGCCGGTACAGCTCGGCGCGCGCCTGGCGCCCCAGCTCCTCGAGGTCCGTGAAGCCCTCGGTGGCGAGCAGGGCGGTGCGCGCCACGCGCCCCTCGAGCAGCGCGTTCGTGCCGACGGTCATCCCGTGCACGAAGCGCTCGACGTCGCCCGCCGTGGCATCCGCCGCCGCGAGCGCTTCGCTCACGGCGTCCATCACACCCCGCGAGTGGTCGCGCGGGGTGGTGGGCGCCTTGCCGGTGACGAGCCGGTCGCCGGCCAGCAGTGCGGCGTCGGTGAAGGTGCCGCCGACGTCCACCCCGAGGATCACGGGGTGGAAGCTACGAGGTCAGCCGCTCAGGCTGCTGCGACCTCGAACTCTTCGTCCAGGTGCTTGTGCGACGGGCAGTACTTGCTGCCCGGCAGCGGCACCCGCGCGCACGGCGTCCCCCGACGCGTGCTCGCGTGGCAGCAGACCGGGCTGCCGTCGAACGTGGTCCCGGACCGCAGCTGCGTGTCCACGAACTCCGTGGCGAGCATCATGTGGCGCTCGCAGACGCGGTAGACGTGCAGCTGATCCCCGATCGGGAAGAAGTGGCGCACGTCGTTGAAGAGCGTGCGGACAGGCTTCGCGAAGTAGTGCCGGTCGGTGGCGAGCCGTTCCATCGAGACCTCGCATGCGCGCAGGAAGCGCATGCGCGTCTCGAAGACGTCCTCGCCCCGCCCCGAGACCACGCCGGGCGCCAGTTCGCGATAGATCGAGCGACTGAACTGGTACATCGTCCCTAAAACCCCCTGTGCAAGCGGCCGTGCCGCACTGGAAATAACTCCCTCAAACCCCGCAACGTGCACACTGTTAAGTTCGCGTTAAGCCGCTTAGCGTGACCCCGACGAACAAAAGCACCGGCTGTCTGCCTTTCCCCTCGTGGCGAGCGGCGCAAACCCCCGGTTAGGATCGCCCCATGGCCTCGCTACTCGACCTGACCAGCCAGGGCGACGTCGCCACGATCACGGACGACGCGTACCTCAACCGCACGCTCCAGCTGATGGACCCGCAGCAGCTCTACACGCTGTGGGAGCGCCAGCAGTGGCAGTCGCAGGCGATCGACCTCGAGCGCGACAGGGAGCAGTGGGCGGAGCTGTCCGCCGAGCAGAGGGAGGAGCACCTCTGGGGGCTCAGCTCGTTCTTCATCGGTGAGGAGCGCGTCACGACCCAGTTCTCAGGGCTCGTCATGGCATACGAGGACGAGCAGGAGGAGGCCTTCCTAACCACGCAGCAGGTGGACGAGGCTCGCCACATGCAGTTCTTCGACCGCTGGTTCCGCGAGGTGGCCGACACCGACCCCGAGGAGCGCGGCATCCGGCAGCGGCTCGAGGCGGCGCGCGCCGACGTGACGGATGCCTTCGTCGAGCTGTTCGACGAGCGCCTGGTGAAGGCGGGCGAGCGGCTGATCGCCGACCCGAGCGACATGGACGCCAAGGTCGACTTCATCACGATGTACCACATGGTCATCGAGGGCACGCTCGCGCTCACCGGCCAGCACTTCATGCTCGACTACTACGAGAAGAACGAGCTGCTGCCGGGCTTCTGCGAGGGCTTCGGCAACATCGCCCGCGACGAGCACAGACACGTGGCCTACGGCACCTGGTTCCTCCAGCAGAAGTGCGCCGAGGAGCGCCACCGCGAGCGCGTGCAGGAGACGCTCAACGAGCTGCTGCCCGTGGCCGCCGGCGTCCTCGTCCCGAAGGGCTACGCGCTCGGTGACGACTACGAGTTCTTCGGCTACAGCTCGCAGGAGCAGGCCGAGTTCGCCTACAGCGCGCTGTCGCGGCGCCTCAAGGTGATCGGCGTGTCGCTGCCTACTGCATCGGCCGCATGAGCCAGTCCATGCGGCGGCGCGCGTAGAGCAGAGGCGCTCCCGGCTCCAACCGTCCTCGCTCGAGGTCGCCGATCAGGATCGTGTGGTCGTACTTGACGAAGTTGGCGCTGCGCCGGCAGCGCAGGTAGGCGAGCGTCCCGGCCAGCTCGGGCACGCCGTCGTCCCAGCCCCAGTCGATGCCCTCGAACTTGTCGGGCAGCTCGCGGTTGGCGAAGCGCTCTGCGAGCGTCAGCTCGTCGCTCTTCAGGAGGTGCACGCCGAAGTGCTCGCTCTCCGCGAGCGCGGGGTGGCAGCGCGAGCCGTGCCAGACCGACACGAGCAGCGAGGGCGGATGCGCGCTGTAGGAGGTGAGCGAGGTGGCGGCGATGCCGCAGGGGCGGCCGTCCTCGCTTCTCGCGGTGATCACGGCCACGCCCGAGGCGAGGTGGGTCATGGCCTCCCGGAAGAGGGTGTCGGTGTCGGTGCCTACTGCCATCGCGCGAAGCTCGGCTGCTCGTCGGTCCCGACGAGCGTATGCATGTCGTCGAGCTCCGGCTCGGTGTCGGGGAAGTCGGTGCGCTGGTGGGCGCCGCGGCTCTCCTCGCGCGCGAGGCAGGCGGCGCCGATCAGGCGCGCGAGCGGGTAGGGGTCGTCCGCGAGCGTCGCGAGCCCCCCGGCGTCGCGGCGCAGGCCCGCGTGGCGCCAGAGCGCCTCGCGCGTGTCCTCGCCCGGGGGCTCGGGCATGCCCAGGTCGGGCGCCGCCAGCGGCGGGCTCGGCGCACGCCGCGAGCGCTGCGCGCCGGGCGAACACGACGCACTCCGCCAACGAGTTCGACGCGAGCCGGTTGGCGCCGTGGAGGCCGGTGCAGGCAGATTCGCCGACCGCGTACAGGCCCGGCACCGTCGAACGCCCGTCAAGGTCGGTGGCCACACCGCCCATCGTGTAGTGGGCGGCGGGGGCGACCGGCAGCAGGTCACGCGCGGGGTTGAGGCCCACGTCCGCGAGCGCCGCCGCGATGTTCGGGAAGCGCTCCGCGTCCACGCTCCGCATGTCGAGCCACACGGCCGGCTCACCCGTCCGCTCGAGCTCCGTGTGAATCGCGATCGCCACCTCGTCGCGCGGCGCCAGCTCGTCGACGAAGCGCTCGCCCTCGGAGTCGTAGAGGAGCGCGCCCTCGCCGCGCACCGCCTCGGTGACGAGGAAGCCGTCGCGCGGGCCATCGAGCCGAAGCGCCGTGGGGTGGAACTGCATGAACTCGAGATCGGCGAGCAGCGCGCCGGCGTCGTTCGCAAGGCTCAGCCCGGCGCCGACCGCGCCGCGCGGGTTCGTGGTGCGCCGCCAGAGCGCGGCCATCCCGCCGGTGGCGAGGATCACGGCACGCGCCGACAGCGCGAGCGGACCACCCTCGCGCGGGCGGGCCGTGACCCCCACGCAGCGGCCGTCCGCGTCGGTCGTGAGCGCCGTGGCGGCCACCGGCTCGAGCACGCGGATGCGCTCGTTCGTGGCGGCGAGCGCGGACAGTGCGCGCGTGATGCGGCGGCCTGTGGCCGAGCCGCCGGCGTGCACGATGCGCCGCTTCGAGTGCCCGCCCTCGAGGCCGAGCGCGAGGTTGCCGGCGCGGTCCGCGTCGAACTGGACGCCCAGCTCCTGGAGGTCGCGCACGCGGGCGGGCGAGTCCTCGCAGAGGACCCTGACAGCGCTGGGGCGCGCGGCCGCGCGGGCGGCCGCGAGCGTGTCCTCCGCGTGCTGCTCGGGTGAGTCTCCGTCCGCGAGCGCGGCGGCGATTCCGCCCTGCGCCCAGTAGCTCGCGGTCTGGGCAAGCGGGGAGCGGCTCACGAGCGTGACGCTGGCACCCTCGGCCGCCGCCACGAGTGCGGCGTACAGGCCGGCGGCGCCGGCGCCGACCACAGCGACGTCAGTTCTGGAAGTTCCGTCCAAGGCGCGTGGATACCGTACCGTCGCCCATGCCTCCGTTCTTTCGCCACCCGTCGTCGCTCGAGCACGACACCGGCCACGGCCACCCCGAGCGGGCCGACCGCATCCGGGCGATCGAGGCGGAGCTCGAGCGTCGCGGCTGGCTCGGCTGGGAGCCGCGCGAGGCGCCCGCCGCGACCGAGGAGCAGCTGCTGCGCGTGCACCCGCGCGAGTACGTGGAGCAGGTGCGCACCATGTCCGCGCGCGGCGAGGCGTTCGACATGGACACGCCGACGAGCCCCGGCACGTACGAGGCCGCGCTCCGCGCCGCCGGCGGCGCCTGCGCGCTCGTCGAGTCGCTGCTGGGCGGCGGCGAGCGCACCGGCTTCTCGGCCCTGCGCCCGCCCGGTCACCACGCCGAGCGGGCCACGGCGATGGGCTTCTGCCTGTTCGCGAACGTGGCGATCGCGGCGCGCCACGCCGTCGACGCGCTCGGTGCCGAGCGCGTGCTCGTGGTCGACTGGGACGTGCACCACGGGAACGGGACCAACGCGATCTTCCACGGCTCGCGCGAGCTGTTGTTCGTGAGCATCCACCAGTTCCCGTTCTGGCCGGGCACCGGACCGCTCGACGACGTTGGCGAGGGGGAGGGCGAGGGCTACTCGATCAACCTGCCGGTCCCGGGCGGAACCGGCGAGGCGGGCTTCCTGTCGCTCGTCGAGCATGTGGTGGCGCCGGCCGCGCGCCAGTACCGGCCCGACCTGATCCTGATCTCGGCCGGCTACGACGCCCATCGCGACGACCCGCTCGGCGGGCTGCGGCTCGAGACCTCCTCGTTCGGCGCCATGTCGAGGCAGCTGCGCGCGCTCGGCGAGGAGCTCGGCGCGCCGGTGGGCGCGGTGCTGGAAGGCGGCTACGACCTGAAGGCCCTGGCGAGCTCCGTGGCCGAGACGATGGACGCGCTCGCGAACGGCGCCGCGCCGCCGGCCGGCGTGCCGCGCGACCCGCTCGCGGACGAGGCGGCAGAGGTGCTCGGCCGCTACTGGGAGCTCTGAGCCAGCGCGTCCTCGACCGCGCCGAGGATCCCCTCGCGCCGGCGCTCCATGGGGAACGCCGTGAGGATCCGCTCGCGCGCGCGCCGTGAGGCGTCGGGGCCGAGCTCGAACGCGCGCCGCACCCCGTCGGCCACGGCGTCCGGCTCCTGTGACTCGATCAGGACACCGGCGTCGCCGACCACCTCGGGCATCGCCGTCACGTTCATGACGACGGGCACGCAGCCCGCGAGCATCGCCTCGGCGACGGCGAGCCCGAAGCCCTCGTGGCGCGAGGCCTGCACGTAGACGGCGGCGCGGCGGTAGGTGGCGTGGAGGTCGTCGTCGGACAGCCAGCCGGTGAACCGGACGTTGTCGCCCGCCCGGGCGCGCAGCTCCTCGACCGAGTCGTCGAGCCACTTGCCCGCGAACGTGAAGCGCGCGTCGGGCACGAGCCGGGCGGCCTCCACGAACGGCAGCTGGCCCTTCTGGACGAGCGTGGTGTGGTCGATCGCGCCGACCGTGAGCGCCTCGCGCTCCTTCGCCGTCGGCTCCTCTCCGAACGGGTCCGGCACGCCGTGGTGGACCACGCTCACGCGCTCCGGCGGAATCGGCGTGTTCCGCTCGATCTCGCTGAGGCTGTAGTTCGAGTTCGTCACGAGCCGGCGCGCGCGACGCATGATCCAGAGGCTGGCCGCTCGCCTGATGCCGCCCTGCTGGTAGCCGTAGCCGATGTCCGGCATGTTCGCCGTGTCGAAGCCGCCGATGATCAGCACGGACGGCTTGCGCAGGAGCCAGGCGAGCGTGATCGGGAAGAACGTGTGCCAGGAGGCGAACCAGCCGAAGACGACGTCGGCGCGCAGCACGCCCCGCACCACGGCGAGGAGGTTGGGCCAGCGGCCGGGCTGGTAGAGGTCCTCGACCTCGTAGCGCTCGGCCAGGATCTCGCGGTCGATCGCGACGAAGCTCGCCCTGCGGCTGTGGACGTAGAGGAGGCGCGGCCGGCTCACGCGGGCACCGGCTCCCGCGCCTCGATGAACGCGGCGTGCCACTCGGAGAGCTCGAGCAGGCAGTAGAGGAACGACTTGTGGTCGGCGCGTCCGCGCCGGTGCTCGTCCACGAGCCGGGCGGCTGCCGCCGGGTCGATCAGCTCGGCGAGCGGGGAGCCGCGCTCGTAGCGGCGCTCCACCTCGCGCCCGAGCGACGCGCGCAGCCAGTCGTCGTACGGGGTGGCGAAGCCGTGCTTGCGGCGGTTCGTCAGCTCCGGCGGGAGCATCGTCTGGATCGCGCGCCGGTGGAGCCGCTTCGGCTGGCGCAGGCGCACGCGCCGGTTCGCCGGGATGCGCTCGACGAAGCGCATCAGCTCGAGGTCGAGGTAGGGCACGCGCAGCTCGAGCCCGGCGGCCATCGACATCTTGTCGTTGCAGATCAGGATCCCGTCGGGCAGGAACATGTGAGTGTCGAGGTAGAGCGCCTGCTCGAGCAGGCTGCGGCCGGACACGTCGGCGAGGATCGAGCGGGCGGTGGTGAGGCGCTCCTGCTCCGCCTCGGCGCCGCGGCCGAGCAGCGCGGTGCGGGTTGGGCCATCGGTGATCTCGACCAGGCGCAGCAGCCGCGTGGCGTCGCCGCGGCCGCCGAGCAGGTGGGCCACGCGGCGGGCGCTCGCGGCGCGCGGGAGCGCACGCGCGATCGCCCCGGCCGGCGCCGCCGCGGCGGGCGGCACGACGCGGAGCGGCTGGAGCAGCGCCGCGGCCTGGTGGCGGCCGTAGCCGCCGTGCGGCTCGTCGGCGCCCTGGCCGGCGAGCACGACCTTCACGTCGCGCGCCGCGAAGCGCGAGAGCTGCATCAGCGCGGGCGCGCTGGGGATCCCGCAGGGCTCCTCCAGCCGCGGCACGCAGCGGGCCAGCTCAGAGAGGAAGTCGGTCTCGTGCATCACCGTGTCGCGGTGGTCGGTGCCCACAATCCGGGCTGTCTCGGCCGCGAGCTCGCGCTCGTCGAGCACGTCGCCGTGGCCCGGGAACCCGATCGTGAAGGTGGTGGGCGGCTCGGGCGAGCGCAGCTTCATCGCGGCGACGATCGCGGCGCTGTCGACGCCGCCCGAGAGGAACGCCCCGTACGGGACGTCGGACATCATCTGGCGCTCGACGGCGTCCGCGTAGCGCTCGGCGAGCTGGACGGCGAGCTCGTCGTCCTCGCCGTCGAAGTGGTCGGCCGGCGGCTCGCGCCAGCTCATCGCGCGCGGCGACGCGCCGTCCTGCGCGACGAGGATCTCGGCCGCGCCGAGCTTGCGCACGCCCTCGAACAGCGTCCGCGGCGCGGGCACGAAACGGCAGGCGAGGTAGTGGTCGAGCGCCACGCGGTCCACCGCCGGCTTCACGAGCCCCGCTTGGAGCAGCGCGCCGACCTCGGAGGCGATGGCCACGCGCCGCCCGTCGGTCCACCAGTAGAGCGGCTTCACCCCGAAGGCGTCGCGTGCGGCCACGAGCCGCTCCTCGCGCGCGTCCCAGACGACGAACGCGAAGATGCCGTTCAGGTGGCGCACGCAGTCGAGGCCGTACTCCTCGTAGGCGTGCACCACGACCTCGCTGTCCGAGTTCGTCGCCCACCTGTGGCCGCTTTCTTCGAGCCCGGCGCGGAGCTCGCGGTGGTTGTAGATCTCGCCGTTGACGACCGCGGTCACGCGGCCGTCCTCGGAGTCGAGTGGCTGGTCGCCACCTGCGACGTCGATGATCGCCAGCCGGGTGTGGGCGAGGGCGACGGGGCCGATGCGTCTCAGCGCCTCGCCATCAGGACCGCGATGACGCAGCGCCTCGACCATCCGCTCCGGCGCGTGCTGGCCCGACGTGCCGGCCGGATCGAGGATTGCGCCGATCCCGCACATGCGCGGTTGATGATGTCAGGGCGTTGTGACACTCGCGTCTGGAGTCGTGCGCCGGCCCCCGGCAGCATCGCCCGAAACCACGGGAGGGGAACCCATGCACCGCTTCTTCGGACGAATCCACGCCGGCCTCGTGAACGCCCGCGGCCAGGGGACCGTCGAGTACGTCGCGCTGATCCTGCTCGTCGCGCTCGTCATGGCCGGCGTCGTCGCCGCCATGAAGGGCTTTCGCACCGACGAGGGCAAGGAGCTCGGCGACGTGATCATCGCCAAGATCAAGGAGGCCGTCCGCAAGGTCCAGTTCTGAATCTGAGAAGGTCTCGCGTACCCGACGAGGAGGCGAGATGGCAGGCAGCCGCGAGGACGCAGCGCTGATCGTGGAGCTGGCGAAGTGGGGGTCGATGATCGGCCTGCCCGAGGCGGGCAGGGACATCTTCTCCGACGACTTCGACCCCGAGTCGGCCGACGCGCTCGACCCGCACATCCAGACGGTCCTCACCTTCAACGAGACGGTCGGCACGCTCGTGAAGAACGGCCTGCTCGACCGCGACCTGCTGCTCGACTGGCTCTGGGTCTCAGGGACCTGGGACCGAGTGAGCAAGGCGGCCCTGGAGGCGCGCGCAAAGGCCGGCGAGCCGGAGCTGTGGGCGAACTTCGAGGCGCTGGCGGCCGAACAGCGCTAGCGGCACTTGTATAAGCGCTGCCGTCGTCTGAGTGGCTATAAGCGCGTATAAGGCATATGCATATACCGGCTGATACGGAGATAGACCACGGGTCGCGCCCGCGGGGCCTGCGACCATACGCGGCCGTGGCGGGATCCGAGCGAGAGCTTCCTGTTGCCGTCTTCGACTCGGGGGTCGGCGGGCTGACGGTGTTGCACGAGTGCCTCGTGTCGCTTCCCCACGAGGATTTCGTCTATCTCGGTGACACGGCGCGTTTCCCGTACGGGGACCGCTCGGCGGACGAGCTGCTCCGCTTCGCGCGCGAGCTCGCCGGCATCCTGCTCGACCGCGGCGCGAAGGCGCTCGTGGTGGCATGCAACTCGGCGACGGCGGCAGCGGTGCCGGCGCTCCGACAGGAGCTCAAGGACCGCGTCCCCCTGATCGCCGTCGTAACCCCCGAATCCCGTCTGGCGGCAGCGGCCACGCAATCAGGCCGGGTCGGCCTCATCGCCACCCCCGCGACCGTCGCGAGCGGCGCGTACGCCCGCGCGCTCGCCGAGGCGGCGCCGGGCGCCGAGCTGCACACCGTCGCCTCCGCCGAGCTGGCGCCGCTGATCCAGGAGGGCGGCGAGGTCGACGAGCGCGTGGTGGCGTGCGTCGAGGGTGTCTGCCGGCCGCTGAAGCAGGCCCGGGTGGACACCGTGATCCTCGGCTGCACGCACTACCCGCTCGTTCGGCCAGTGCTCCAGCGCACGCTCGGCAGAGCGGTGACCATCGTGAGCTCGGGCCAGGCGATCGCGGACGAGGTCGAGACGAGGCTTCGGGAGGCGGGGGTGGCGCAGGACGAGGGGCGGCGAGGGAGCTATTCCTTCATCGCGACGGGCGACCCGGAGGAGTTCCGGCGGCTCGGCACGCGCTTCCTGCAGCTCCCGATAGCCGAGGTCGACCACGTCGAGGTCGCGCGATCCGTGAGGAGGGCCGCATGACGGAGACGCGCAACGACGGCCGCGCGCCCGACCAGCTGCGCGAGATCACGATCACGCCCGGGTTCATGACCACTGCGACCGGCTCCGCCCTGATCGAGGCGGGCGGCACACGCGTGATCTGCACGGCCAGCGTGGACGAGGAGGTGCCGCGCTGGATGGCCGGCAAGGGCCGCGGCTGGGTCACGGCCGAATATTCGATGCTGCCGGCCTCCACCGGCGACCGCAAGCAGCGCGACGTCTCCAAGGGGCGCCCTGACGGCCGCACCGTCGAGATCCAGCGCCTGATCGGCCGCTCGCTGCGCGGCATCGTGGACTTCGAGGCGCTGGGCGAGCGCACCGTCTGGATCGACTGCGACGTGCTGGAGGCCGACGGCGGCACGCGCTGCGCGGCGATCACGGGCGGCTACGTGGCGCTCGAGCTCGCGCTGCGGCGCGTGATGAGCGAGGGCAAGCTCGACCGCCTGCCGCTCACGCAGTCGGTGGCGGCGGTCTCGACCGGGATGGTCGACGGCCGCGCCCTGCTCGATCTCGACTACTCGGAGGACTCGCGCGCCGAGGTGGACGCGAACGTCGTCATGACCGGCGACGGCGGCCTCGTGGAGGTGCAGGCCACGGCGGAACGCACCCCGCTCTCGCGCGCCTCGCTCGACGACCTGCTCGCCCTCGCCGCCGACGGGATCGCGGCGCTGCGCATCGCCCAGGAGGAGGCGGTGGCGGCGGCAGCGGCAGGCTGAGCCCGTGCGGCTCGTCCTCGCCACACGCAACGACCACAAGCTGCGCGAGCTCTCGGAGCTCATGCGCCCGTACGAGCTCGACTCACTGCCCGAGGACGTGCGGCTCCCGCCCGAGACCGGCACGACGTTCGCGGACAACGCGCTGGGCAAGGCGCGCGCTGCCGCCGCGGCGACCGGGCGGCCGTCCGTGGCGGACGACTCCGGCATCGAGGCCGCGGCCCTGGGCGGCGCTCCCGGAGTGTGGTCGGCGCGCTACGCCGGCGAGGGCGCCAGCGACGAGGAGAACCTCGACAAGCTGCTCCACGAGGTTCCCGACGAGGGAGACCGGCGCGTCGCGTACGTGTGCGCGCTCGCCTACGTGGAGCCCGGCGGGCGCGAGGAGCTGGTGACCGGGCGCTGCGAGGGCCGGCTCGCCCGCGAGCCGCGCGGCGAGGGCGGCTTCGGCTACGACCCGGCCTTCGTCCCGGACGACTATCCGGGCGACGAGCGGACCATGGCGGAGCTGACCCCCGAGGAGAAGGACGCGATCAGCCACCGCGGCCGCGCGGCGCGGGCACTGGCCGCGCGCCTGGCGGCGCTCGAGGCAGCCGAGCGGCCGGCGGGACCGCTCAGGGCGCTGCTCGGTGGGCTCGGGAGCCGAGGGCGTGCGCCCAGCCCCGCACGCCC
>JAXDIL010000021.1:0-17589 GCA_034664005.1 Thermoleophilaceae bacterium | reverse complement strand
ACGGACTCGTCGCTCGCCTCGTTCGAGAGGTTGCGCGACGCGAGCCAGTGCGGGTAGCCGCGCAGGCGGTCCTTGGTGGCCTTGTCCTGGAGCAGCGTGTTGAACACGAACGCGCGCGTGCGGAGGTTGGGGCGAAGCGACTCGGTCACGGCCTCGGCCGCCTCGCGGCGGCGCTCGCGGTCCGGGTCCTGGAGCCGCGAGAGGCCCTCCTCGAGCGACGCGGGCTCGTCGCTGTCGGGGAGCGGCACGGCGAGCGCCGCGGTCTGCTCGGTGAAGAGCCGCTGGAAGGCCGAGCCGCCGGTCACGTTGGTCTCGGTGAGCACGCGCTCCTCCGGCTCCGAGAGCTGGTGCGGCCGGTAGCGGCGGAGCGTCCTCAGGTAGTGGCCGCAGAAGTCGAGCCCGGGCGCCGCGAGCAGCTCCTCGGCCCGCTCGTCCGGCACGAGGTTCCACTCCAGGTCGAAGAAGAGCAGCTCGGTCTCGATGGCCGCGCCGAGCTCGCGCGCCTTCTGGAGCCGCGCGCCGCGCTCGGGATCGCTCGTGTCGAGCGAGTAGGCGAGCACGGCGTAGGACCCGGCGCGCCCGGCCAGCTCCTGGATCGCGCCCAGCTCGTGCATGGCCTCCGCGAGCCCGTCCGCGTCGAGCTCCACGACCCTGCCCCTGTGACGTGCGGCGAACGCCTCCGAGCGCTCGCGCGCCTCGCCGAGCATGGGCTCGACCGCGTCCGGACCGCGGCCGTCCACCAGCGGCTCGAGGTCCCAGTTGGCCGCTGCCAGCTTCTCGTCGGCTGTGGTGCTCACGCAGCCGAGATTACCCGGCGCCGTCCGCCGCAATGATCATGCAGGTGGAGGTCCCGTGGGCGAGCAGCTTGCCGTCGCTCGCGCGCTTCACGGTGCCCTCCGCCGTCGCGACGCGGCGGCCGCGATGAACCACGCGGCCCTCGGCCAGCACCTCGCCGGTATCGGGCAGGATCGGGCGGACGAGGTTGAACTTCGTCTCGAGCGTGGAGTAGCTCTCGCCCTCGCCGCATGTGGTGTGGACCGCCGCGCCCATGCACGAGTCGAGCAGGAGCCCGGCGAAACCGCCGTGCACCACGCCGATCGGGTTCAGGTGCTGGCGGCCCGGGACGGAGCGGAAGAGCGTGCGCCCCTCGTCCGCCTCGACGATGTCGAAGCCCATCAGCTCCTGGATCGGCGCGGGCGGGTGCGTGCCGTCGGCGATGGCACGCATGTACTCGATGCCGCTCGGCATGGCGTGAGGCTAGCTTGTGGGCAGTGGCGTCCCTGCTCTCGCAGCTCGAGCATCCGATCGTGCAGGCGCCGATGGCCGGCGGCCCGTCCACGCCGGCGCTGGCGGCAGCGGTCTCCGACGCCGGCGCACTGGGGTTCCTCGCGGCGGGCTACCGGACGCCTGACGCCGTGCGCTCCGACCTCGCCGAGCTGCGAGCTCTTACAAGCCGGCCGTACGGGCTCAACCTGTTCGTGCCGGGGCCGCCCGCGCTCGACCGGGTCCAGCTCGAGCGCTATGCCGGGGCGTTGCGCGGCGAGGCCGCCCGCTACGGCGCCGAGCTCGGCGACGCGCGCCACGACGGCGACCACTGGGACGACAAGCTCGCGCTTGCGGCCGATGAGCGCGTGCCGGTCGTCTCGTTCACGTTCGGCTGCCCGGATCCGGGGACGCTCGCCGCGCTCCGGGCCGCCGGCTGCGAGACCTGGGTCACCGTCACGAGCCCGGCCGAGGCGGAGGCCGCCGCGAGCGCGGGTGCCGACGCGCTCGTGGTCCAGGGGGTCGAGGCGGGCGGGCATCGCGGCTCGTTCGACGCCGCGGCGGCCGCCGACATCGGCCTGCTCGCCCTGCTTCAGCTGGTGCGTTCGGTGACCGAGCTTCCGCTCGTGGCGACGGGAGCGATCGCCACCGGCAGCGGAGTCGCGGCCGCTCTCGCCGCCGGTGCCGCCGCCGCGCAGCTCGGCACGGCGTTCATGCTCACGCCCGAGGCCGCCACGGCGCCCGCGCACCGGGAGGCACTGGGACGCCAAGCCCCGACGGCCATCACGCGAGCCTTCACCGGCCGGCGTGCGCGCGGCATCGAGAACCGCTTCGTGCGCGAGCACGAGGGGGAGGCGCCGCTGGCCTACCCGGAGGTCCACAACATGACGGCGCCGCTGCGCTCGGCGGCGCGCGAGCAGGGGGACGCGGACGGCTTCAACCTGTGGGCGGGGCAGGCCTATCCGCTGGCTCAAGCGCTCCCCGCGGGCGAGTTGGTGAGGGCGCTCGCCGGCGACGCCCGCGACGCGCTCGGCTCAGCCGGAGGAGCCCTCGCTCATCGGCCGGAACGTGGTCGTGAGGATGCGTAGGTTGCGCGGGCGGGTCACCGCGAACAGCACGACCTCCGCGACGTCCTCGGCAATCATCATCTGGTCGAGGCCCGGGTCGCCTCGCTCGCGGCCGGTGCCGATCGCGAACTCCGTGTTCACGCCGCCGGGCGCGATGTTGGTGGCGCGCACGCCGTGCTCGCGCAGCTCGTGGTCGAGCGCGCGCGTGAAGCCGACCTGGCCGAACTTCGACGCGTTGTAGACCGCCTCGCCCGGGAACGCCCGCACTCCCGCGACGCTCGCGAGCGAGACGAAGTCGCCGGCGCCGCTGGCGATCAGGTGGGGGAGGGCGGCCGCCGCCGTGTAGAGCGTGCCCTTGAGATTCACGTCGATCATGGCCTCGAGATCGTCCGGGTCGAGCTCGAGGAACGGGCCGTACGAGCCCACGCCGGCGTTCGCGACCGCGATCTCGAGCCGGCCGAAGCGCTCCACGACAGCGTCGGTCGCCTGCCTCACGGCCTCGCGGTCGCGGACGTCGCAGGCCACGCCGAGCGCCCGCTCGAGGCCGAGGTCCTCACCGCGCCGCGAGATCAGGCCGACCGAGGCGCCCGCGTCGTGGAACGAGCGCGCCACCGCCGCGCCGATCCCGCCGCTGGCGCCCGTGACGAGCGCGACCTTGCCGTCAAGCGGAGGCACGTGCGCCCTCCAGCTCGTCGATCAGGTCGGCCACCGAATCCACGATCCGGGAGGGCCGGTAGGAGTAGCGCTCCGTCTCCTCGGAGGTGGCGACCCCGGTCAGCACCAGGATCGTCTCGAGGCCGGCCTCGAGGCCGGAGACCACGTCCGTGTCCATGCGATCTCCGATCATCGCGGTGCTCTCCGAGTGGGCCTCGATCGCGTTCAGTGCCGAGCGCATCATCAGCGGGTTCGGCTTCCCGACGTAGTACGGCTCGACTCCGGTCGCCCGGCTGATCAGCGCGGCCACGGATCCCGTGGCCGGCAGTGGCCCGTCGGGCGTGGGGCCGACATTGTCCGGGTTGGTCGCGATGAAGCGCGAGCCGGACGTGATCAGCCGGATCGCCTGGGTGATGCGCTCGAAGCTGTAGGTACGGGTCTCACCGAGCACCACGTAGTCGGGGTCGCGCTCGCTGAGCGTGTAGCCCACGTCGTGCAGCGCCGTTGTGAGGCCGG
Organism: Thermoleophilaceae bacterium; assembly: GCA_034664005.1. GTDB lineage: Bacteria > Actinomycetota > Thermoleophilia > Solirubrobacterales > Thermoleophilaceae > JACVRW01. The sequence goes on along the minus strand of JAXDIL010000021.1, from coordinate 14,089 downwards.
ACTCGCCGATCACGAAGGCGCTGCCGCCCGGGCGCTGGTCGCCGAGGAACTGCGCCGTGGCGAGCGCGGAGGTCCAGATCGACTGCTCTGGGACATCGAGCCCGGAGCGTCTCAGCCGCGCCGCGAGGTCGCGCTGGGTGTAGATCGAGTTGTTGGTGAGGACCAGGAACGGCAGCCCGAGCTCGCGCAGGCGGCTGAGGAACTCCTGGGCGCCCGGGATCGCGGTCTGCTCGTGCACGAGCACGCCATCCATGTCCATCAGCCACGAGCAGATCTGACGACGGGTCATGTCGCGTAATTCTCGCTGCCCATGACGTGCAGAGATATGTACGGCTCGTTGCCGACCACCCAGGAGTCGTGGCCCGGGGGCACGTAGAAGAGCTCGCCCGGCTCCATCACGCGCTCCTCGCCGTCGTCCATCTTGACCGCCGCGCGCCCGCTGACCACGAGCCCCACATGCTCGACCATGCACGACGTTGCCCCCGCGGGCTCGCCCACGTGCTGCGACCAGCGCCAGCCGGGCTCGTAGGTCGCGCGGCCGATCGTCATGGGTCCGACCGAGTACAGCTCGAACTTGCCGAGGTCGAACGTGCGCGTCTCCGTTGGGGTGTCGAGGCTCAGAAGCGTGAGGTCCATGCAGCCAGTCTTGCGCCTCCGGCCTCCTCTTGGTTCCGCGCCCTAGTCCAAGTCGGTGTCGCGCTCCACTTCGCGATCCTCGACGTCCTCGTCCTGGCGCGCGAGATCGGCGTCGATCGCCGCCCTGAAGTCGGCCGCGAGCTCGCGCAGGCGTGCGTTCAGGTCGTCGGGGCTCAGGTCCGAGTGCGAGACCGTCGCGATCTGGTCGCGAATCCCCGCCACCCGCCGGCGCGCCCGGCGGGTGAGCACGGCGCGGTTGGCGGTGGTGACGACGTACTGGTACGCGAAGGCGTACGTCGTGCAGCGCAGGCAGCGCTCGTTGATCGCGATCGCCACGTTCTTCGGCTCCGCCGTCTGCGGGCTTCCCTTGAGGAGCACCGCCTGGACCGCGACCGCGACCGTCCGGCAGTCCGTGCAGTCGGTCGAGTCGGCACGGGCGACGTTGGTGCTCTGGAGGTTGTCCCCCCTGTAGGAGCCGACCTGCATGCCCGACAGCAGATCGGTCGCGTTCACGCCGGTCGTCTGTGCCCACACCACCTGGTCCGGCCCGGTGCCGGACTGGGTGGCCGCGGCGCCGGATGCCAGGAGGCCTCCGGTGGCAAGCGTCAGTGCGGCGGTTAGGGCGGCAAGCGTTCTACGCGTTCTCATCGGTCCCTCCTGAGTCATGGTGTGGCGGGTGTGGTCGAAGTCGTCGTGGGCGCCGTCTCGGTGGGCGCTGGCTCCGCGGGCGTCGTTCCGGTGGGCTCGGGAGCGGGCTGCTCCGCCGGGGCCGGCTGCGACTCGGACGGGGCCGGTTGCTGCTCCGCCGGCTGCTGCGGCTGAGCGCCGGGCGACGGCTGGGCCTCCGTCGGGCTGTCCGCGGGCACCCGCCCGTCGCCGCTCGGCGGCGGGAACAAGCCGTCGCTTGTGTCGAGCGGGCGCTGGCGGCCCTCGCGCTGGAGCTGGCGCTCGGTGGGCGCTCCTCCGAGGTCACGCTCGCGCTCGGGAGTCAGCGATGCACGACCCGAGGGCACGTCGTTCAGCTGCCTCACGGCTCCCACCAGCGTGCCCTTCTCGTACGGCTGGATCGGCCGGTACGCGCCGTGAGGCCAGAGTAGGAAGGCCGCAAGGCCGGCGGCCGCGGCGGTGCCGGCCAGCAGGCCCGCGCGGCGCGTGGGGCTACCGTCGGACCAGCGCCAGCCGAGGCTCCCGGCGCGGGCGCCGACGCGGCCCGTGGTGTACAGGAGGCCTGTGGCTGGCAGCACCAGCACGAGCATCTGGAAGACGGACAGCGCGCCGCGGGCGGTCTCGCCGGCCGAGAAGCGCGGGCCGACCCGGTCCCAGTGGAGCCAGAACGAGTCCCAGCCGGTGGCGAGCACGCGCGGCGCGTTGACGAGCAGCATCAGGAAGATGAACGCGATCACGGGCACGAGCACGAGCACGTAGCCGGTCACGACCTTCCGGACCCACGGCTTGAGGGCGGTGACGCTCTCATCCGCCTCGCGCCAGGGCAGCACGCTCCTGAGGATCGGGCGGATGCGGGCCAGGATGTCCGGCACGCCGGTGAGATCGCTGACGATGTAGTAGCCGTCCAGCCGGAGGAGCGGCAGTGACTGCTGGATGATGGCGAAGGTCTGGATCACGATCAGCAGCAGCAGCGGCTCGTAGCGGGTCACGGCATAGAGGCCGCCGACGGCGAGGGCGAAGATCGCGTTGAAGTACATGCCGCCCAGGTCGGTGCGCAGGCGGCCCTTCTTGTCGAGGCGGTACGAGTCGGTGATGTCGGTGTAGAACGCCGGCCAGACGATGTAGACGCCCACTCCCATGACGCCCGGCTTGCCGCCGCCGTACCGGAGCCCGCTCGCGTGGCCGATCTCGTGGAAGGCCGTGGCGAGCACGACCCCTCCAAGCAGCATGAGCACGAGCGCGGGCTGGTAGATCACGTGGCGCAGGCCCTGGCTGATGCCGTGCACGCCGAGCAGCCAGACGAGCAGGGCGACGAAGCCCAGCACGGCGGCAGCCACGACCGGGCCGTGGAAGAGAGGCTTGAAGACGGTGGTGAGAGCCGACGTGACGCGCGCGGGCACCACCTTGGTGCGGAACTTCAGCGCGAGCAGCGGGTCGAGCTTCCGGAGCTGTGGGTCGCTGCCGTCGCGGCCCGCGACGATGCCGAGCGGCCGCAGCTGCTCCTCGATCAGCATCTCCGCCATCTCGCCCGTCACGCCGCGCTCGATCCGGTGGCTGAGCCGCTCCGCGATTTCGGCGTAGCCACGGCTGCCGTCGATCTCCTCGGCGAGGGCGTACAGCATCGGCGCCATCTGCACGATCTGGCCGTCGGCCCGGCGCGCGATGAACGGGGGCTCCTTGAGGCCCGAATCTTCGAACCGGCCGATCAGCTCGATGCCGTCGGCCAGCTGAGGGGCGGGGGCGGCCTCGTGCGGGCCGCCCCCGCGACGCTCAGTTGTCCTGACTGATGTCTGCACTCTGGGTCGCGTTCGCGATGGCAGCAGAGTTGTCTGACAGGACGTTCGCCGCGACTGCGGCGTTGACGGGGGCCGCGAGGTTCGCGTTGATCAGCGACATCGCGGCGCGTTCGGGGAGTTCCTCACCGGCTATCTCGGTGAGCTCCTCCCGTGTCAGCTGGCGGTACTCCTGGCTGGGGTCAGCCATGTCTCGACCTCCTTAGTTGCCCTGGGTGATCGTCGACGTCTGCTCCGCGTTCGCGTAGGCGATCGAGTTGTCCGACGCGACGTTCAGCGCCAGCGCGGCGTTGACCGGGGCGGCCACGTTCGCGTTGATCAGCGACATCGCGGCGCGCTCGGGCAGCTCCTCGCCGGCGAGCTTGTTGAGCTCCTCACGGGAGAGGGGCTGGTACTGGCTCATCTCCTCAGTCATCTGTGATTCCTCCTTTAGTTGCCCTGGCCGATGTCGGCGTTCTGGGCGGCGTCGGCGTAGGCAATCGCCCCGTCCGACAGCACGTTCGCGGCGACGGCGGCGTTGATGGGGATCGCAACGTTCGCGTTCACCAGCGACATCGCCGCGCGCTCCGGCAGCTCCTCGCCGGCGAGCTCCGTGAGCTCCTCGCGAGTGAGTGGCCTGAACTCGCTCATTGGTTCTCCTTTCCTCTTTCGTTCGCTTCCGTGGCGCCACGTGAGGGCGGCGGGGCGACTCGGCGCGGGCCCGTCTCGGCTGTGTTGATCGAGACGTCGGCGTTGATGTCCGCGGCGAGGTTGAGCCCCTCGCCGCTTCGCCGGATGCGCTTTCGAATGCGCCTTCTGACCTGCACCGTCCCTGCCTCCCTCGTAACGACGCGGTGTCATAAATGTTCTCCGGGGGATGGCCTGGAACAACAAAAAAAAGCGCGTTTAGGGCTCTGGAGAGCCGAAATCCTCCGTACGAGCAGGGATCGCGGCGTCGGCAGGCGTCAACCGCTGATGACGGCACCGTCAACACAGGTTGCCGGTAGGATGCGCCGCGTGGCGAGCCTCACGTCGCTGATCCGCCGGGCCGCACGCTCGAGCACGCCGGAGCGGGGCCTCGAGGCGGTCGCGGAGCTCCGCAAGGAGCTGGACGAGCTCGAGCGACACCACGTTCACTCGGCCTGCTCGGAGGGCTGGACCTGGAGCAAGATCTCCCTGGCGCTCGGTGTGAGCAAGCAGGCCGCCCACAAGAAGCACGCGAAGGCGGTGCAGGCGCTCAGGGAGGCCGAGGAGGCCGCCGAGTCCGTGCCGACGGACGCCCGCGTGGTGGTCACGGCCGAGGCGCGCGACGCCGTGCGCTTCGCACGGGACGAGGCGCGCGTGCTCGGCAGCCGGGTGGTCGGCACGGAGCATCTGCTGCTCGGCGTGCTGCACGCGCAGGACTCGCCCGAGGTACGCATCCTGGAGGGCGCGGGCGTCAACCTCGACGCAGCGCGAGGGTGCCTCCAGCCGACGATGGTCGAGGAGGATCGCGCGATCGCGGTCACCGCCACCGACACGGCGGCGGCCGCGGCCGCGACCGGGGTATCGCCGCTCGCGCGCGCGTGCCTCGAGCAATCCCTGCGCGAGACCATTCGCCGCGGCGACGACCACCTGGGCGTTGAGCACCTCGCCCTCGCGCTCGTCAGCAGGACCGACGGAGGGGCGGCGCGCACGCTCGAGAAGTGCGGGACGTCGGCGGAGACGGTCCGGCGGCTGCTCGAAGCGCGCGCGCTCAACACCGGCTAGGGGCGAGTCCAGGTCGCTCCGTTCTTAGCGCGTCATGCAGGCGCTGGACGACCTGGCCGTCGCGCTGCGAGCGCGGCTGATCGAGCGGGCTCGTTCTGGGGAGACGGGCGGCACGGAGCTCGACGCGGAGGTGCGCGCGCTCGTGGAGCGCGAGGCGGGCTCGCTCCCCGAGGCGGAGCGGGAGGCGCTCTGCCGCCGGGTGCTCCTGCTCGCCACGGGGCTGGGCCCGCTGGAGCCGCTGCTGTCGGACCCGTCGGTGGACGAGGTGATGGTGAACGGGCCCGGCGAGGTGTACGTGGAGCGAGCCGGAAAGCTCGTGCGCACCGGCGTCTCGTTCGCCGGCGAGGCGGAGCTGATGCACGCGATCGAGCGTGTGCTGGCGCCGCTGGGGCGGAGGGTGGACGAGGCGTCGCCGCTGTGCGACGCGCGGCTCCCCGACGGCTCGCGCGTGAACGTGGTGATCCCGCCGCTGTCGCTGTCGGGGCCCTGCATGACGGTCCGGCGCTTCCGCCACGAGGGCTTCTCGCTGCGGCAGCTCGTCGAAGGAGGCACGCTGCCGGGCGAGCTGGCCGAGCTGCTCGCGCTGTGCGTGGCGGCGTGCGCATCGGTGCTCGTGAGTGGCGGCACCGGGTCGGGCAAGACCACGAGCCTGAACGCGCTCTCGGGGGCGATCCCAGGCGAGGAGCGGATCGTGACCATCGAGGACGCCGCGGAGCTGCGGCTGCGCCAGCGGCACGTGGTGCGCCTGGAGGCGCGCCCCGCGAACCTGGAGGGCCGCGGCGAGGTGACGATCAGGCAGCTCGTGGTGAACGCGCTCCGGATGCGCCCCGACCGGATCGTGGTCGGCGAGGTGCGCGGTCCGGAGGCGCTCGACATGCTCCAGGCGCTCAACACGGGGCACGACGGCTCACTCACCACCGTGCACGCGAACTCCCCGGCCGGCGCGCTGCGGCGGGTCGAGACGCTCGCCCTGATGGCGGGGGTAGGCCTGCCGCACGCGGCGGTGCGCGACCAGGTCGCAAGCGCCCTAGACGTGGTCGTGCACCAGGCCCGCCTCCCGGATGGCTCGCGGGTGGTCGAGTCGGTGAGCGAGGTCCTGAGGGTGGCCGGCGCCGCGGGCACACGCGAGCTCTGGGTGCGCGGCGGACGCCTGCGCGCACCCGTCGCCGGCAAGCTCGCAAACCGCCTCGACGCCCTCCGCCAAAGCGCAGGTGGATGACGATCGTGGCGGAAAACGCAACGTTCGTCATCCACCTGGGTGCGAGGGCGCGGTGACGCCGCCTGCCGCCGCGTTCATCGCGGGCGCTGGGGCGGCGCTCGCGCTGTGCGAGCTCGCTTCGGCGCTCGTCCCGCTCCTCGCCGCGCGCGCTCCACGCTGGCTGCGCGCGCTCGCGGGGCTGGTCGAGGTGCTCATCCGTGCCGGGCGCGAGGGCCGCGATCCCGGTGCGCCAGAGCGACGGCGGTTGCTGATGGTTGGCGCGGGCGTTGCGTTCGCCGGCGGCTTCGTCACGTTCGGGCCGCTTGCTGGGCTGGTGCTCGCCGCGGGTGGGCCCTGGGCGGTCGCTCGCGTGCTCGCCGCGCGGCGGCGTCGCTACCGCGCCGCGGTGGAGGAGGGACTTCCCGAGCTGGCCCTGGCGATCGCCGACGCGCTCGCGGGCGGCGCGTCGCTGCGCTCCGCGCTCGGCGAGGCGGCCGCGGGCGTGGCCGGGGCGGCGGGCCACGAGCTGCGGCGCACGGCGGCGGAGTTGGCGGCGGGCGCGGGCACCGACGATGCGCTCGAGGCGATGAGGCTGCGAGCGCCCTCGCCCGGGATGGATGTGCTCGTGGCCGCCTGCGTCCTCCAACGGCGCGCCGGGGGAGACCTCGCGCGACTGCTGCGCGAGAGCGTCCGTGCGCTGGAGGATCAGGCGCGGCTGGAGGCCGAGGTGCGCGCGGCGACAGCCCAGGCGCGCTTCACGGCGCTGCTCGTGGTCCTGCTTCCGCTGGGAGGAGGGCTGCTCGCGGAGCTGGCCAGCCCGGGCTGGTTCGCCGGCCTCTGGCGCTCGTTCCTGACGGCCTGGCTGGTCGGAATCGCCCTGGTCTTGCAGGCGTTGGCGGCGGTCCTCATGCGCAGACTGGGGCGCGTGCGGTGGTGAGCGAGGCGCTGGCGTTCGTCTGTGCCGCCTCGGCGGCGGCCGCAGTTCTGACCGCGTTTGCCCCGAGAACGGGTCCGGCGGCCGCGGAGCCTGTCGAAACGTCCCAATATGGGACGGAAGTGCAGGCTGGTCGCCGCGCGGCCCGGTTGGTGGTCGCTCTCGCCGCTGTCGGCCGGCGCATCCGCCCGCGCGGCGCCCCGCCCGACCTGCGCGCGCGAATCGAGGCCGCCGGCCGGCCCGCCGGGCTCGGCGTGCGCGAGCTCATGGCGGCGAAGGTCGCGGCTGCGCTCCTCGGCGCCGCGGCGGGTGCGCCCTTCGCGGCGCTCGCGCCCGGTCGGCTCGGGCTCGTGCTCGGCCCCGCGGTGCCGGTGGCGGGCTTTCTCGCGCCGGACCTGTGGCTCGGGCGGCTCGTCGCCGAGCGGGCGCGACGGGTCAGGCGCGAGCTGCCGGGACTGCTCGACATCCTGCGGGTGACGATCGAGGCCGGTGGCTCACTTGCGGCCTCCCTCAAAGCGGTCGGCGAGCGTGCCGACGGCCCGCTTGCCCGCGAGTGGAGGACTGTGGCGCACGAGGTGGGGCTCGGCGTGCCGCTCGGGCAGGCTCTCGACGGGCTGACCACCCGCCTCCCGCAGCCGGAGGTCCTTGCCTTCGTCGCTGCCGTCAACCGCTCGACCCGGCACGGCGCCCCACTTGCGGACACGCTCGCGAGCCAGGCGAACTCGGCTCGGTTCAGCCTCGCCCGGCGGATCCGCGAGGACGCCGCGCGCGCGGGACCGAAGATCCAGCTCGTGGTCGCGCTGCTGCTGGTGCCGTCGGTGCTCCTGCTCGTGGCGGCGGCGCTGGCATCGGCGCTGCTCGGCGGCGGCGCCGATGCTCTGCCGCTGTAGCGAACCGGGGGGTCCGGCTACCTGCACGGAACCCACCAAATGCGCGATCTGCACGCAGGATTGCGTTCAGAGGCGCGTTCTGGCCGCAAAATCGCGCGGTTTGCAAGGCCTCGACCCACTCCTCGCCACCGCGTCTTTTCGGCTCTGTAGAGCCAAGCAGTGGGTGCACTGGACGGATGTTGACGCCCGGTCGGACGGAAAAGTGGGGAATCGTGTTGCAGAGTGGGAGATAGTGGGGTACCGTGCCAGCAGCAATCGACCGGAGTGGCGGGGCTCCTCCCACTCCGCCACTCCGGTCCGAATCTTCTCCCGGGATTGGACCCTTGGCGTTTCGTGGTCATTTCGAGCACTCGCTGGACGCGAAGAACCGGCTCAGCATTCCGGCCCGGTTCCGCGCGGCCTTCTCCAGTGGAACGGTTCTCGCCAAGGACCCCGAGCCCTGCGTTGCGGTGTGGACTCCCGAGACGCACGAGGCGATCATCGAGCGCGCGCTCGGCGACCTGAACCCGATGGGGTCCGAGTACCGCAAGCTGTCGCGCTTCTATCAGGGCAACTCGTTCGAGATCGAGCTCGACGCGAGCGGCCGGGTCACGCTGCCACCGCCGCTCCTCAGCCACACGGGGATCGAGAAGGAGGTCTTCGTCGTCGGCGTAGGAGACCACCTCGAGGTCTGGGCGAAGGAGCGCTGGCAGGAGCAGCAGGAGGCTCTCGACGCGGAGATCGGGGAGGTGACGGAGCGCCTTGGGAATCCTTCTTGACATGACGCGCGCGCACGTACCCGTCCTCGCCGGTGAGCTGATCGAGCTGACCGCGCCCGGTGCGGGCGAGACCGTCGTCGACTGCACCTTCGGCGCGGGTGGCCACGCACGCCTGATTGCCGACCGGATCGGCTCGACCGGCACGCTCATCTGCATCGATCGCGACCCGCTGGCCGAGGAGCACTTCGAGGAGCTCGCGCGCGAGGTGGCCTGCGAGACGCGCTTCCTGCGCATGGACTACGCGGACGGCCTGGCGCTGCTGCGCGAGGAGGGCGTCTCCGCGGACGTGGCCTACCTCGACCTCGGCATCTCCTCGATGCAGGTCGACGCGCGCGAGCGCGGCTTCTCCTACTCGTACGACGCGCCGCTCGACATGCGCATGGATCCGGGCCAGGAGCTCGACGCGCGCGAGATCGTGAACACATGGGACGAGCGCCGGCTGGCGCAGCTCTTCCGCCGGCTCGGCGAGGACCCGAACGCCGGCCGGATCGCGCGTGAGATCGTGCGCCGCCGCGAACGCACTCCGATCGAGACGACCGGCGAGCTCGTGGCCGCCATCGAGGGCGCCCTCCCGGCCGCGGTCCGGCGCAGCTTCGGCGGGGGCAGCCCGGCCAAGCGCGTCTTCCAGGCGATCCGGATCGCCGTGAACTCCGAGCTCGACTCGCTCGACCGCGCGCTTCCGCTGGCTTGGGCGCTGCTGCGCGAGGGCGGCCGGTTCGCGGCGATCTCGTTCCACTCGCTCGAGGACCGGCGCGTGAAGCGCTTCCTCGCGGAACGGGCTCGCGGCTGCGTGTGCCCGCCCGACTTCCCGGTCTGCGTCTGCGGTCGCGAGCCCGAGGCCGAGTTGATCGGCCGCGCCGTGGTGCCCACCGCGGGCGAGGTGGCCGACAACCCGCGTTCCAAGTCGAGCCGGCTGCGCTCGGCACGCAAGCTACGCACGGTGGCGGCCTCCTGATGGCGCGCTCGGCGGCAGCGGCTGCGACACGCCCGAAGCCGGCGCCGGCACGCTCGAAGGCCGCTCGTCCGGCGGCGGCACCCGGCCGTCCGCGCCATTCCACCCGGCAGCACGCTTCGGCGCCTCGTCGCGCGCCCGCTCGGAGGCGCATGTCGGGTCCCGCCGCCGCGCCCGCGGTCGCGCTTCCGGTCCGCGTCCTCAACGCGCCCTTCACGCGCGCGGCGCGGCGGCGGACCAGCAGCGTCCTCGACCTCCTGCTCGCCGGCCGCGGCTGGATCGCGCTCGTGTTCGTGCTGCTCGCGGGGATCGTCTTCTTCAACGTCGACCTCCTGCGGATGAACCGCGACATCGCCCAAAGCGACCAGAGGATCTCCTCGCTCAAGCGCGAGATCGCGCGCAACCGTCTCGACGTGGCCCGGCTGGCGTCTACGGCGCGGATCCAGGAGTCGGCGGCGCAGCTCGGGCTCGTCCAGCCCGCTCCCGGAGAGGTGCGCTACCTGACGGCGCGGCCCCGGCGTGACGCCCACCAGGCCGCGAATCGAATCACGGCGCCGAACCTGGCCTACGTGCCGCCCGCGCCGACTGACACTGCGCCCGAGCCGGTGGCGCCGGTCACGGACCCGGCTGCGACCCCGACCGACCCCACGGCAACGGACTCGACCGCCACCGACCCGGCGGCCACCGGCGCCACCGCAGCTCCGGTAACCCCCACGACGGCCACCCCGGCCGGCTAGCCCGTGCCGGCCACGCAGCGTCGCCCGCCAACCCGCTCCAGCAGGCGCGGGCCGGGCCTCCCGCCGACGCGCCTCGTCGAGCGGCGCATCGGCCTGCTGTTCGCCGCGTTCCTCCTGCTGCTCTCCCTGGCCGCGCTGCGCGCCACCTGGCTCGGCACGGTCAAGTCGGGCTCGCTATCGGAGCGCGCGGTGAGCCAGCAGATCGAGGATCTGCCCGACCCCGCCCGGCGCGGCACGATCTTCGACCGCAACGGTGTCCAGCTCGCGGTCTCCGAGGACTCGGTGACGGTCTTCGCCAACCCGATGCTCATCAAGGACACGGTGAAGGTCGCCGCCCGCCTCGCGCCGCTGATCGGGCAGCCGGAGGACGAGCTGCTGCGGAAGCTGTCGGACAAGAGCACCGGGTTCGTCTACCTGCGCCGCAAGATGGACGCCACGCGCGGCGACCAGATCGACAAGCTCGCCATCCCCGGCATCGGCACGACCACGGAGCCGAAGCGGGTGTATCCGCAGGGCTACCTCGCGTCGCAGGTGCTCGGCTTCGTCGGTACGGACAACGCCGGCCTGTCGGGGCTCGAGTACTCGCAGGACGACCAACTGCACGGCGAGGACGGCGAGCGCCGGCTCGTCAAGGACGCGCTCGGCGAGCCCGTCAGCCTGATCGAGACGAAGCGCTCGGAACCCGGCAAGAACCTTCAGCTCACGCTCGACGCGCGCATCCAGGAGCGCACGGAGGCCGTGCTGGGCGAGGTGGGGCAGACCTACACGCCGCAGGGTGCGACGGCCGTCGTCATGGACCCGCGGACGGGGGAGGTACTCGCGCTCGCGAACTGGCCGCGCGTGGACGGCAACAACCCGGACGGCGCGCCGGCGTACGCGCGCCGAAACCGGGCAATCCTCGACAGCTACGAGCCGGGATCGACGTTCAAGGCGTTCACGGTCTCGGGCGCGATCCAGGAGCGGCTGGTCGAGCCCGGCACGACGCTCGAGGTGCCGCCCGAGATCCAGGTGGCGGACCGGACGGTGGGCGAGGCGCACGACGGCGGCGGCGGCATCAAGAGCGTCGCCCAGATCCTCAAGGAGTCGTCGAACGTGGGCTCCGTCATGATCGGCCTGAGGCTGGGCGCGAACCGCTTCGACAAGTGGGTCCGGCGCTTCGGCTTCGGCAGGGCGACCGGGGTTGAGCTGCCAGGCGAACAGGCGGGGATCGTGCTGCGTCCCGAGAACTACTCCGGCTCCTCCATGGGCAACATGCCGATCGGCCAGGGCATCGCTGTCACACCGATGCAGATGGCGACCGCCTACACCGCGATCGCCAACCACGGCGTGTTGCGGCAGCCGTACATCCTGAAGGGTGAGGCGCGCCCGCCGAAGCGCGTGCTCACGCGGCAAACCGCGGATCAGGTCTCGCACATGCTCGAGGGCGTGCTGGCCGCGGGCGGCACGGCCGAGGAGGCTCAGGTCGAGGGGTACACGCTGGCCGGCAAGACCGGTACGGCCGAGAAGGCCATCAAGGGCGGCTACTCGAAGACCGACTTCATCGCGTCCTTCATCGGCTACGCGCCTGCGAAGGACCCGCGCCTGCTCGTGGCCGTGATGGTCGACACCCCGCGCGGCGACATCTACGGCGGCACCGTGGCGGCGCCCGCGTTCGAGCGCATCATGGAGTTCGCGCTGCCGTACCTGAAGATCCCGCCGCGCTAGCGGGAGGCGGGCGTGTCGGGCGCGTCGGCGTCGGCGTCGTCCGGCGGTGCGAGCGCGTCGCGCATGCGCTCCTGAGCGATCCGGAGCTGCTCGGCAGCGCGCTCCGACGCGAACGCGGCGCCCTGGGCGTCGGCGAGCTGGGCCTCGAGCCGGGCGAGCCGCTCGCGGATCTGGGCCTGCGACGCCTGTGCCTCGCGCGCCGTAAGCTCGGCCTCCTGGAGCTTTGCGCGGAGCGCGTCTAGCTCCTGCGCCTCGAGGCGTGAACGGTCGAGCTGCGTATGGGTCTCGGCCAGCTCGAGGCGAAGCTCGGCGGCCTGGGCGCCGGCGCGGTCGAGCGCCTTCTGGGTGACGAGCAGCTCGTCGTGCTGCGCCTTCGTCTCGGCGCGGGCCTGCTCCAGCTCGCTGCGAAGGTCGCCGCTCACGCCGGCGTCCATGCGCAGCTTCGCCAGCTCGCCCTCGTAATGGGCGAGCTGGTCGCGCGCCTCCGCGAGCTCGGCCAGCAGCTCCTCGCGGGCCGCGTCCTCCTCGGTGAGCATCGCGGCGAGCTCGTCCTTGGCGGAGCGCTCCTCCTCGACCTGGGCCTGGAGCGTGACCTTCGCCGCGCGCTCCTCTTCGACCTGGCCTTCGAGCGCCGCCTTCGTCGCGCGCTCGGCCGCGAGCTGTGCCTCCAGCTCCACGCCGGCGTCGCCCACGCGCTGCTCGGCCTGCTCGGCGAGAGCACGCGCCTCGCGGAGCTCCTGAGCGAGCCCCTCGCTCTTCGCGCGGGCGCCGCTGAGCTGCGCGTTGAGCCCGTCGGTCGCGCCGCGCGCCTGACCCAGCTCCGTCTCGAGCGCCTCGAGCTCCTGGCGCGAAGCGGCAAGCTGCGACTCGAGCTCGCCCCGGGCGGCGACGGCGGCGTCGCGTGCTCCCTCCGCGTCGCTCTTGGCCGCGTGTGCCGCGTCAAGCTCGGCGACGGCGGCGTCGCGTGCGGTGTTCGCTTCGCTGATCGCCGTGCGTGCCTGCTCCAGGTCGCGCTCTGCGGTCTCCAGCGCCGCGGCCTTTGTTGCCAGCTGTGACTCGAGCTCGCTGCGGGCGCTGTTCGCCTGCTCCAGCTCGGTCGCCAGGCGCTCGCGGGCGGCCAGCGCCTCCCGCAGCTCGGCGCCGTGGTCGGTCGTGGTGGAGCGTGCCTCGGCCAGCTGGGCCTCGACGCTCGCGAGCTGCGCGTGGGTGTCGGCGAGCTGGGTCTCGAGCGCGGTCCTCGCGGCGCCGGACGCCTCGCGCTCACGCTCCAGCCGCTCGACCGCGGAGCGCGCCTCGGCGAGCTGCGCGTCGCGCGCCTCGGCCTCGGAGCGCGCCTCGGCGAGCGTGGCGTCGGCGGTGTCGGTGATGTTGCGGGTGTCAGCGAGCTGGTCCGCGAGTGACCTGCTCTCGTCGCGCGCCCTGGTGAGCTCGGTCGAGAGCCGCTCCACCTCGCCGCGCGCCTCCTTCAGCTCCACCTCGTGACCCTCGATGGCCTCGCGCAGCTGCGATCCGAAGCTCTCGTTCTCCGCCAGCGCCCGTGTGAGCTCGCCCTCGAGTCGAGCGACGGCCGCGGTTGCGTCGGTCAGCTCTTGTCCGTGCCCGTCGCCGGCGGCGCGGGCCTCGGCGAGCTTCGCGTCGAGGCGCTCGCTCTTGGCGCGTGCCTCCGACAGCTCGGCCTCGGCGTGCTCGACGGCTGCACGCGCCTCGGCTAGCTCTGCCTCGTGGCGCTCGCGCGCCTCGCGGGCCTCGGCAAGGGCTGCCTCGTGGCGCTCGCCCGCCTCGCGGGCCTCGCGCAGCTCGCTCTCGACGGCGTCGCCCTGACCGCGGGTGCCGTCGAGCTCGCGCTCGAGCTCCTCGGCCCGAGCGTGGGCTGCCTGGACCGTCTCGGCAAGCTTTTGACCCTTCTGGTCCGCCGCCTCCAGCTGCGCCTCGAGCGCGGCGGTGCGACCGCGAACCGTGTCGAGCTCGGCCGTGGCGGCGGTGAGCTGCTCGCGCAGCGCCTCGACCTCCGCCTGGGGGGCGGAGGCGTTCTCGCGCGCGGCGGCAAGGTCGGCCTCGATCGCCGCCACACGGGCGGCGGCGGCGTCGCGCTC
>JAXDIL010000210.1:0-4290 GCA_034664005.1 Thermoleophilaceae bacterium | reverse complement strand
TCCCCATCTACATCGCGGCCTCCGCGCCGAAGATCCTGCGCCTCTCGGGGCGGATCGCCGACGGCGTGATCGTGCTCGTCGGGACAGCGCCGCGCTTCATCCAGGCCGCTCTCGACACGATCGAGGCGGGGGCGAAGGAGGTCGGCCGCTCGCTCGACGACCTGCACATCGTGCTGTGGACGCCGACGGCGATCGACGCGGACAGCACCAAGGCACGCGATCTCGTGCGGGCGCACGTGTCGCGCGTGGTGATCCGGCCGCTCCCCGCCGAGATCGACCCCGCCCTCCAGAAGGTGGTCGACAAGATCCGCGAGAACTACGACTACTACCACCACATGGACACCCAGGCGGACCACGCGGATCTCGTGCCCGACGAGCTGGTCGACCTCTTCGCGCTGGCGGGCACCCCGGACGAGTGCGAGGCGCGCCTCGAGCAGATTGCCGCAACCGGAGTCCAGCAGGTCTCGATCGTCCCGTTCGTCGCGCCCGGCGAGAGCCGCGCGCCCACGATCGAGGCCTTCGCGCGAATCGCGGATGCTCTGCCTGGGGGTGCGCTCGCATAACGCACGTCCTCGGAGTCTCCGCAAGCCCGCGCGCCGCTGGGCGACCGCCGCACTCGTGCAGTCCGCGCTCGGGCGTTCTCTGATCGGGCGGCTACCGCCGCCCGATGGTGACCTTCTTGAAGGTGCTTCTTGCTGTTCCGCCGGTGGGCTTGAACGTGAGCCTCAGGCGTACCGTGAGCTTCCGCTGCCGGCGCAACACCCGCTTGCCGGCGTTCGTCGGCCTGATGGCCAGGGTGACGCGCCCAGCCTTGGTTGCGACCTTCCGGGAAGTCTTGACGAGGAGCGTTCGGGCCGCGGCGGACGCCTGGTTGCCGACCTGCTTGGCGGTGGTCGCCCCAGGCCCGGGGACGATCAGCGTGATGAGCGTCGAGCCGTCCCTCAGCTTGGCCCGGCGCGCGACCGTGAAGTCGTTCGAAGCCGGAGGCGCTGTCACCGTGAGGCTCACGAGGGCGACGCTGGACTCGAGGTAACCGTCCACGACGCGGTAGATGAAGGAGTCGGCACCGGAGAAACCGTCGAAGCTCCGGTAGGCGAAGCTGCCGTCGGGGGCAAGCGCGAGCGTGCCGTGGCTTGGACCTGACACGAGCGCCGCCGCGGGCGGGCCGACCGCCGAGTCGTTGGCGAGCAGGCCTGGCGCGGCGACTCGGAGCGGCGACGCCTGCCTCGCGTCGTAGGAGTCGTCGTTGGCGTGGGGCAGCCGGAAGCCGCGACAGTCCGGTCCCGTGAGCTGCTGGGCCTCCGCGAGCTTCAGCTGGTACTGGCCGCGGAACTGCTCGGCCGGACGCAGGACATCGGCGTTCCACACCCCCCACGACCCGGGGTCTAACCCGAACTCCGCCTCGCCTGCCGCCACCCTGGTCGTCCGGACGGTGAGAGCATGGTCGATGAACCACATGAGTTGCAGTTCGGGGTGATCTGAAAACTCGGCGTACGGCCCTTGGTTCCAGATGCTCTCGCGCATGCGGAAGAATCCCTTTTCGTCCGCGTCGCCCCCGCTCAGGTTCGTCAGACCGGACGCGACAAGCGCTCCCATCACCGGGAGCTCGCCCGGGATTCCGCGCGCACGCGCGCCGTGTGCCATCCAGACAGCGATCGCCGAGCTCGGCGCAGTGTCGCCGGGATACCCGACGGGCGAGTCGCAAGCCTCGGCGCCCGCCGCCATATGGGGCTGGACAGCGGCGCCGATGGCGATGAGACAAGCAATCAGCGCGAGTCGCTTCAAATGGGGATCCCTCCTAACGGCAGTCTCCGACGGCCGTCCAATCTAGGGAAACACCGTGCGGTCCGCCCCCGAAAAGCGCAAAACCCGCCTGGCGAGAGGCGGGTTTTGCAGTAGCGGGGGCGGGATTCGAACCCGCGACCTTCGGGTTATGAGCCCGACGAGCTACCTGACTGCTCCACCCCGCGTCGCGACGTATGAGGGTAGTGAAGCTGTGCGTTAGCGTCAACGCGATGGCTGAGCTGATGGTGTACGAGAAGCGCACCTGCACCACCTGCAAGAACCTTGCGGTGCTTCTCCAGGAAAAGGGCGTCGATTTCGACCGCGTCGACTACCACGTCGAACCGCTCTCGGAGCTGGAGATCCGCGCCCTGGTCGAGAAGACCGGGCGGCCGGCACGCGAGCTGTTCCGCGCGCGGGAGGCCGTCCACGAGGAACTCGGACTGGGCGAGCGCGAGGTCGACGACGACGAGGCGATCGCGCTCATGGCCGAGCACCCGGAGCTGATGCAGCGGCCCGTCGTGGTGCGCGGCGACCGAGCCGTGCTGGCGCGGCCGGTCGAGCGCGTGCTCGAGCTGCTCGACGGCTAGACGCATGCCCGTCGCCGTCATCGACATCGGCACGAACACGACCCGGTTGCTCGTTGCGGAGGTCGAGGACGGCGAGGTCGTCGAGCTCGAGCGGCGCACCACGATCACGAGCCTCG
Source organism: Thermoleophilaceae bacterium (assembly GCA_034664005.1). Lineage (GTDB taxonomy): Bacteria > Actinomycetota > Thermoleophilia > Solirubrobacterales > Thermoleophilaceae > JACVRW01. The sequence goes on along the minus strand of JAXDIL010000210.1, from coordinate 1,802 downwards.
GGCAGGGGGTCGACGAGACCGGCCGGCTCGCCGATGAGGCGATGGACCGGGTGGCGGAGGCGATCGCCGCCTACCGCGAGGCGATCGACAGGCTCGGCGTCGAGAAGGTCGTGGCCACGGCCACGAGTGCCATGCGCGACGCCCAGAACGGCCCGGGCTTCCGCGACTACCTCAAGGAGCGCTTCGGCATCGAGGCGCGCACGATCTCGGGCGACGAGGAGGCGCGGCTCACTTTCCTAGGAGCGACGGCCGGCCGTAACGACGATCGCGACACCGTCGTGATCGACATCGGCGGCGGTTCGACGGAGTACGTGCTGGGGAAGGCGGGCGAGGACCCGAGCTTCCACGTCTCGACGCAGATGGGCTCGGTGCGCCACACGGAGCGCTTCCTTCACACGGATCCGCCCAAGCCGGAGGAACTCCAGGCACTCGCGGACGATGTGCGGGCGACGGTGCCCGAGCTGGAGGCGGAGCACGCCATCGCCGTCGCCGGCACCGCCACCTCGCTGGCCGCGATCGACGGCGCCGAGGAGGTGCACGGCTACCGCCTCACGCTCGGGGCCTGCGAGCGCATCGCGGCCATGCTCGCCGCCCTGCCCGTCGAGGAGCGCCGCGACGTGAAGGGCCTCCACCCCGACCGCGCCCCCACGATCGTCGCGGGCGCGGTGATCCTCACCGAGTCGGTGCGCGCACTCGGCCTCGAGGAGGTCGAGGTCTCGGACCGCGACATCCTCCACGGCGCCGCTCTCTCGGCCTGAAAAAAGAGAACCGCCCGCATCATGCGGGCGGTTCTCCAACGGCCCTATCAGGACGGGCAGGGGTACGTGCCATGAAAGGGCCTTGCGGTTCGGACGGCGGGAGGCGCCGATACGATGCGGCTTCGCCCGAACCTATGTACCGGGTGAAAGACCTACGGGTTCGCCGCACGCCTCACCACCCAGCGAACTCACTATAACCCAGCATCCTGGATCGCGCTAGGCGAGATTTGCCTTGCGCGGATAGACCACAGAGGGGTCCGTGAGGACGTTCACGAGCGCCGGCTTTCCGCTCGCGAACGCTCGCTCGAGCGCGGGGCGCAGCTCGTCGGGCCGCTCGACCAGCTCGCCGTGCCCGCCGAGCGCGGTCACGACCTCGTCGTAGCGACAGCCCGGCTGAAGGTCGGCGGCCACCGAGTAGCCGTAGAGGAACTCCATCGGGTGCTTCTCGAGCGCCCAGATCCCGTTGTTCCCCATCACGCCGACGACGGGCACGCCGTGGCGCACGAAGGTGTCGAACTCCATGCCCGAGAAGCCGAAGGCGCCGTCGCCCAGCAGCAGGCAGACCTGGCGGTCCGGGTGGGCGAGCTTCGCGGCAAGCGCCGCGCCGGGCCCGCTACCGAGGCACCCGAACGGACCGGGGTCCATCCAGCAACCCGGCTCGTAGGTCTCGATCATGCGACCGGCGAACGAGACGAAGTCGCCGCCGTCGCCGATCACGACCGCGTTCCGGTCGAGCACCTGCGCGAGCTCTCCGTACACGCGCATCGGGTGAAGCGGCGCGCGGCCGTCGGTCAGGTCCGCCTGCTCCGCCGCGCGCTTCTCGTTCTCGGCGGCGCGCAGCTCGTTCACCCAGGACGAGCGGTCGGGCCCGCCCGCCGAGCGAAGCGCGTCGAGCGACGCGGACACGTTCCCGTACAGCTCGGCGGCGACGGGTCGCGGGTGCTCGCGCTCGGGCCGTGTGGAGCCGATCACGATCAGCTGCGTGTCGTCTCCGAACGAGCCGCCGAAGCCGAGCCGGAAGTCCATCGGCACGCCCACCACGAG
>JAXDIL010000116.1:0-7587 GCA_034664005.1 Thermoleophilaceae bacterium | reverse complement strand
GGTGGCCATCAACTCGATGCGCATGCTGGGCGTGGACGAGGAGAAGGTCAACGTGAACGGCGGCGCCATCGCGCTCGGCCACCCGATCGGCGCAAGCGGCGCGCGCATCCTCGGCTCGCTGGTGCACGAGCTGCGCCGCCGCGTACAGCGCCGGGCTGATCTCCAAGCGCCAGCTCGCGAGGGACGCCTGGGCGAACGTGCAGTTCCGTCTCAGGGGCTCGACCGACGAGACCACCCAGGCGCTCTGGGACCGGATCCTCGAGTCGATCGCGGGCACGCGGGTGAGGGACCTCGCGCGGCTCGCGCCGCAGATCCTCGCCGGCCTGCTGCCGCGGCTCTACCCGCGAATGCTCGAGACCGCGTGGGGGCACCAGGACGCCGGACGCCCGGTCTACATCGTCACCGCCGCCTCGCAGGAGCTCTCCGAGCTGCTGGCCACCGTCCTCGGCTTCGACGGCGGCATCGGGGTCCGCTCGGAGATCCGCGACGGCGTGTACACCGGCCGGCCCGACGGGCCCTTCACCTACCGCGAGGGCAAGGCCGAGGCGATCCGCGAGCTGGCCCAGCGCGAGGGGATCGAGCTGTCCGAGTCGTACGCGTACTCGGATTCGGAGTCGGACCTGCCGATGATGCGCGCCGTCGGCCACCCGGTGGCCGTGAACCCCGACCGCGCGCTCGAGCGAGAGGCGCGCGAGCAGGGCTGGCGGATCATGCGCTTCGACAAGCTCGGCCGGCGACTGCGCTGGGCGGCGGCCGTCGGCGGCGTGGCGCTGATCGGCAGCGGCAGCGGATACGTGGCCGCGCGGGCTCGCCGTCCGGGGCGACGGCTGTTCGGGCGCGGCTGAACCCCGCGGCGCCCCGGACGACGGGCACCGAGGGTGGGGTGGGAAGCGCGGGCGCGCTCAGTGCACGGTCGCGCGGCGCACGCGGCTGTTGCCGGCCACGTGGTCCGCGTCGCCGAGGAAGCGGGTCCGGTAGGCGCTGTCGCGACGCACGCGGGCGCGCTTCGAGTACGACGAGCAGGTCGTGTTCGGCAGGTCCTTCAGCACGATGCTGCGGATCGTGTTCCAGGTCTTGCCGGAGCGGCGCTGGAGCGCGACCGCGACGCCGTCGTGCTCCGGGCAGAGCCTGCCGGAGAAGCGGACGAGCTGGCCCTTCCGCGGCGTGCGGTCCGACAGCCTCAGTGTGATCGCCGGGCGGACCATCACGTCGACGGTCTTGCTGTCCGCGGCGCCGGAGCGGGCGCGGTAGCGCGTGTTCGCGGTGGGCTTGTGGACGAGCGTCCAGTCGCCGGTCGCGTTCGTCGTCGCCGTGCCGGCGTCCGTGAAGGCGTCGAGTGGGTAGACGTCCTGCTCCACGGTCACGTCCCGGCCGGAGTTGTTCGCCCCGGTCAGCTTGCCGGACAGCGTGACGCTGCCGCCGAACTTGATCGTGGTCGGCGTGGCGGCGATGGTGAGGTTCCTCGGCTCTGGCTTCGCCCCAAGGGCGGGCGCGGCGAGCACGATTAGACCGGCGGCTGCGATGACGAGTGTGCGCTTCATGCGGGTTGCAACGCGCGTTCCGCCCGCAGGTTCGCGAGTTAAGGGGACCTAGACTGTGGGGCGATGGCAGTCGAGCCGCGCCCAATCACCGATGCCGAGCGCTGGTTCAGGGAGCGTTTCGCGGCAACGCCGCAGCGCGAGACGCTGTTCACCACGCTCAGCGGCGAGCCGGTCGAGCCGCTCTACACGCCCGACGACGTCGGTTCGTTCGAGGAGCGGATCGGCTTCCCGGGCGAGTTCCCCTTCACGCGTGGCGTCTACCCGTCGATGTACCGCGGCCGGCTTTGGACGATGCGCCAGTTCGCCGGCTTCGGGACGGCGGAGGAGACAAACGAGCGCTTTCGCTACCTGCTCGACCACGGGCAGACGGGTTTGTCGACGGCGTTCGACATGCCGTCGTTGATGGGCCATGACTCGGACCATCCGCGCTCGGAGGGCGAGGTGGGCCGCGAGGGCGTGGCGATCGACACGCTCGACGACATGGAGACGCTCTTCCAGGGCATCCCGATGGGCGAGGTGTCGACGTCCATGACGATCAACGCGCCGGCGGCGGTGATGCTCGCCTTCTACGTCGTGGCCGCCGAGCGTCAGGGCGCGCCCCCGGAGCAGCTCGCCGGCACGATCCAGACGGACATCCTGAAGGAGTACATCGCGCAGAAGGAGTGGTGCTTCCCGATCGATCCCGCGATGCGGCTCGTGACCGACATGGTCGAGTTCTGCGCCCGGCGGATGCCGCGCTGGCATCCGATCTCGATCTCCGGCTACCACATCCGCGAGGCCGGCTCGACGGCGCAGCAGGAGCTGGCGTTCACGCTGAAGGACGGCTTCACCTACGTGGAGCAGGCGATCGAGCGCGGCCTCGAGGTGGATGAGTTCGCGCCGCGGCTGAGCTTCTTCTTCAACGCGCACATCGATTTCTTCGAGGAGATCGCGAAGTACCGCGCGGCGCGCCGGATCTGGGCGCGCGAGCTCAGGGACACCTACGGCGCCCGGGACGAGCGCTCGCTCTTGATGCGCTTCCACTCACAGACGGCGGGTGTGTCGCTGACGGCGCAGCAGCCGCTCAACAACATCGTCCGCACCGCCACGGAGGCGCTGTCGGCCGTGCTCGGGGGCACGCAGTCGCTGCACACGAACTCCTACGACGAGGCGCTCGCGCTGCCGTCCGAGGAGGCGGTGCGGGTGGCGCTGCGCACGCAGCAGGTGATCGCGCACGAGACCGGTGTCACGAACACGATCGACCCCCTGGGCGGCTCCTACTTCGTCGAGGCGCTCACGGACCGGATGGAGGCGGCCGCCTACGCCGAGTTCGCGAAGATCGACCAGCTTGGCGGCATGGTCGAGGCGATCAAGCAGAGCTACCCGCAGCGCGAGATCGCCGATGCCAGCTTCCGTCTCCAGGAGGAGATCGAGCGCGGCGAGCGCGTGATCGTCGGCGTGAACCGCTACCAGCAGGAGCGCGACGGCGAGCTCGCGATCCTGCGCATCCCCCCGGAGCTCGAGCGCAAGCAGATCGGCCGCGTGCAGGCCGTGCGCGCCAGCCGCGACACCGCCGCCGTCGAGGGCACGCTCAACGAGCTGCGCGAAGCCGCCGCGGCCGACCGCAACCTGATGGAGCCGCTGATCGACTGCGCCCGTGCGCACGCCTCCGAGGGCGAGATCGTCGAGTCGCTCCAGCGCGTCTTCGGCACCTACACAGAGACCCCGGTCTTCTAAGCCGGCCCCCTCGCGGCGTCCAGCCGCGGCAAAACCCTTCAAGGACGGGGTCGCGCGAGCCGATGCAGAAGGACCTCCGTGCCGCGGGAAAGGACCCCGTGACACCCCGTCTCACCCGAATTTCAGTTTTTGCAATCGCAGCAGTATTTGCCCTGGCCGCAGCGCCGGGAGCTTTCGCTGCGTCCGAGTCGGCTGACGCCGGCGAGCTTCCGTCGAGCGCGCAGGACCTCGGCGATGGCCCCGTGACGCAGGTCTTCGGCAGCTTCTCGAGCGCCTCCGACTCCGACGTGTACCGCATCTGCCTCACGGACGGCGCGACCTTCTCCGCAAGCACCGTGGGCGCCACCACACTCGACTCGCAGATGTTCCTGTTCGACTCCCAGGGGTTCGGCGTCTACTCGAACGACGACGCCAACGGATCGCGCGGCTCGCTGCTCCCGGCGCACCACCGCTTCTCGCCTGCGACGGGCGGCGAGTACTTCCTCGCCATCAGCCAGTACAACCACGACCCCCAGAGCGTGATGGGGGAGATCTTCCAGGACAACTACAGCCGCTTCTCCTACCCCGACGGCGTGCTCAACGCGAACGGCTTCGGAGGCGCGGAGCCGATCACGGGCTGGAGCGGTCGCGCGCAGGGCGGGATCGGGGTCTACCTGATCACACTGACCGGCACGAAGCGCTGCGTGCCGCCCGACACCACGCCTCCCACCGCCGTGATCACGAGCCCCGCCGACGGCGCGCAGGTGCCGCAGGGGGCGAACCTGGTCGTGGACTTCTCCTGCAGCGACGAGGGCAGCTCGGGGCTTGCCTCGTGCGTCGGCTCGACCGCCGACGGCGCGCTCCTCGACACGAGCGAGCTCGGGCCCGTCTCCGTGACCGTGACGGCGCGCGACGGCGCCGGGAACGAGACCGTCGTCAAGCACACGGTGACCGTCGTGGACGAGACGGCGCCCGGCATCTCCATCACCACCCCGGTCGACGGGGCGGACTACGCGCGCAACCAGCACGTGGCCGCGACCTACTCCTGCGCCGACGAGGCGAACGGCTCGGGCCTCGCCTCGTGCGCCGGCGACGTGGCCGACGGCGCGGACATCGACACCAGCACGCTCGGCGATCACACCTTCACCGTCACGACCGCGGACAACGCCGGCAACACGGACTCGAGGTCGGTCACCTACACGGTGGTCGACACGACCGGTCCCTCGATCTCCATCGCGACGCCGGTGAACGGTGCGACCTACGGCCTCGGCCAGAGCGTGACGGCCGGCTACTCGTGTGCGGACGAGGACGGCGGTTCAGGGGTTGCGACGTGCGCGGGTCCCGTGGCCAGTGGCGCCGCCGTCGACACCTCGAGCCTCGGCGCGAAGACCTTCACCGTCAACGCCACCGACAACGCGGGCAACCCGACATCGAGGAGCGTCACGTACACGGTCGCCGACCAGCAGGCACCGACCATCACGGTCACGACACCGGCGGACGGCGCGGTCTATTCACCCGGCCAGCGCGTGCTCGCCGCCTACTCCTGCGCCGATCAGCCGGGCGGCTCCGGCGTGGCCGCCTGCCAGGGCACGGTCGCGAACGGGGCGGCGGTCGACACCGCCGGGTTCGGCCCGCACAGCTTCGTGGTGAACGCGACCGACGCGGCCGGCAACTCCAGCTCGCGAACCGTGACCTACACGGTCGGCTACCGCTTCCGCGGCTTCCTGTCGCCGGTCCAGAACCTGCCGGGCGTGAACCGCTGGAAGGCGGGCAAGCGCGTGCCGATCCGCTTCTCGCTCGACGGCTTCAAGGGCGCGCGGCCCGAGGCTGACGGGTACCCGCGCTCGGCGCGCTGCGGCGGCGGAGACGTCGACCAGGTCGAGCGCGAGCGCAGCTCCAGGCGCAGGCCGGTCTTCGAGTACGAGCGCCGGCTCGACAACTACGTGCTGCTCTGGAAGACCGAGCGCAAGTGGGCCGGGAGCTGCCGCGAGTTCGTGCTGAAGCTGGACGACGGCAGCGTGCACACCGCTCGCTTCGAGTTCGTCAAGCGCGAGCGCGGCAAGAAGAAGTCCGACGACGACGACCACGACGACTCCTGAACCGTTCGTGCGGCCGGCGCGTACCCAATAGGGTGGCGCGCTCATGAAGCAGCTGGCCCCGCTGGTCGCGATCTACGCCGTAATCGCCGCGCTGGTGCTGCCGAGCTCGCTACTCGCGCAGGGGGAGAGTCCCCCGGTGGCCACCGAGACGACGCCCGCGGAGCCGGCGCCTGCGGAGCCCGCGCCCGCGGAGCCCGCGCCCGCGGAGCCCGCGCCCGCCGAGCCCGCCCCGGACGAGGCCGCTCCCGCAGCGCCCCCGGCTGCTGCGCCCGCCCCGGCCGAGGCGGCTCCGCAGCCGCTCGCCGACGAGCGCAAGCCGAAGGCGATGGCGGCCGCCAGCGGCGGCGTCACCATCGTCGACTTCAGCTTCAGCCCCGCCACGATCACCGTCACCGAGGGCGACTCCGTCACCTGGACCAACAACGGGCCCACGCCACACTCGGCCACGGCGAGCGACGGCAGCTTCGACACCGGCATCTTCCCGAAGGGCCAGAGCCGCTCGCACACCTTCACCGAGCCGGGCACCTACTCGTACTTCTGCACGCCGCACCCGCAGATGAAGGGGACGGTCGTGGTGCAGGCGGCGCAGACCTCCGGCACCACCGGCGAGACGGGCGGCGGGACCACCGAGGGCACCGGCGGCGCCGACGCGGCTCAGGCCGACGGCGGCCCGGCCCTGCCGAACACCGGCACCGATGCCGGCGCCCTGCTCGTGCTCGGCGCGCTGATGCTGCTGCTCGGCGTGGCGGTGCACCGCCGCTCGCGGGCCGACGATCCGCAGCCCGCGGGTCGTATCGGCTGGTAGCTTCCCGGCCTCGATGAGCAGCAAGAAGATCCGCGTGGTCGTGGCCAAGCCGGGCCTTGATGGGCACGATCGCGGCGCCAAGATCATCGCCCGCGCCCTCCGCGACGCGGGCATGGAGGTCATCTACACGGGCCTCCACCAGACGCCGGAGCAGATAGTCGAGACCGTCCTCCAGGAGGACGCGGACGCTGTAGGGCTCTCGATCCTGTCCGGCGCCCACATGACGCTCGTGCCTCGGATCGCCACCCTCCTGAAGGACGAGGGCGCCGAGGACGTGGTGCTCGTGGTGGGCGGAACGATTCCCAATGACGACATCGGAGAGCTCAAGAACCTGGGCGTCAGCGAGGTCTTCACACCCGGCGCGCCGGTGCAGGGAATCGTGGACTATCTGCGCCAAGCAGTTCCCGATTGACTCATCAGTCAACGGGGTAGGTAAGATCCGCCGCCCGCGGGTTGGGGGCAGCAGGACAGCCCGCTTTCAGGAGACCAAGGAGAAGCATCCGTGAAGATCTGCGTCCTCGTAAAAGAGGTGCCCGACGCCGCCGTCGAGAAGCGCATGGACCCGAACTCCAAGCGCCTCGACCGCTCGGGCGAGACCACGCTGAACCAGTTCGACACCCACGCCATCGAGGCGGCCATGCAGATCCGCGAGGGCGGCGCTGCGGACGTCGACGAGATCGTCGCCGTGACGATGGCCCCGTCCGAGGCGGGCCGCACGCTGAACAAGGCGGTGGCGCTCGGCGCCGACCGCTCCGTGCACCTGACCGACGAGTCCCTGGCGGGCTCGGACGTGGCGGCGACCGGCTACGCGCTCGCCAAGGTGCTCGAGGCGGAGTCGCCCGACCTCGTCCTGCTCGGCCAGCAGTCGGCCGACGGCGAGTGCTACACGATCGGCGCCGTCGTGGCCGACCACCTGAAGATGCCCTCGCTCACGCAGGTCATCAAGCTCGACGTCGAGGGCGGCAAGCTCCGCTGCGAGCGCCAGGCCGAGTACGGCTATGACACCGTCGAGGTGGAGCTGCCGGCCGTGATCTCGGTCGGTGACGCCATCAACGAGCCGCGCTACCCGTCGCTCAAGGCGATCATGGGCGCGAAGAAGAAGCCCCGCGATACCAAGTCGGCCGGCGACGTCGGGATCGAGTCCGGCAAGGTCGGCCAGGAGGGCTCGCGTACGGAGGTCCTCGCGATCAACCCGCCGCCCCAGAAGGAGTCCGGCGAGATCATCGAGGACGAGGACACGAACGAGACCGTCGAGAAGGTCGTGGCCTGGCTCGAGGAAAGGAAGCTGCTGGCATGAGCGTCCTCGTATACGCACTTCATTACGAGGGCGAGTTCAACAAGAACTCGCTCGGGGCCGTGTCGCAAGGCGCGAAGCTCGCGAAGGAGCTCGGCGGCGAGGCCGCTGCCGTGGTCGTCGGTGGCGACGATCTCACGGACGACTTCTGCG
>JAXDIL010000160.1:0-6732 GCA_034664005.1 Thermoleophilaceae bacterium | reverse complement strand
CGGACGGTGCCGGAGCTGTTGGTCACGTTGCCGGTCACCTGCCCGCCGCCGCGAAGCACGCCGCCGGTCAGCGTCGGCGCCGCCTGCAGCGTCCCTCCGGAGGCGATTTCGGTCACGCCTGCGCTCTGGGCGTAGGTGTTGGCGAACACGAACGTCTGCCCGCTCGCGACGGACAGGGTGCCGCCCGCGAGGTCGAGGTCGTTGAAGTTCGTCGTCCCCGACCCGACCCTGCTCAGGTGCCCGTCGGGGCCGTTGACGTGGATCAGAGTGTCGAACTGCGGTCCGCACTGGAAGGCGGAGGAGGGGGCGGCGGATCCGATCGTGAAGTCCTGGTTGATGTGCAGGCCGGGCAGGTCGGGATCGGTGCCGGTGCGCGTCACGCAGAGCTGCCCGTCGTCCAGAGATGCATCCGCGTTGAGGACGAGGTCCGCGCTGCCGAAGGCGCCGTTGTTGCTGACGAACAGCGTGCCGCCGGTCGTCTTGGTGAAGCTGCCCTCAGGCTGCACGGTCAGGGTGAAATCGCGCTGTAGCGTGCCGGCGGTCACGTCCATGTCGTCGACCGCGACCGGTCGATCGCTGTCGATCGTGCCGCCGGTGAGGTCGAGATCGGGCAGAGTCACGGGAGCCGTGCCGCGGAGCCTGAGGACGCCCGACAGCTGAAGCACCGCGGGGTCCAGGACCGACCCCGCCACCATGTCCATGTCGGGCGTGTTGACGTGGATGGTGCCGGCACCGCCGAGGTGACCGGCGGCCCCGATCACCGGCGGAGATCCCCCCTGGAACGCAAGGGTCGCTCCCTCGTCGGCCAGGTAGTCGCCGTCGCTGGTCGCGCCCGCGGCATTGGCCGTTCCACCCTCCAGGTGCAGCGTCCCGGACTGGACCGTGATCGTGCCGTCGTTGTCGATCGCGATCAAGCTTCTCGTCAGCCCGGCCGTGGCATTGACCAGGTGGCCCGTGGGCCCGACCCGGATCCGAGCGCCGCTCGAGTTGCAGCCGAAGGGCACGGGGTTGGCGCCCGCCGCGATCGTGAAGTCGGCGTTGATGTGCAGGGTGGGATCGCTCGGCGGGTCGCCGGCCTGACAGACGGAGATCCCGCCGGCGTCGATCGAGCTCTCTCCATTCAGCACGAGATCGACGCTGTCGAGGATGAACATCGTTTCCGAGGCGTTGATGCCCCCCTTGTGGAAGTCTCCGGCGACCGTGACGGTGCCGTTCCCCTTCAGGGTCGCGCTTGCCGCGTCGAGCGTGCCGGCGGCCAGGGTAGCCCCACCAGAGAAGGTGAGAGTGCTGGCCGGTCCGCCCAGGTGGACCCCGCCGGCGCTGGCGTTGGCCGCCACGCTCACTTCCGTGAACTGCGGGACCGCCGCGGTGTCACCGGCCGTGGGGACGTGTCCGCAATCCCAGTTCAGGGGCTCGTGCCAGCTTCCGAGGTTGCCGCCGCTATAGATGCAGGTCGCCGCCGATGCCTCGGTGGCCGGGACCAGCAACCAACCCAGCGCCAGAGCGAGCGGGAACGTGCGTCGGAGCTTCATCGGCGTCCAACGTACATGGGGAATCCTCCCGGCGCGACCCAGTTGCGGAAGGAAACTCGCTCAGATTCCGCACTACGACTGAAGCGGGCGACGGGGATCGAACCCGTACTAAGAGCTTGGAAGGCTCTTGTGCAGCCATTACACCACGCCCGCGGGGCGACCTAGGCTAGCCAACGCTTCGGGTTCTCGACCATCATCTGGTCGAGCTGCTCGCCGGTCATCCCACGCTCCTTCAGCTCGGGGATGACCTGCTCGAACAGGTAGGTCATGCTCCAGTTCGGGGCCGCGGTGGCCTGCATCTGCTCGGCGGCCTCCGGAGTGAACCAGTCGAGCGTCGAGCACCAGTCCTGAGACAGGAACATGCGGTCGGCGTGGCCCTTCTCGAGCAGGGCCAGCACCGTCGCCTGGCGTTTCTCGGTCGGCAGGAAGATGTCCAGTCCGTAGCGGTCCATGCCGATCCAGCAGCCCGTGTCGAGTAGACGCTCGATGTAGTCGAGGTCGTCGCTGTCGCCCGTGTGCGCGACCTGCACCTTCGACGGGTCCACCCCCTCCTCGCCGAATACGCGCATCTGTTCGAGCCCGGTGCCGCTCGAGGGCTGCGAGTGGGCCATGATCGGCCGGCCGGTCTGCTTCGACGCGCGCGCGGCCGCGCGGTGGACCTTCTCGACGTTGGGCGTCACTCCCGGCGCGTCAGCGGCGCACTTGATGAACGCGGCCTTGATGCCGGTGCCCTGGATGCCGTTCTCGATGTCGTGGACGAACAGCTCGGCGAGCTGGTCCTCGTCGCGGTTCATGAGGGGCTGCGGCAGATGGTCGTAGGTGTAGACCCCGGTGGCGAGCACCACGTTCAGCCCGCTCTCGTCGGCCACCCGCTTGCTGAACGCGGCGTCGCGGTGGAGGAACATCGCGCTCGGCTCGACGACCGTCCGCACGCCGTGGCGCTTGACCGCGCTCGCGTCGGCCATCGCGGCCTCCCACTCGGCGTCCTCGTCGTAGAGGTGCGGGAACTGGAAGCGCGTGGCCTCGTCGGTCGCGCGGAAATGCTCGTGGATCAGCGTGAGCCCGAGCTCATCCAGGTCCAGCGGGCCGTTGACGGTCTCGACAGTGGCCACAGCAGCTCTCCTCCGGTCGCGGTGCGGAGGGAACCTAACCGGCCGGCGTCGAGCTAGGCGTAGCGGGGATGGTCGCCCTGCTCGCTGGAGCGGGCGTCGATCATCGTTCCGACAAGGACTCCGAGCGCGGTGACGATGAGTGCGACGAGAAGGCGCAGCAGGATCGACGCATCGAGCCCGTCCTGAAGGATCGCCGCCAGCCCGAGCAGAAGCGGGAACAAGAACGGAATCCAGCGCCACTTGGGCGGCGCGGCGTAGCCGAAGCCGAGGCCGGCGAGGAAGAACAGAACGTAAGCGGTGATGCCCACGGCCAGGTCATTCCCCTCCGGGCGGAAGTCGAACCACGTGTTAGGCGGGGCAGCCAGGACTCGAACCTGGAATCACCGGTTTTGGAGACCGGGGCGTTAACCAATTCTGCTACTGCCCCCGTGCGGAATCGTACCGAGCCTCGGCCGCTAGCTGAGGGCGAACGTCAGTACGAGATGGAGCGCGATGAGTGCGGCGAGGATCGCCGCGAGCGTCGTCTGATCCGCCGCGAAGAGCGCTGCCACGCCGGAGCCGAACAGGGCGAGCTCGAGCAGGAATCTCAGGCCGCCGGTGACGTGGCGCACCGGGAGTGCGGGCGGAGGGAATCGAACCCCCACGGCCTTTCGGCCACGAGCACCTAAAGCTCGCGTGTCTGCCTAGTTCCACCACGCCCGCGGAAACGGCGCAAGAAACGCCGTGGCCAGGGTATTGTGACCGCGATGGCCGACACCGTCCTCGTTCATCCCAACAGGGACAAGGCTGAGTCCAAGGCCACGAAGGCCGTGGTGATCCTGCTGCTCGTCACGAGCGCCGTGCTGATCCTCGTGATCACCATCGGCGGATGGGCCGAGTTGCAGGGCATGGAGATCGTCTCGATCGCCTACGCGCTCCTCTATCTGATGATGGCCTACTTCGTCAGCAGGTGGAACCGCGGCGTCCTTCCAGTCGCGGCGGGCTTGGCGGTCCTCTTCGCCGTCGTGGCCGCGGTGGCCGGGCCGGCATGGTTCGACCGCGACAAGGCCGGCTTCGCCGACCCGGCGCTCGAGCCGTCGATCCTCGGCCTCCTGACGATCATCCTCGTCCCCGTGCAGCTGCTCCTGGTGGCCTTCGCGATGCGCGGCTTCCAGCAGCAGTGGAACACGGAGATCGAGGTCTCTCGCGACGAAGCCGACCGCTACGGGCCGGACGCCCGCGCCGACGGCGGCGAGCCCCAGCCGGCCTAGTCGCGCCGCCTGCGCTGGGCCTACCATTGGTTCGCGCGCCCGGGTGGCGGAATCTGGTCAGACGCGATGCCCTCAAAAGGCATTGTCCCTTGGGGACATGTGGGTTCGAATCCCACCCCGGGTATTTCCGCAGGTCTTCTGCGATGCATGCGATCTGCTCGGTGCGCGCCTCGGTTGCCCGCCTGGACGAGTTCGTCGGCCCGAAGGCGTAGTGGTTCCGGATCGCGGCTGAAGGGCATACTCCGGCCGTGATCGACGCCTTTGCCGAAGCCGAGGGGATCGTCGACCAGTTTGGGCCCAGGCCTCCGGGCTCTGATCCGGAGCGGCGGGCGGCCAGGCATCTGGCGGGGCGGCTCGAGGGGCTTGGTCGTGAGGTCGAGGTCGAGTCGTTCTCCGTCTGGCCCGCGTGGGCGGCCGGCTATGCGCTGAACGCCGTCCTCGCGATCGTCGGCAGCGTCGTGGCGGTGTCGAGCCCCAAGCTCGGCACGGGCCTCGTCCTCGCGGCGACGATCCTCACCTTCCTCGACCTCGCGGGCATCACGCCCACCACGCGCAGGCTGTTGGGCAGGCGCGCGTCGCAGAACGTGGTCTCGTGGGGCGACCGCAACATGCCGGGCGCGCTCATCCTCGTCGCGCACTGCGACACCGGTCCGGTCCGCACGCGCCCGCTACGCCCCATGTTCCTCGCGCTGCTCCTGCTGCTCGCCTGCTGCGTCCTTCGCGCCGCCGGCATGAGCGGCACGGCCCTCACGATCGTCCAGTTCGTGCCGACCGTCGCGCTGATCGTCTACATCGCCCTCCTGCTCGACGTGGCGCTCTCCCCCGCCACCGCCGGCGAGAACGACAACGCCTCCGGCGCCGCGCTCGTGCTCCGCCTCGCCGAGCGGCTCGACGGGGAGCTCGACTACTTCGGCCTCCACGTGCTCTTCACCGGCTCCCAGAAGGCCATGGCCCAGGGCATGCGCGCGTTCCTCAGGGCCCACCGCAAGGAACTGAAGCCCGGCGACACGATCGTGCTGAACGTCCACGCCGCCGGCGGCGGCGAGGTACGGCTCACGAACAAGGAGGGTCCGCTCCTGGGCGTGCGCTCGCACCCGAAGCTCGTCGACGCGGTCGACGTCGAGACCGTCACCCTCCGCGAGCCGACCGACGGCTACGCCGCGGGCTCGGCGCGCCTCCCGTCGGTCACCGTCACCGGCACCGAGAACCGCCTCGAGGAGGACACGCTCGCCGAGGCCGAGGAGGTCTGCGCCCGAATCGCCGAGGCGGTCGACGAGGAGCTCAGCTAGCCGACTTCGCGCTGAACTCGGCGATCCAGTCGAGCGCCGCCGGGTTCGCGAGCGAGTCGCGGCTCGCGGCGCTCTCCGGCGCCGCCCCGAGCAGGATCTTCTTCACCGGCACCTCGAGCTTCTTGTTCGAGAGCGTGCGCGGCACCTCCGGGATCTGCACCACGCGGTCCGGCACGTGGCGCGGCGAGCAGTGCTCGCGGATGCGGCGGCGGATCTCCGCGACCACCTCGTCGCTCAGCTCGTCGTCCAGCACGACGAACAGGATCATCTCGTCCTCGACGTCCACCACGAGGCTGTCGAGCACCTCCGGCACCGCCTCCACGGCGCTGTAGATCTCGCTCGTGCCCATGCGGACGCCGCCGCGGTTGATCGTCGAGTCCGAGCGCCCGTAGATCACCGCGGTGCCGCGCTCGGTGATCTTGATCCAGTCGCCGTGGCGCCACACGCCCGGGAACGTCTCGAAGTAGCTCGTGCGGTAGCGCTCCCCGTCCTCGTCGTTCCAGAAGTAGATCGGCATCGACGGCATCGGCTGGGTGATCACCAGCTCGCCCACCTCGTCGATGAGCGGGCGGCCGTCCTCGCTCCACGACTCCACCGCCGCGCCGAGGCAGCGCGCCTGGAGCTCGCCCGCGTACACGGGCAGGATCGGGCACGCGCCCACGAACGCCGTGCAGAGGTCCGTGCCGCCGCTGGTCGAGAAGAGCCATACATCCGGGAACTGCTCGTAGACCCACTCGAAGCCCTCGACGGGCAGCGGCGAGCCGGTCGACCCGATGCTCCGCAGCGCGGGCAGCTCGGGCGGCTTCATGCCCGCCTTCATCGACGCCGTGATGAACCCGGCGCTCGTCCCGAACGTCGTGACCTCGGCCTCGCGCGCGAACTCCCAGAGCCGGTCCGGGTCCGGCCGCCCGTCGTACAGCACGATCGCGGCGCCGGCCAGCAGGCTGCCGACGAGGAAGTTCCACATCATCCAGCCGGTCGTCGTGAACCAGAAGAAGCGGTCGCCGGGGCTGAGGTCGCTGTGGAGCCGCGCCTTCTTCATGTGCTCGAGCAGGATCCCGCCCTGCCCCTGAACGATCGCCTTCGGCAGCCCGGTCGTGCCCGACGAGTAGAGGACCCAGAGCGGATGGTCGAACGGCAGCCGCTCGAAGCTCAGCTCGGCGGGCTCGGAGAGCAACTCGTCCCAGCCGCTCGGCACCATCACGGTGTGCTCGATCGACGGGATCGCGGCGACGATGTCCGCGACCCGGTCGCGGCGATCGAAGTCCTTGCCGCCGTAGCGGTAGCCGTCGGTCGCGATCAGCACCTTCGGTTCGATCTGCTTGAAGCGATCCACGACGGTCGGTGTCCCGAACTCGGGCGCGCAGCTCGACCAGACCGCTCCGATGCTCGCGCAGGCGAGGAAGGCGACCACGGTCTCGGGCACGTTCGGCATGTAGGCGGCCACGCGGTCGCCGCGCGCGACCCCGAGCCGCCGCAGCCCGGCGGCGCAGCGCGCGACCTGGTCGGCCAGCTCGTCCCAGGTGAGCTCCGCCATGTCCTGCGACTC
>JAXDIL010000159.1:0-2650 GCA_034664005.1 Thermoleophilaceae bacterium | reverse complement strand
AGTACCGCTACGGGGATTCGAACCCCGGTTTCCGCCGTGAGAGGGCGGCGTCCTAGTCCCCTAGACGATAGCGGCGCGGCGAGCGATTCTAGCGGTCGTAGCGGCTCGTGCCCACGGGGGTCGCCGCGGCCGGGGCGTGGGATATGCTGCTCGCCGTAACGGTCGGTGGCTAGGGAAGTCGGGTGTGAATCCCGCGCGGTCCCGCCACTGTGAACGGGCGTTGATGTGTCGCATGAAGCCACTGGGGAGCCGACGGCTCTCCGGGAAGGCGCGGCGCGGAGCTCGAAGCCAGGAAACCTGACTCCGGCCGAAAGCCCTACGACCCTCGAGGAAAGGGTGGCTCACATGATCGACCGCCTCCGCCGTTCAGCGCTCCCAGCAGCGCTCGTCCTGTTGTGCCTTGCCGCTGCGGCTCCCGCCGCACTGGCCGTGCCCATCACCGTGAATCTCCGCGTGGAGGGGCCGTCGAAGACGGTCTTCGACGGGCCGGTGACGACCGACGGCCACGCCGTGACCACCGCCACGGGTGGGACGCACACGTGCGACGGCACGAATGACAACGCCCAGCCCGAGCCCGGCCCGGTGCCGACCGCCGCGCTCGACGACGCCGCGAAGCTCGCAGGGTTCACGATCGACGGCCCCTACGGCAACTTCGGGATCGAGGACTTCTTCCTGGAGCGCGTCGCGGACGAGCAGATCGACCCGAGCTCCGCCTACTGGGCGCTCTTCGTCAACTTCCAGTTCTCCGACAAGGGCGGCTGCCAGAAGCGCATCCTTGCCGGCCAGGACGTGCTGTGGGCGGGCATCCCGTTCTCGGTCTCGACTCCGCTCAAGCTCGAAGGCCCGAACGCCGTCACGACCGGCCAGCCCCTCCAGGTCCGCGTGACCGACGGCTCGAACGGCAACCCGCAGAGCGGAGCGACCGTCGGCGGGACGGCGACCGGCCCGGACGGCAGAGCGACGCTCGTGTTCCCCGAGGAGGGGATCTACCGGCTCAAGGCCGAGAAGCCGGACACGATCCGGTCCAACAGCATCGTCCTCTGCGTGGACCCGCCCGGGGCGGCCGAGTGCACGTCGGGAGACAAGACGGCGCCGGTCGTCGAGTCGGGCTTCGGCGCGGACGACCCCGCGCTTCCCGGCCGCGAGCTGGCCAGCCGCACCGGCCGCTCACGCACGATCCTCGTGTCCTGGGGCGCTCAGGACGGCGCCGGCAGCGGCGTGGAGCACTACAGCGTCGAGGTGGCGCGCATAAACCGCGGCGCGCGCGCGAGCCAGGCGGATCCGGAGTGGCGCTCGCTGCTCGACAAGACGTCGACGAACGGGCTCCATTTCCGTGGCGATTCCGGTGCGGCATACAGGTTCCGCATCACGGCCACCGATCGCGCGCTCAACTCGTCAGCGATCGTCACCAACCCCGTGCTGATCCCGGTGGACGACCGTGACCGGCGGCTCCTGCATCTCTCGCGCGCGTGGAAGCGCTCGCGGGCGGCGGGCGCCTGGGGCCGCACCGTGGTGCGCGCCACGAAGGCCGAGGCGACCGGACGGATGAGGTTCCGCGGGCGTCAGGTGGCGCTGATCGGCCGCGAGCTGCGGCGCGGCGGTCGCCTGCGCGTGACGGTGGGCGGCCGCAGCCGCGTGGTTCGGACCCGCGGGCACTCCGGTCACCGGCAGGTGCTGTGGGTGAGCCGCCGCCTGAGGGCCGGGTCGCACACACTCCGGCTGCGCTCGCTGGGCGGCGGGCCGGTGGAGCTTGACGCCGTCGCTGTGTCACCGTGAAGGCACGCGCGCTCCTTGGGCTGTTCGTGGCGGTCGCCGTGCTGGCACCGGCAGCGAACGCTGCACCGCCGAGGGTCCAGCAGCTCGTTGTCTTTCGCGACGGGGAAGCGGTACAGAAGCCGACCGGAACCAGAGCCGCGCGCGTGACGGCAAGCGGGCGGCGCTGCACGGTCGGGACTGCGACCGCGCTCGCCGCTCTCGTCCGGAGCCGTGTCGGGCGCCTTCGTGTGCGCGACTTCGGCGCCTGCTCGTCGCGTCCGCGCGACGCGTCGGCGCTGATCGTCACCGGCATCCGCGACGACCGGAACCGGGGGCAGCGCGGCTGGGTCTACAAGGTCGGCCGCCGCGCCGCCACGGCCGGCGCCGCCGACACGAGCGGCCCGTTCGGCAACGGGCGGCTCCGCCGGGGCCAGCGGATCACCTGGTTCTACTGCCTCCGCGCCGGTGACTGCCAGCGCACGCTCGCGGTGCGGGCCACCGCGGTGAGCGGCGGCATCGTCGCCACCGTGCGCGGCTACGACGACGGCGGTGACGGCGTGCTCGTGGAGGGCGCGACCGTTAGCGCGTCCGGGGTGAGCGGCGTCACCGGCGCCGACGGCCGCGTGCAACTCGCGCTGCCGCCGGGCACGCACCGGGTCGTGGCCCGCAAGGATGGTCTCGTGCGCTCGTACACGGAGCGAGTCGAGGTGCCGTGAGGCGTGTCCGGCCGATCGTCGCAGCCCTGCTTGTCGCCTCGCTCGCGCCGGCGGCGGCGGGCTGCGGCTTCGGGGCGGGCGAGGAGCGCGAGGGCGGTGGCGCCACGCTGCGCGTCACGCGCGACTTCGGCCACAGGGAGCTCGGCTCGGCGCGCCTCGCTGCACGCTCGTGCCTTCAC
>JAXDIL010000141.1:0-4502 GCA_034664005.1 Thermoleophilaceae bacterium | reverse complement strand
ACTGACAGCCAGCCTGTGCCCATCGCTACTTGATCACCGAGATCTCGGGGTGGGTTGCCAGCAGCGTCTGCGTGAACACGTAGTTGAACGCGAAGATGCCGAGGAACTCGATAACCACGCCCTGGTTCACGGCTCTACCCACGCCCTCGGCGCCTCCGGACGCAGTCATCCCCTTGTAACAGGAGACGATCGCGATGATGGCGCCGAACAAGGTGGTCTTTACGACCGACCCCCAGAGGTCGGTGGTACTCGCGTTGTTCAGGAGCGTTGCGAAGAAGGGGCCGAGTGGCGCGTCGAACGTGAGCGTGGCGAGGACGCCGCCGAAGATGCCGAAGATCAGCGCGTAGATGTTGAAGAGGCCGGTCACGACCATCAGCGCGAGGAAGCGCGGCACGACCAGGTTCTTGATCGGGTCGACGCCGAGCACCTGAAGCGCGTCCAGCTCCTCGCGGATCTTGCGCGCGCCGAGGTCGGCGGTGATGGCGGTGCCGCCGACGCCCGCGAGGATGATCGCCGTCACGAACGGCGCGAACTCGCGAATCGAGGCGAGCACGAAGAAGCCGCCGAGGCGGTCGATGGCGCCGAACAGGACGAGGAAGTTGCCAGCCTGAAGCCCCGGAGCGCCGTAGCCGAACGCGATCGTCGAGATCGTGAGCGGCAGCCAGCAGAGGCGCAGCATGAACAGGAACTGCTGGACGAACTCGGTGCCGTACGGGTACGGCGGCCTTATCGCAGAGACGAGCGTCTTGCCGGTGAGAATCATCATGTCACCGACCTGCTCCAGCAGGTTTTTGGTCGGTAAGAAAACCCGATCGGCTGCGCTACGTACCACTCAGTCCACTCCTCCCCGTCCGAAGCCTATGCCATGCATGGTGGCTCCGCCAGAGGGAACCGTCGCGGCCCGCCACCTCGCCGGGAACCTGCGCGTGTGCTGCGGTTTCGGTGGTATGTTCGCGGCGCTTTGAGGGCGAGGAGCGTTACGGCGCTGTGCCTGCTCGCGGTCGCGGGGTGCGGCGGCGCGCGCCAGGACGAGAACGAGGCAGCGGGCAACTTCCCGATCGAGGTCGTCGAGGCGAAGTTCCCCGAGAAGCAGAAGCTCGCGAAGAGCTCCGACCTCGTCGTGACCGTTCGCAACGCCGGGCGCAGCACCATCCCGAACGTCGCCATGACGGTGGACGGGTTCGACATGCGCAAGGACGACCCGGACCTCGCGGACCCCTCGCGGCCCGTGTTCGCGCTGAACGGCGTGCAACTCGAGATCGCCGGCTTCCCGGAGGCGAAGGACGCGAGCCCGCGCGGCTGCGACAGCGCCTACGTGAACACCTGGGCGTGCGGGCCGCTGAAGCCGAACGAGCAGCGCACCTTCCGCTGGAGCGTCACCGCGGTGCACGCCGGCGACTTCACGATCGACTGGCGCGTGGCGGCGGGACTCGACGGCAAGGCCAAGGCGGTGGCGCCCGGCGGCGGCCCGGCGCCGCGCGGCCAGTTCTCGGGCACGATCTCGGACAAGGCGCCGACCGTCCGAGTGGCCGACGATGGCAGGACCATCGTCAGCGGGACCCGCTGAGCTCTTTCCTCTCGTAGCCGGGGCAGCGCTCCACCGGCAGCCGCGGGTACTTCGGGAAGCGCTCGTCCGTCCTGTGCCGCAGGCACATCGAGAACTCGCTTCCGCGGCCGCTGCGGATCAGCTTCTGGTGCTCACAGGTGTCGCACAGGCCGGCCTTCACCGCACTAAGGCTTCCACGTACGGCCCCAATCGGCTGAGTCGTCATGCTTCCCGCCCGTGGAGCTCCGTGCCACAACCACCTCCCTTGCCCTGGCCGAGGAATTCGGCATCGCTCGCGGCTCGCGCACGAGCCAGACCGTCGTGCAGGTCGAGCTCGAGCACGAGGGCATCGTCGGCCGCGGCGAGGCGGCCCCGGTCTATTACCGCGGCGAGAGCCCCCAGTCGGCGAGCGAGTTCCTGGCCACGACCGCCCCGCCGCTGGTTGGCGACGATCCCTTCGCGCTCGAGACGATCGAGGAGCGGCTCGAGGACGTGGAGGGCGAGGCTGCGGGAAAGGCTGCGCTCGACGCCGCACTGCACGACTGGATCGGCCGGCGGCTCGGCGTGCCGCTCTGGCGCCTGCTCGGCCTGTCGCCAGAGGCTCCGCCCACCTCGTTCACGATCGGGATCGACTCGCTGGAGGGCACGCGTGACCGCGCCCGCCGGGCGCGCGACTTCCGCGCGCTGAAGGTCAAGGTGGGTGGGGCGGAGGATCTCGAGCGCATCGAGGCGGTGCGCGAGGAGTCGGACGCGCCGCTGCGGGTGGACGCGAACGAGGGCTGGACGCTCGAGTCGGCACGCGAGCTGATGCCGGAGCTGATCAGGCTCGACGTCGAGTTCGTGGAGCAGCCCTTCCCCGCTGACGACGTCGACTCGTTCCTCGCGCTCAGGGAGCTCCGCCCGCGCCTGCCGGTGATCGTGGACGAGGGCTGCCACGACCTCACCGACGTGGCCCCTGCCGCCGCGTACGCGGACGGCATCAACGTGAAGCTCGCGAAGTCGGGAGGCGTCCGCGAGGCTGTGCGGATGATCCACGCCGCGCGAGCGCTGGGACTGCGGGTGATGCTGGGCTGCATGGTCGAATCGCAACTCGGCGTGGCGCCGGCCGCCGCGATCGCGTCGCTGGCCGACTGGGTCGACCTCGACGGCCACCTGCTGCTGGCGGACGAGCCGTTCACGGGGCTGCGCTTCGAGGATGGGCACGTGCTTCCGAGCCACGAGCCGGGTCTCGGGGTGGCGCCCGCATGAGCGAGAAGCTGGCGATCTTCGCGGAGGGCCTGTTCGCGAAGCACACGGGCAAGACCGCGCACGGCGTTATCCGGTACGGCAACCGGGACGTGGTGGCGGTGATCGACTCCACCTGCGCCGGCCGCACCGCGAACGAGGTCGAGCCGTTCTGCCTCCACCCGGCGCCGATCGTCGCCACGCTCGACGAGGCCATCGAGTACGGCGCCGAGACGCTCCTGATCGGCGTGGCGCCGCCCGGCGGGAAGCTCGACCCGGCATGGCGGCCGACGCTGCTCGCCGCGATCGAGGCGGGCCTGTCGCTCGAGGCCGGGCTCCACACGCAGCTGAACGCCGACGCCGAGCTCCGCGAGGCGGCCGAGCGCCGCGGCGTCGCGCTGCGCGACCTGCGCGAGGCGCCGCCCGACCTCACCGTGCCCGAGGGGCCCCACAGCCGCCCGGACTCGGTGCGGGTGGTGCACAGCGTCGGCTCGGACACGGTCATCGGGAAGAAGGTCGTGACGCTCGAGCTGGACCGCGCGGCGCGCGAGCGCGGCCTGCGGTCGGTCTACGTGCCGACGGGTCAGACCGGCGTGGCGATCGCCGGCTGGGGCATCGCCGTCGACCATGTGATCTCGGACTACGTGGCCGGCGCGGCCGAGCGCCTCGTACACGAGGGCGCGGAGCGCGGCGACCTGCTGTTCGTCGAGGGCCAGGGAGCGCTCTTTCACCCGGCCTACTCTGGTGTGACGCTCGGCCTGCTGCACGGCTCGGCGCCGGACCTGCTGGTGCTGGTCCACAAGCCGAACGCGACGCACAACCGCAACTACCCCGACCTGCCGATCCCGCCGCTGAACGAGCTGATCGCGGCGTACGAGTCTGTTGGCTCTCGGGTGCGGCCGGTGAGCGTGGCGGCCATTGCATTGAATACGTCCGACCTCGACGACGACGCGGCCCGGGTTGCGGTTGCCGAGGCCGAGCGTGAGACCGGCCTGGTGGCCGACGACGTGGTCCGTTTTGGGCCCGAGCGCGTCCTGGAAGCCGTGCTTGCCGCGCTGGACACCCAGGCGAAAAAACCCGCCTGATCTTTCGACATAGGGCGGTACGAAATATCGCTCGGTGCAGCGATATTTACCGGTATGGAGCCGCGCCGCTACACGCTCGTACCGGACGCCGACCGGCCCGCGCCCGGGCCCGTGCGCCGGCGCTACTCGCTGGCCCGCGTGGCGCCCTCCTCGCGCTCCGCCCTGGGCGTCGACCGCCTGGAGCGGATGGAGGAAATCGCGGCGCTCGACGACGCCCGCGAGCGCCGCAACGGCAAGCACTGAGGATGTGCGCTGAATAGTTGTCGCTGGGCGCGCAATTTTCAGCACAGTTAGCGAGCGCTCGCTGGTTCCGAGCGGCTCTAGGCCGGGAGCTGCGACACGTCGCCGCCGCGCTCGGTGCCGGCGATCAGCTCGTCGGGCGCCTTCTCCTTCGGCACGAAGCCAGACTTCATGCCGAAGTACACGGCCTGCGGGTGGTGGGCGATGATCGCCACCGTCGACTGCTCCGGCGTCACGGCGTAGCCGTCCGAGAGCGTCATCCCGATCTCCTCGAGCCCGAGCAGGCGCCAGACCTTCTCGTGCTCGGACTGGTCCGGGCAGGCCGGGTAGCCCCACGAGTAGCGGCGGCCCTGGTCGAGCTCGATGCCGAACCCGCGGCGCACCTCCGCGTGGAGCCACTCGGCGAG
>JAXDIL010000088.1:0-7707 GCA_034664005.1 Thermoleophilaceae bacterium | reverse complement strand
GAGCGCTTCGCCGAGCACGGTCAGCACGAGGCGCGCGTCGTCGGTCTGGCAGTCGTAGAAGAGATAGCCCGCCGTCGGATCGCGGCCGGCCAGCGCGGGAACGAGCTCGAGCACCTCGTCCGCGTCGATCGTGCGGTGCCGTTCGGGACTCCACTCCTCGGCCTCGTCGCGGCCACGACGCCAGGACATCACGTCGTACATGTTCAAGCCCACGCCCAGCAGCCGGTCGGGGCGCTTGCCCTCGAAGGTGGGCACGATCATCGGCAGGGGCTTCACCAGGTGCGGCGCGAGCTTCACCAAGAGCGACCGCTCCAGCAGCGCCTCGCGCACCAGGCCAAGGTCGAAGTTCTGGAGGTAGCGAAGCCCGCCGTGCACGAGCTTCGAGGAGCGGCTCGACGTGCCCGCCGCGAAGTCGGACTTCTCCACGAGTGCGACGCTGTAGCCGCGCGACGCGGCGTCGAGAGCCACGCCCGCGCCGGTGATCCCGCCGCCGACGACGACCATGTCGAAGCTGTCCCGCTCCAGTGAGGCAAGAGCGTCTGCTCGCGGGATCACGGCAGGTACGTTACGAACTCTCCGCGCTCCATCCGCTCAGGCGCGTCCTTCTCCTGCCTGAGCGGCCCCAGGTGAAGCAGGCCGATCGCCCGCTCGCCATCGGGAAGGCCGGCCGCCGCGCAACCCCCGCGCGTGCGCAGCACCTCGGGCGTCCGCCAGTAGCCGGCGAGCCCGCGCGCGTGCGCGGCGAGCAGCACGATGTAGGCCGCGACGGCGCCGGCGGCGTAGTCCTCCTCGTCCTGCACCGGGTCGCCGCTCTCCACCACCGAGGCCACCACGAGCGTCGGCGCCCGGTCGAGCTTGGCGGCCGCCTCCTCGCCCGCCGCCTCCTTCAGGCGCGCGAGTGACTCGGGCCCGATCACGCGGAAGCGCCACGGGTTCGTGAGGTTGTGGTTCGGCGCCCAGCGCGCCAGCTCGAACAGCTCGTCGAGCGTCTCGCGCGGCACCGGCTCGGGTCCGTAGACCTTGTGCGTCCGGCGCGTCCTGATCGCCTCTTCCACTTCCACCCGAGCGAAGCTAGCGAATAGGCTGGCACCGCCATGGCCTCCGGAACCGTTCTCGTGACGGGCGCCTCCACCGGCATCGGCGAGGCGACCGTCCAGCACCTGAAGACGCTGGGCTTCGACGTGGTCGGCGCCGTGCGCAAGGACGAGGACGCCGAGCGGCTCGAGGCCGGCGGCATTCGCACCGTGAGGATCGACGTGACCGACGCGGGCCAGATCGCGGCCGCGCGCGAGCAGCTCGGCGACACGCCGCTGGCCGGCCTCGTGAACAACGCCGGGATCGCGGTCGCGGCGCCGCTCGAGTTCCTGCCGATCGACAGGCTGCGCGAGCAGCTCGAGATCAACCTGATCGGGCAGGCGGCCGTCACGCAGGCGTTCCTCCCGGCGCTGCGGCGCGCCCACGGGCGGATCGTCAACGTCAGCTCCATCGGCGGGCGCGTCGGCCTCCCACTGGTGAGCCCATACAACGCGTCGAAGTTTGCGCTCGAGGGCCTCAGCGACTCGCTGCGCCGCGAGCTGCGGCCCCACGGGGTGGACGTGATCCTGATCGAGCCCGGTGGCGTGAAGACGCCGATCTGGGAGAAGGGCGAGGCACTCGCCGACGAGATGATGGAGGACGTGCCGCCGGAGGCAGAGCGGCTGTACGGCGGGATGATCGCGAAGCTGCGCGAGGAGACCGCAAAGATCGCGCAGGAGCGCGGCCTCGAGCCGAGCGCGGTGGCCGAGGCGATCGGGACGGCGCTGACGGCGAACCGCCCGCGCACCCGCTACCTCGTGGGCACCGACGCGAAGCTCCGCGCCCGGATGGCGAAGTACCTCCCGGACCGCGTGATGGACCGGCTGATCGGCCGCGCGCTCGGCGGCTGAGCGCTACTCGAGCCGCTGCGCCAGCGACTCGCGCTCGCGCGCCTGGACCTGCTCGAGCGTGAGCCCCGGCTTGCGCTGGTGCGCGAGCGAGACCTCGGCGGAGCTGGGCAGGGTCGCAGGGTCGGGCCAGCTGTTCGGGTCCCAGAGCTTGGAGCGCACGAACGCCTTCGGGCAGTGCGTGTAGACCTCCTCGGCCTCCACCACGATTGCGGTCTTCGGAGGCTTGCCCACCGGCGTGAGGCGCTCGAGCAGCTCGGGCGCCGCTGTCACGCCGGCGCGGCCGTTCACGCGCAGCGTCGTGTCGCGCCCGGGGATCAGGAAGATGACGCCGACCCGCCCGCTTGCGACGACGTTCTCCAGCGTGTCGAGCCGCCGGTTGCCGGTGGCGTCCGGGATCGCGAGGTGGCTGTCGTCGAGCACCGTGACGAAGCCGGGCTGGCCGCCGCGCGGGCTCACGTCCGCGTGCCCGTGCTCGTCATGGGTCGCGACGAACAGCATCGGCGAGGCGGCGATCAGGCGCCTGCAGAGGTCGTCGATGTGGCCGATGTCCTTGCGGACCGCGATCTCCATCGGGGCGTCGTAGAAGTCGCGCAGCTGCGACGGGTCGGTGAACGCGCCGGCGAACGGGTCGGGCTCGGCCATGCCCTGACTATCCCAAATCGGCGCGGCGGGGCAGCACGAACCGGTGCAGCGCCCCGAGCAGCGCGAGCAGGCCGAGCGCGGCGAGCACGCCCGCCCAGACGGGCACAGGCTTCGGCGACGCGGTCCCCGTCTTCCTGGCGGCCTCCGCCGCGAGCGTCGCGGCGCTGGTGCCCTCGGGCTCGAGGCCGGGCTCGGCGGTCGCGGTGACGGCCCCGCCGGCTCCGATTCCCTCCGCGGCCGCTGCGCCGGGCTCCGTCCCGGCGCCTGCGACGGCGCCTCCCCCTGTGCCGGCCTTGTCGTTGCCGCCGCCGTTCGCCTTGGCGCCACCTCCGCCTCCGCCCGGGACGGCGCTGGCGCCTGCCCGCTTGCGCTTCTTGCGCGCCACGGTGCCGAGTGGGAGCGACTTGCCCTCGAGCGCCATCAGCGCCTGAGCCGTGACCCAGACCGGCGTCTGCGTGGACGACGAGGAGTACGCCACGCTGCCGTCGCCACGTTGGCGCTTCACGAGGTAGCTACGCGCGCCCGAGACCGCGCCGCCACCGGCGCCGGCCGCGATCAGGCCCTGCACGGCGTAGGAGGTGGACTGCGAGTTCGAGGGGCGGCCCTTGAACTGGCCGTAGCCGCCGTCGCCGTTCTGGTTGGCGCGCAGCCAGGCGACCGCGCGCTGCGCCACCGGACCGCTCGCCCGGCCGACCGTGGCGAGCGCCTGGAGCGCGGCGCCGGTCATGTCGGCGTCGCTCGTGGACGCGCGCGCCACGCCGAAGCCGCCATCCGAGTTCTGCGACTTCACGAGCCAGTCGACCGTCGGCGAGCCGGCGGAGACGCCATCGGCCCGCAGGGCCATGATCCCGAACGCGGTGTAGCTCACGAAGCCCGAGATCGAGCCATCGGCGCGACGGCGGCTCTGGATCTCCGCGAGCAGGTTGCGGCCGCCGAAGCTGCGCGGGTCGAGGCCGGCGGCCTTGGCGAGCAGCGCCGTCCGCTCGATCTCGCCGATGTCGCGCAGCGAGCCAGCGCCGCGCAGTACGTAGCGGGCAATCGAGCGGCCGCCGGGACGCTTCACGTCCTGCGCGTTGCGCCCCGCCGAGCTAAGGCCGAGACCGGCCCAGCCGGTGTAGAGGGGGCTGGAGCCGCTGCCGGGCGCGGCGCCGAACCCGCCGTCCTTGTTCTGCGCCTTCGCCAGGTAGCTCGCGGCGCGCTGGGTGGGCGTGGCGGCGACGGCCGCCACCGGCACGATCAGCACGAGCGCGAGCACCACGGCGCCGAGCGCGACCGGCGCGGGCGAGCGCTCCCAGCGCATCTCGAGGCGGCGGCGGTAGCGCGCGAGCGCGCGCAGGAACGCCGGCCCGATGAGGAGGCAGAAGACGACGTTGCCCACCGCGTGGGCGATGTTGTAGGGAAGCGAGGTGCCGGCCACGGCTACATATGTATCGAGGTCTTGCCTTGCAGCGAGCGTCCACTGGTAGATGTCCATCCACGCGCCGAACGCGAAACCGGCCAGGCCGCACACCGCGGCGAGCAGATAGCGGTTCGGCTCGCGGCCGCGCAGCGTACGCGCAAGCAGCGCTCCCACGATCCCCACGCCGCCCCAGCCGGCCATCTGCCAAACAGTCCAGGGCCCGTGCGAGAGGAAGATGTTCGAGACGATGGCGGTTACCGCGCCGACGGCGAAGCCCGGCACCGCGCCGAGCGCGTAGCCCGCGAACAGGACGATGTCCGTGGTGGGCTTCACGTTCGGGACCGCGGCGAACGCAAGCCTGCCGACCACCGCCAGCGCGGCCAGCGCGGCCACCACGGCGATCACGCGCGCGGGCGGCCGCTCGCGCTCGTACCAGGCGAAGCCGCAGGCGAGCGCGAAGCCGAGCAGTGCGAGCGAGGCAACCTGCCAGCTCACGTCGCGACCTCCGCGCGCGCGCCCTCGCGCAGCAACCGCGCGCCCTCGTCCGGGAGCAGCGCCGCGCCGTGCGTGACCCGTGCGACCTCGGTCGAGAAGTGGCGTCCGCCTCCGAGCACGTCGCTTGGCGGCCCGTCCGCGATCACGACTCCCTGGCCGAGCAGAACGACACGGTCGGCAAGCGCGGCAGCGAACTCGGTGTCGTGCGTCGCGACCATCACCGCGGCGCCGGCCTCTGCGAGCTCCTTGATCCGCTCCGCGAGAGCGTCCTTGTGGACCCGGTCCATGCCGCGCGTGGGCTCGTCGAGCAGAACGGCCGCATTGGGGACGTCGCCCGCGAGCACGACCTCAAGCGCGAGCCGCTGCCGCTCGCCGCCCGACAGGTCACGGGGATTGGCGTCCTCGCGGCCTGCGAGTCCCGCGGCCGCCACGCCAGCCGCGCCCGCGTCCTCGACCGCATGGCCGTGGACGAGGTAGTCCCCGGGGTTCTGCAGCAGCAGCGCCACCTCGCCCGCGCGCTCGATGTGCCCCCGAGTGGGCTCGGCGAGCCCCTTCGCGAGCCGGAGCAGCGTGCTCTTCCCCGCGCCGTTTCGGCCCATGAGCGCGACGCGCTCGCCGGGCATCAGCTCGAGCGACACGCCCCGCAGGATCGCGGGCCCGTCCTCGATCTCATGCCAGACGCTCTTCAGGCGCAGCGCCCGGTCCGGGCCGCCATTGCGGTGAGGAAGCCAGCGCCGCTTGGGCCGCTCGGACCCTTCGGGCGAACCGTGTCTTCTCTTTCCCCGCAGTGCGGGGTCAAGGGAGACACCATCCGCTCGAAGCGTGGCGTGCGCGTCCTTCACCGATGCCGGCAGGGGCCGCAGGCCGGCCAAGGAAAAGAGCCGCGCAGCCGGCGTCGCCAGCGCGGGGCTCGACTCGGAGGCCCAGTCGAGAAAGCCGCGCGGATCCGCGTCGCAGGCCACACGCCCCTCCACCATCGCGATCACGCGGTCCGCCGCGGGCAGGCAGCGCTCCAGGCGGTGCTCCGCGACGACCACCGCGGTTCCCCAGTCCTCGTTCAGGCGCCGTAGTTGCCATACGAGCTCGTCGCCGGCGACGGGGTCGAGCTGGGAGGTCGGCTCGTCGAGCACCAGCAGCGGCGGGTCATGCACCATCGCCGCGGCGATCGCCACCCGCTGGAGCTCGCCGCCCGAGAGCGTGTCCGTGCGGCGGTCGAGCAGGTGCGCCACGCCGAGACCGAGGGCGGTCTCCTCGACCGCGCGCGCCACCGAGCCGGCGGGCTCGCCGCGGTGCTCGAGCGGCAGCTCGAGCTCGGCGCGCACGCCGCTCATCACGATCTGTGTCTCCGGCTCCTGGAAGACCGTCCCGACCACCGCCGCGAGCTCGCCCGGGCCGTGGTCGCGCACGTCGAGCCCGCCCACGCTGAGCTCGCCGGTCGCCTCGCCGCCGTGGAAGTGCGGCACGAGCCCGGAGAAGGCACGCAACAACGTCGACTTCCCGGACCCCGACACGCCCGCGAGCACCGTGAACGTCCCAGGCTCGATCGTCAATGAGACTTCCCGGAGCGACGCCGAGCCCGACTCCGGATAGCGGTAACCAAAGCGCTCGGCGATCACGAGCGGCTCAGGCATGCGCCACCCCCATGCGCGCCGCGCGGCCGGCGAACGGCGAGAGCGCCACGAGCAGCAGGCCGGCGCTGAGCGCCAGCTCGGCGGGGCCCGTCTCGATCTGGAGGGACGGGTAGGGCTCGACGGTGCCCACGCCCGCGATCGCGCCTGCCAGCGCGCCCGCGGCGATCACCACAGCCGCCGCGGCCACGCGCCAGTCGTGCCGCGACCACGGCCGCGCGCGGTGAGCCGTCCGTCCCCCGAGCGAATACCCGCGCACCTCGAGCGCGGCGGCCACGTCCACGGCGCGGTCGAGCGTCGAGGCGAGCGCGGCCCGCGCGAGGGTGAGGCGCCCGGGCGGGTGCGGCCGGCAGCGTGCGGCGTCACCCATGCGAGTGGCGTCGCGCGCGAGCACCGGCACGAGACGCGTGGCGAGCGTCGCCGTGAGCGCCGAGCGGTACGACACCCGGCGGAACAGGCGCAGCAGCTCGTCCGGGTCGACCGCGGCCGACAGGAGCCCGAAGGCCGTGACGATCACGATCACGCGCAGGCCGTTCAGCACGCCCGCCGCGGTCGCCTCGAGGGTGATGTCGATGTTGCGCCCGAGGACCTCCCCGCCGCGGATCAGGAGCGTCTCGCCCTCGGGGTAGACGAGCGGGTTGATCACCGCGATCAGCAGCGCGAACGGAAGCGCGAAGCGGAGCGAGCGAGCGATCTCGCGGCCCACGCCGGCCAGCACGCCCGTCAGGACGATCGCCGCCAGCGCCGCCGACAGGATCAGCGGGTGCAGGTACAGCGCGCCGGTCAGCGCGAGCACTCCGCAGAGAGCGCTGCCGGCGCCGGCGCGGGCAGCGTGCAGCGCGCTCGGCCGGCTCCGGTAGACCGGGATCAGGCTCATCCGCCCACCAGCGGCAGCTTCTCCACACGGTCACCCGTCGCGGCCACCGCGAACGCGTCGCGCAGCTTGCGCTCGTTGAGCGCGCGCACCCCGGCCTCGAGGCCGCGCTCGTCGAGCGCGGTCACGACCCAGACGAGCTCCTCCGCGCGCGGCTGGAGCGCGAACACGAGGCCTACGCCGTCGCCGCGGCGGACCGTCCGGGCGGGGTCGCCGTGCTCGTCGAGCAGCTCGAGCGTCGTTCCGTCACGCGAGAAGCGGGCGAACACCCCGCTCCCGTCCGGGCCGCCCTCCAGCTCGGACGCCCCACGCACGCCGCGCGCCTGCGGCCAGCGCGCCACGACGAGCCGGGTCACGACCTCGGTCCCGGGCGCGCCGATCGATGCCCCCGAGGTCGGCACCCCGGCCTCCTGCAGCCGCCCGCGCGCCTCGCTGCACGCTCGTGCCTTCACGTCCTCGCACTCCACCCGCACCGGGCGGCGCTTCCCGCCCACCCCGTTAGTGAATGGCGCCGGGTACGAGCCCACGATCGCCGGAACGCGCATGGCGGCGGTCCAGTCGCGGCGATCCCACAGGACGCGGTCACCCGGGTTGAGCTCCCACTCGGCGGCGCCCTTGTCGGCCTCCAGCCCGTTCACCCAGAAGAACCAGTCCACCTGGCCGCCCGCGCCCCGACCGGCGAGACCGTCGATCGACTGGACGAAGCGACCGCCGAAGCGGGTGGTGATGTCGAAGTTCGAGCGC
>JAXDIL010000048.1:0-17671 GCA_034664005.1 Thermoleophilaceae bacterium | reverse complement strand
GTCGCCGCGGTGAGCCAGGACGTCGATGTCCGTCTCGGCGAGGATCGCCGCCTGGAGTGAGATCCGCTTCCATGGAGGCGGCGAGAAGTCGACTCCCACGTCGCGCGCGACGGTCGAGACGAGCTCCTCGAGCAGTCGCGCACCGTCCTCGTAGTCGGCGTACGCCTGGTACCACTCGAGCATCGTGAACTCGGGGTTGTGCTTGTGCGAGATGCCCTCGTTGCGGAAGTCCTTGCCGATCTCGTACACGCGCTCGAGGCCGCCGACGATCAGCCGCTTCAGGTAGAGCTCGTCCGCGATCCGCAGGAACAGGTCGCGATCGAGCGCGTTGTGGTGCGTCACGAACGGCCGCGCCAGCGCGCCGCCGTAGAGCGGCTGGAGGATCGGCGTCTCGACCTCGAGGAAGTCGCGGTCGTCGAGCCAGCGCCGGATCGCGCGGACGATCTTCGTGCGCGCGATGAACAGCTCGCGCGTCTCCTGGTTGCCGATCAGGTCGAGTTCGCGGTGGCGGTAGCGCGTCTCCACGTCCTCGAGGCCGTAGTACTCGGTCGGCACGGAGCGCAGCGATTTCGCGAGCAGGGTCCAATCGGTGACCAGCAGGCTGAGCTGCCCGCGGCGGGTCTTGAAGGCGGTGCCGTCGATACCGATCAGATCGCCGACGTCCAGTGAGACAAGGCGATCGAACGAGTCGTCGCCCAGCACGTCGCGCTTCGCGTGGAGCTGGATCTTCCCCGCGCGATCCACGAGGTCGATGAAGGCGGCACCGCCCTGGTCGCGTCGCGCCACCATGCGGCCGGCAACCCGGTAGGCCCGGTCTGTCTCCTGACCGGGTTCCAGGTCGTCCACGACCTCGGAGGTCGGGACCACGCCCTTGAACTCGTGGGGGAACGGGTCGATGCCCTCCGCCCGGAGGTGTTCCAGCTTGGCCCTGCGATCGTCCCGCTCCACGCGGCGGGAGGCTACTTCAGCGCTCGATCTTGGTGATCTTCAGCTTGCGAGCCGGACCACGCGGAACCTGCACGCTCACGGTCTCGCCGCGCTTGTGACCGAGCAGGGCGCGGCCGACGGGCGACTCGTTCGAGAGCTTCTGCTCGGCGGGATCGGCCTCGGCCGAGCCGACGATCTTGAACTTCGTCGACTTGTCCGTCTTCTGGTCCTTCACGTGCACCGTGACGCCGACGCTCACCTTTTCGGTGTCGACCGACTTGGCGTCGATGACGCGGGCGTTGCGCAGCTTCTCCGAGAGATCGGAGATCTGCTTCTCGAGCATCGCCTGCTCGTTCTTGGCGTCGTCGTACTCGGCGTTCTCCGAGATGTCGCCGAACTCGCGCGCTTCCTTGATGCGCTCGGCCACCTCGCGGCGGCGGTCGCCGCTCAGGTGCTCGATCTTGGCCTTGAGTTCCTTCAGGCCTTCAGGTGTTAGGACGGTCTCTCGTGCCATAAGAAAACCCCCGTCTTCCTTCCGGAGGAGCCGAGCAGTGTAGCAACCGTCTATACGCCTTTCGGGGGAGTCTGCGACTCAGGTTTCAAGGCTCTCAGCGAGCTTTCTGAGGCGGATCGTCTCGGCCCGGATCTCGGGCGCGCGGTTGCCCGGGTCGGCGTTCAGCGCATCGATCCGGTCGGCTATCTCGGTCACCTGCGAGGCGAGCGGGCTGGCGCTGCGCACGGGCTGCATCCGCCGCAGGATCGGCGGCAGGACCGACGTGAGCACCAGGAGCACCAGGCTCGCGCCGAAGATCCGCGCGGCCACCTCGTCCACATCGTCCACGAGGGACGACAGCGGGAGCACCACGGAGAACGCGTCGACCGCGCCCAGGCCCACCGCGATCAGCGTGATGCGGCGAACCGCGTCGCTGTCGCCGGGCCGGATGGCGCCCAAGAGGACGCAGGCGTGGGCCCCGGTCAGGCCGAGCACCGCCACGCAGCCGAACGCGCGCCAGATCCCCTCCGAGCCCCAGTCGCTCGTCCAGGTCCCGATGACGAGCAGGACGAACGCGGTGCCGGATGCGAGCACGGTCGCGGTACCCAGCTGCTGGAGGCGCTCGGAGGAACGCAGGCGTGCGTTGGCGCCGGCCGAGCCGGTGGCGCTCGAGAGCGCGAAGCCGATGCTGGTGAGGATCACGCGCCCGCTGGTGTCGTCGAAAGAGCCGGCGATGAGCGCGACCACCGCGGCGACCGCCGCGACGGAGAGGCCGCCGACGAGCGCCCAGCCGGCGAACCGGCGGATCGAAGCGGAGTCCGCGCTCACGCCGTCATATTCGGCGTGACGCGGGAGGAACCTTGAGTTAAGCGGCCACGGGGATGGCCGCGTGGGCCATCGCGCGCCAGAGCTCGCGCGCGTGCGCCGTGGTGGGCGCCGTCACGAGCGGCTCGCGCTCGCGCCTCGTGAGCGCCAGCCGCTCCGCGTACCAGGGGTAGAACTTGCGCAGATAGCGGCCCGCGCGCTCCACGCCGAGATGGTCCTCCGCGGAGTCGATCACCCACTCGAGCTCCGCGAGCACCTCGTGCGGCTCCGGCTCGCCCTCGTAGTTGCCCACCAGGCGCCCGAAGGCCCAGGGGTTGCCGAGCGCGCCACGCGCGAGCATCACCGCCGCGGCACCGCTCTCCTCGAAGGCGCGGAGGGTGGTCTCGTCGCTCGACAGGCCGCCGGAGAGCATCACCGGCACGGGCAGCGCCTCCACGAGTTGGCGCGCGAGCGCATAGTCGGGCGCGCCAGAGTGCTGCTGCGAGGCGTGGCGCGGGTGGAAGGCGATGCCGGCCACGCCGGCCTCCTCCACGAGCCGCTTCGCGAGCTCCACGCCGGCGCGGTCACCGGGCTGGCGGCCGGGCCGGAGCTTCACGGTCACCGGCAGGCCGCTGCCCTCGCGCGCCGCGCGCGCGATCGCGACCGCGCGGTCCGGGTCGTCGAGCAGCGCCGCTCCCGCGCCGGTCCTGCAGACCTTCCGCACCGGGCAGCCCATGTTGAGGTCGATCAGCTCGGCGCCCGCGGCGGCGGTGATGGCCGCTGCCTCGCGCATCACGTCGGGGTCGTGACCGAACAGCTGCATCGACACCGGGTGCTCCTCCGGGTGGATGCGGAGGAACTCGCGGTGCGTGCGCTTGTCGCCGTGCACGAGGCCGAAGCTGGACACCATCTCGGAGACGACGAGAGCGGCCCCGTAGCGCTTCGCCTGGAGGCGCACGAACCAGTTGCCGATGCCGGCGAGCGGCGCCAGGACGACGCGATTCCGGAGGCTCAGGCCGCCGAGCGTCCAGCTGTCGGTGAGCGAGCGCACACGCAGAAGGTAGCGCCGCTCAGGCGGCGTCGAGCGGGTCGCTGCCGTCCGGCAGGATCCTGAGCGCGTTCTCGGCGCGCACGAGCTGCACGAGCCGCTTGACGCAGTACGCCGGGTGCGCGATCGCGAAGCTGCCGCCGTCCGAGCGAGCGCGCCGCGAGGCGCGCATCAGCACCGCGAGCCCGTGCAGGTCCATGAACGCCACGTCCTGGAGGTCGAGCACCACGTTCGCCTTGCGGGCGAGCAACCTGTTCACGGCCTCTCCCATCCGCGGCGCCGTGACCGCGTCCACCTCGCCCTTTACCCGCACCACCGTCACCCGGCCGCGCGGATCGACCGAGATGTCGAACTGATGGGGGGGCTCAGCTCTCGTTTCGCTCCCAGATCAGCTTGAGGCCCTGGAGCGTGAGGCGGTCGTCCACCTCGTCGACCTGCTCGCAGAACGGGACGATGGCGGCGGCGAAGCCGCCCGTGGCGATGGCGGTGGCCTCCTCGCCGAGCTCCTCGCGCAGCCGGCCGACGATCGCGTCGACCTGGCCGGCGAAGCCGTAGACCACGCCTGCCTGGATGGCCTCCTGCGTGCCCTTGCCGATGGCATGCCGCGGCTTCTCGAGCTCGACGCGCGGCAGCCGCGCCGCGCGCGCGGACAGCGCCTCGAGCGAGATCTCGATGCCCGGTGAGATCACACCGCCCAGGTACTCGCCTGCGGCCGACACGACGTCGTAGTTGATCGCCGTCCCGAAGTCGACCGTGATGCAGGCACCGCCGACGCGCTCGTACGCGGCCACGGCGTTCGCGAGGCGGTCGGCCCCGAGCTCCTGCGGACGGTCGATCCGGATCGGCATGCCGCTCTTGATGTCGGGCCCCACGAGCAACCCGCGACCGTCGAAATAGCGCTCGATCACCTGCTCGTACTCGTGCGCAAGCGTCGGCACCACCGCCGAGACCATGGCGGCGTGGACGTCGGCCAGCTTCAGGTCACGGAGGCCGAGCAGGCCCGCGAGCGTGGTCGTGAGCTCGTCCGCCGTGGCAAAGCGCGCGGTGGCGAAGCGCCAGTGATGAACGAGGTCGTCGCCATCGAACATGCCCACATGGGTCTGCGTGTTTCCGACGTCGATCGCAAGTAGCACCTGTCGAATCTACCTCCAAAGCCCAGGTGGATGACAAACGTTGCGGAAAACGCCACGATCGTCATCCACCGCTGGCAGTCAGGGCCTGAGTGGCGCGCCCATCGCGTGGTATCCGCCGTCGACGTGCAGGATCTCCCCGGTCACGGCGCGCGCGAGGTCCGACAGGAGGAACAGCACCGCGTCGGCCACCGGGGCCGGGTCGGTCTGGTCCCAGCCGAGCGGGGCCTGCTTCTCCCACAGTGCGGCGAGCTGGCCAAAGCCCGGGATTCCCTCCGCCGCGGGCGTCTCCACCGGCCCCGCGGACACGAGGTTCACGCGCACGCCCTGGTCGCCGAGGTCGCGCGCGAGGTAGCGCGAGACCGACTCGAGCGCGGCCTTCGCCACGCCCATCCAGTCGTAGATCGGCCAGGCCACCGAGGCGTCGAAGTCCATCCCGACGAAGCTGCCGCCCTCCTCCATCAGCGGCGCAAGCGCACCGGCCAGCGCCTTGAAGGAGTACGCGCTCGTGCGGAAGGCCAGCTCCGCCGACTCCGGCGGTGCCGTCATGAACTTGCCGCCGAGGGCGTCGCCGGGCGCGAAGGCGATCGCGTGGAGGGCGCCGTCGAGCCCGCCCCAGCGCTCGCGCAGCTCGGCCGCGAGCGCGTCGAGGTCCTCCGGCCTGTTCACGTCGAGCTCCAGCACGTCGGGCGGATCCGGCAGCCGGGCCGCCGCGCGCTCCGTCATGCGCCGCGTCCTCCCGAAGCCGGTGAGCAGCACGTGCGCGCCCTCCTGCTGAGCGCGCTCGGCCACCGTGTAGGCGATGCTGCCCTTGGTGAGCACCCCCGTGATCAGGAGGCGCTTGCCCTCGAGCATCAGGCTCGCCACACAAGCTCCACGGTCGCCCTCACCGCCAGCCGCCCCCGCTGGTTCACGATCCGCAGGCGTGCCTCCACGAGGCCGTGCTCGTCGTCGAGCTCCTGCGTGCGCGAGATTTCACCTTCCACGTGCAAGTCGTCGCCGATCTTCACAGGTTGCTTGAAGACGGCGTCACCCACACGCCGAAGGGCGACCACGCGCTCCGGGTCGAGCGGTAGGAGGCCGACGGCGAACGACAGCACCAAGAGGCCGTGGGCGATCTGCTCTCCAAAGCGGCTGTCCGCGGCCCAAGCCGGATCGACGTGCTGGGGATGCGAGTCGCCCGTGAGCGCGGCGAACTCGAGGATGTCCGCCTCGCGTACCGTGCGAGCGCCCGTGCGGAAGTGGTCGTGGGGGTGGAGGTCGTGGAAGCCGCGGCTGAAGATGCCCGCCGTGGCTATCACGCCGCGCTCAGCCGGAGCCGCTGCCGGAGCGCGCGCAGGAACGCTCGCGCCGCCTGGCGGTGCCCTTCGGCCGAGGGGTGGAACCCGTCGTCGGCGTAGGTCGCGCGTGAGTTGGCCTCGGGGTAGTCGAAGCTGTCCATCAGCACCACGTCGTGGTGCTCGGCGACCCTGCGAGCCGCGGCGTTGAAGAGGCGCATCCCCTCCTCCACGCGCGCACGCGTACGCGGCCGCACCTCGATGAAGCGTGAGATGTCGGGATAGGTCGCGGTCACGATCTCGATCGTCGGAACCTCTCTCCGGAGCCTCGCGAACATGCGCGAGAGGCGGGCGGCGTAGGCGTCGGCGTCGGGCCGGGTCGAGAACAGCACGTCGTTCGCGCCGCACACGAGCGTCACCACATCGGGTCGCAGCTCGAGGGCGCGCCCGAGCTGCTCGCTCTCCACGTGCTCGCTCGTGGCCCCCACCTCTGCGAGGTTCACGTAGCCGCCGCCGAGCTCACGGGCCAGCTCGTCCGCCCAGCGCGGCTGGCCGGGCTCGTGGCCTGCGGTGAAGCTGTCTCCGAGCGCGACGTACATCACAGCGGGATGTTCCCCGGGCCGTTGCCGTACTCACCCGCACCGGACAGCGCCGCCAGCGCGCCGGACAGGCGCCGGCGCGTCTCGCCTGGCGTGACCAGCTCGTCCACGAAGCCCTCGCGCGCCGCGATAGCCGCGGACACGTTCCCTGCGGCGTAGTCCGCCGCGAGGCGGTCGTGCTCCGCATCGGGATCGGCCGCCGCGGCGATCTCGCGACGGTGGGTGATCCCGACGGCCTGCTTGGCGCCCATGATCCCGATCTGGGCATCCGGCCATGCGAGCGCGAGGTCGGCGCCGAGGTCCTTCGAGTTCATCGTGATGAAGCCGCCGCCGTATGCCTTGCGTAGCACCACCGTGACCTTCGGCACGACGGCCTCGGCGAACGCGTGCAGCAGCTTCGCGCCGTGACGGATCACGCCGAGCTGCTCCTGCTTCGTTCCCGGCAGGAAGCCGGGCGTGTCCACAAGCACGACGAGCGGCACGCCGTACGAGTTGCAGGTGCGCACGAACTTCGCGGCCTTCTGCGCAGCCTCGCCGTCGATCACGCCGCCGAGGTACCAGGGCTGGTTCGCGATCACGCCGACCGCGCGGCCGTCGATCCGGCAGAACGCGGTGACCATGTTGCGCGCCCAGCGATCGGACACCTCGAGCAGCTCGGCCCTGTCCACGAGCGCCCGGATCACGTCGCGCACGTCGTAGACCTGGCGCGACGAGGTCGGCACGTGTGCAGCGGGGTCGGTGCCCGAGACCGTCGCCGGGAGGCCGTGGGGCGGCCGCTCCCCGGCGTGCTGCGGCAGATGGGCGAGCAGCTCGCGCACCAGGCCCACGGCCTGGTGGTCGTTCGCGGCGACGAACTGGCAGACGCCGTTCTTCGCGTGCACCTTCGGTCCGCCGAGCTCGTCCGTCGTGACGTCCTCGCCGGTCACCTCGCGCACGACGCCGGGACCCGTCAGGAACATCGCCGAGCCCTCGGTCATGACCACGAAGTCGGTCAGCGCGGGCGAGTAGGCCCCGCCGCCCGCGGAGACACCCGTGATCACGGAGATCTGCGGGACGCGGCCAGACAGCTTCACGCTCTCGCGGAAGATCCGCCCGTAGCCGGCGAGCGCAGAGATGCCGTCGTCCATCCGCGCGCCGCCGGAGGCGACGAACCCGATTACGGGCGCGCCGGCTCGTCCGGCCATCTGCATCACGCGCACGATCGTCTCCGCGTGCGCCTCGCCGAGCGAGCCGCCGGCGAACGACTGGTCCTGCGCGTAGCAGTAGACCGGCCGCCCGGAGATCGTCCCGGCCGCGCCCACGACGCCGTCGCCGTCCTGCATCCGCTTGGACTCGCGGCGCGGCAGGACCGTCGAGCGGATCACGTGGAGCGACCCGGGGTCGCAGAGCAGCTCGAGGCGGTCGCGAGCGGTGACCTCGCGCGGCTCCTTCAGAAGCGGTGAGATGCGCTCGGCAGGCATCCTGTCTGCAAGTGCGCTCATGAGGCCTCCAGGCACAGGACCGCGTTGTGACCGCCGAAGCCGAACGCGTTCGAGAGTCCGATCGCGCGGGCGTCGCCGTTCTGAAGCGGCCGTGCCTCGTTGGGGACGTAGTCGAGGTCGAGCCCCTCGTCGGGCTCGCCGTAGTTGAGGGTCGGCGGCGCGATCCGGTCGCGCAGCGCCAGCAGCGTCGCGATCGCCTCCACCGCGCCGGCTGCGCCGAGCAGGTGGCCGATCGTCGACTTGGTCGAGCTCACCGGGATCTTCGTGGCGAGCTCCTCGCCGAAAGCAGACTTGATCGCGTTCGTCTCCGCGCGGTCGTTCAGCGGCGTCGAGGTGCCGTGCGCGTTCACGTAGAGCACGTCCTGCGGCTCGATGCCGGCGTCCTTCATGGCCAGCTCCATGGCGCGCGAGGCGCCGCGGCCGCTCGGCTCGGGGGCCGTCAGGTGGTGGGCGTCGGAGGTGGACGCGTAGCCGCGCAGGTAGCCGAGGATGCGCGCGCCCCGCTCCCTCGCGGCCTCCTCCGCCTCGAGCACGAGAATCCCCGCGCCCTCGCCCATCACGAAGCCGTCGCGGCGGCGGTCGAACGGGCGCGAGATGCCGCTGTCGGACAGCGCGTCCATGCGGCCGAACGCGGCCGTGGCGAGCGGCGTGATCGCCGCCTCGCTGCCGCCGGTCACGACCGCGTCGGCGTCGCCGTAGCGGATCAGCCGCTCGGCCATGCCGATTGCGTGGGCGCCTGCCGCGCAGGCGGACACGGTCCCGAAGGACTGCCCGCGCAGGTCGTGCTTCATCGCGATCACGCCGGAGGCGGCGTTCGCCATCAGCAGCGGGATCGAGAGCGGCGAGATGCGGTCGGCGCCCTCGTCGCGCAGGATGATGTGCTGGGCCTCGAGCGTGCCGATGCCGCCGATCCCGGTGCCGATCACGCAGGCGGCGCGGTCCGGGTCGTAGGGCGGGTTCTCGTCCCAGCCCGCGTCCTCGAGCGCCTCCTGGGCAGCCGCCAGCGCGAGCTGCGTGTAGCGGTCCGAGCGGCGCACCTCCTTGACGGAGAGGTGCTCCTTGGGCTCGAACTCGCTGGCGCGACCGAAGCCGTCCTCGATTCCGGACACCCCGGCGCTCCAGCGCTCGTGCAGGGTCCGCGCGCCCACGCCCAGGGGCGTGACCGCGCCGACGCCCGTGATGACGACCGACCGCGTCATCCGAGCTTCGACATCACCAGGTCGACCGCCTTGCGGACGGTGTCAACACCCTCCATGTCCTCGCCCTTGAGCTGGACGCCGTACTCGTCCTCGACGATCTGCGCCAGCTCGACCAGGTCAAGCGAGTCGATATCGAGCGACTCAAAGGTCGCGTCGGGGTTGATCTGGTCCGGCTCGGCGCCGAACTCCTCGAGAGCGGCGAACACCCGCGTCTCGATCTCCTCACGTGTTGCTGTGGCTGCCATTGATTCTCCTTGTTCCGTTGTTAGGCGGTGAGGCCTCCGTCGACGGTGAGGCAGACGCCGGTCACGTACGCGGCGCCGTCCGACGCCAGGAAACGCACGCACTCGGCCACCTCATCCGGTGTGCCGGCCCGCCGGGCCGGCACGTGCTCGAGCAGGTTTTCGCCGATTCCCTCGGTCATGTCGGTCTCGATCAGACCAGGAGCAACGGCATTGACCGTGACTCCGCGTCGGGCCACCTCGGCGGCGACGGTACGGGTCATCGCGACCAGTCCCGCCTTCGATGCAGCGTAGTTGGCCTGGCCGGCGTTCCCGCGCACCGCGCCGACGATCGATGCGATGTTCACGACGCGCCCGTAGCGGTTGCGGATCATCGGCCTGAGCGCGCGGCGAGTAAGCCTGAAGGCGGCCGACAGGTTCGTGTTCAGGACTCTGTCCCAGTCCTCGTCGTCGATCATCGGAGCGAGGCCGTCGGCCCGCACGCCCGCGTTGTTCACGAGCACGAGCACGGGCCCGAACTCCTCCTCCAGCGCACTGAAGAGAGCATCTGCGGTCTCCGGGTCCGCGACGTCGCCCTGAAGCGCCGTCGCGCGGCCACCGGCCTGGGTGATCTCCTCGACCACGGCGTTCGCGGCGGCCTCGTCCGAGCGGTAGTTCACGCCCACAGGCCAGCCCTCCCGCGCGAGTGCCTTGGCGATCGCCGCGCCGATCCCGCGTGATGCTCCCGTGACGAGTGCGCTGCCATCGGGTCGTCCATTCATGCCGCCCATTCGATCACGCCAGCGCCCCATGTGAAACCCGCACCGAACG
This sequence comes from Thermoleophilaceae bacterium, assembly GCA_034664005.1. Classification (GTDB taxonomy): domain Bacteria; phylum Actinomycetota; class Thermoleophilia; order Solirubrobacterales; family Thermoleophilaceae; genus JACVRW01. The sequence goes on along the minus strand of JAXDIL010000048.1, from coordinate 7,661 downwards.
CGGCCAGCAGCACCTGCATGCCCGGCTGGAGCATTCCGCGCTCGCGCGCGTCGACCAGCGCGATCGGCAAGGTGGCCGAGCTGGTGTTGCCGTAGCGGTCGATCGAGTTGACGAGCTTGGCCTCGTCGAGGCCGAGCCGATCGCTCACGGCGGTGAGGATGCGGGCATTCGCCTGGTGGTAGACGAACAGGCCGATCTCGTCGAGCGTGAGGCCGGCCCGCGCGACCGCGTCGACCGTGGCCTCCGACATCCGCAGAACGGCGGCCTTGAAGGTGTCGTGGCCCTGCATGCGGATGATGCGGTCGCTCTGGGCGGCGGTGATCGAGGGGGCGCCGGAGCCGTCCGAGCGGAGCAGGATCTGACCGATGCGGCCGCTGCCCTCCTTGGCGGGCGTCACGAGCGCCGCGCCGGCGCCGTCGGCGAACAGGGCGGCCGTGCCGCGGTCGGTCTGGTCGACGAAGCGGCTCACCATGTCGGCGCCGATCACGAGCACGTTGTCCGCGCGGCCGCTCTCCACCTGCGCGGTCGCGATCTGCAGGGCGGACAGGAAGCCGGTGCAGGCGGCGCCCACGTCCATCGCGCCCGCACCCGTCGCGCCGAGGTCGTGGGCCACGAGCGGCGCGGCGTTCGGGGTGAACTCGTCGGCGGCGAGCGTGGCCACCAGCACGAGGTCGACGTCCGCCGCATCGACGCCGGCCTCCTGGAGCGCCTGGCGGCCGGCCGCCGTCGCGAAGTCCTGAAGGCGCTCGCCGTCGGTCGCGTGGCGGCGCTCGTGAACGCCCGTGCGGTGCGCGATCCACTGCGCGGTCACGCCCGCCCGCTCGGCCACGGTCGCGTTCGTCACGACCTGGTCCGGGACCGCCATGGCGACGGAGGCGAGGGCGGCCGTACGCAGTTGGCGTTCCCACGGCATGGGGGGCGCCGTCACCGCCGCTGCGGGGTCGGAGGCGGCAGCGTCGCGCACGGCCGCCCTCGCGTCCGGCCATACGAGCTCGGAGCTAGGCACCCGCGGCCTCCTTCACAAGGGACTTCTTCACGAGGTTGGTGAGGACCTTTCCCGGTCCGGTTTCGACGAAGTCGGTCACGCCGCGCTCCTCGAGTGCGCGCACGACACCGAGCCAGCGGACCGGCTCGGTGAGCGCGCGGACCAGTTCACGAGGGATGTCCTCGAAGGGCTGCGCCGTGACGCATGACATCACGGGCACGCGCGGCTCGGCGAACTCGATGCTCTCCACGATCTCCCTGAACGGGTCGACCGCCGGCCTCATCAGCGGGGAGTGGAACGCGCCCGCCACCGGCAGCCGCTTGCCGCGGATGCCGCGCTCCTGCAGCTCGGCCTCGGCCTGGTCGAGGGCGCTGAGCGCGCCGGAGAGAACGAGCTGGTCGGGAGCGTTGTCGTTCGCGATCGCGACGCCCGCGCTGGCGGCCACCTCGGCGATCGCCTCGCGGTTGTCCTCACGCGCGCGCACCGCGGTCATGCCACCGTCGCCCGTCTCCTCGGCGGCCTCCTGCATCAGCCTGCCGCGGGCGGCCACGAGCTTGAGCCCGTTCTCGGCGCCGAGCGAGCCGGCCGCCACCAGGGCGGTGATCTCGCCGAGCGAGTGGCCGGCCATCACGTCAGCCTGCACGTCCAGCTCTGCGTGGCCCGCGAGCGCGGCGCAGTAGATGGCGGGCTGGGCCCAGCGGGTGCCGTCCGTGGCGCGCTCGAACGGGTCGTCGCCGACCTCCGCGAACGCGAGCTCGAGCAGGTCTGGCCTGCTTCGGGCCACGGTTTCGCGCATGTCCGACGTCTGGCTGCCCTGCCCCGGAAAGAGCAGCGCAGTCTGTTGGTCGCGAGCCATTACATAACCCTTTCTCTGTCGAAGGCCATCCGTTAGCCGGGCGGAGCACAGTACCCCCCGGTCGGGGGGGGTACCTTCACCCGGTGCTCCGGCTGCTCCAGGTGGCAGATGGGGTCCTCAGGGGTGCCCGGCGGGCAGGCCCTTCCTGCGCAGGCGGCGTGCTCCGTCGAGGAACTCGGCGGGGAATCCCGTGATCGGGACGGGCTCCCAGTGGTCGTGGCTCCGGTCCCTGATCTCGGGCGACGCGGCCGATCGCTTGGTGGCTCGCTCTTGGCGCCATGCTCCGAGCGTGTCATTCACGTCCGTGTAGTCGGGCGGGGTGACGTCCTTGCCCGGATCGCGGGTCAGCAGCCGGCCGAGATTCTTCGCGTGGGCGACCCGGGGGGCCTGCTCCGCAATCTTCGCCACCGCGCCGTCCACGCCGAAGCGCTCCAGGATCGTCCTGATGATCGAGGTGTGGTCGAAGACCGTGTGCGAGACCGTGCAGGGCTCCACGAACGGCGACACCACGAAGGCCGGCACGCGCACGCCGTAGGTGTCGAACTGGGGCTTTTCCTCGGGCGGCCGCCCGGGCGCCAGGTGGTCGTAGAAGCCGCCGTGCTCGTCATAGGTCACGACCAGCATCGTTTCCTTCCAGCATGGGCTCTCCGCAAGCGCGCGGTACACCATCATCATGAGCTCCTGCCCGGCGCGCACGTCGGACGGCGGGTGGTCGTCGTTCGAGTTCGACTCGAGGATGCTCAGGTCGACGAAGTTGGGATCGATCCAGGACACGGACGGGAGATCGCCATTCGCAGCGTCCTGCAGGAAGCCGCTGCCGAGGCGGATGATCGAGGCAACGTCGGGGCCGTCGGAAGCGCGCGGCGGCTCCATCGAGTGCTGGGTCACGCGCCGGAAGTGGTCGTGGTGGAAGGCGTGCTCGGCGTCGAGGGCGTATTCGCCGTCGATGAACCTCAGCGTCCCGGGGTCCCACGAGTACCAGCGCCAGGTGTCGGTGTCCTCGTTGTTCTCGAGCAGACGCACGAACGAGGGCATGTCGTAGAGCACCTGGTCCTTGTCGAAGAGTCCCTCGCGCTCGGCGTCGCAGGTACCGACCACCGAGTAAAGGCGATTCGGCCAGGTGGCGGAGGGCACCGAGCTGAACCAGTGATCGCAGATGGCGAAGTGCTGCGCGAAGTGGTCGTAGACCGGCAGCTCCTTGTACGTGTAGTAGCCCATCACGCGCCATGGCACCGGCATGAGCGTCTCGTCGGCGAAGCTCTGGACGAAGCCGTCCATCGCGCCGCCGTTGATCTGCGCCGCGATCGCCTTCTTACCGTGGGGAGGGTCCATCGATTTCGGAAACGCGGTCTTCGTGAGATAGACCGGGCCGTGCGGCTCGCCGTCGTAGACGATCGGCTCCGCATCGCGCGGCCCCTCCACCTCGGCCTGGTCGTCCAGCAGCTGGAGGTAGCCCAGCATGTGGTCGAAGGAGCGGTTCTCCATCATCAGCACGACGATGTGATTGACCCGCCTCATGTTCTCGGCGGCCTGCTCGTCGGTGATCGCCGGGGCGTCGCCGGGGCTGGGCTTGATCCGCGGGGTGTGCGGGCGTCCGGGTGGCGGCGGCGCGATGCCGACGCCGTCCGCCTCCGCAAGACGCTCGAGCGCGCCCGCCCACACGCTCGGTGCGCGCACGACGAACGCGACGACACCGCCCACGCGCGTCGTGAACCCTTGGAGCCCCTTCCGGCGCGCTCTGCCAGCGTCGGTCAGTGACCACTTGAGCTGCCCGCCCTGCCCCGCCTCCGACGAGCGGATCAGCTTGTGGCCCTCCCTGTCGTCCACCCACACCCCCAGGTGGACCGTGCTCAACTCAGGCCCCTTTCCCTTCGGGCCCCTGCGCAGCAGGCTTGACTCGATCAGTTCGTCTCGCGTGCAGGGGTCGACGGCTTCGATCGCGACCAGGAGGAAGCCGTCGAGCGCGCGTGTGGGGTTCCTGTCTTCGTGCCGGAGCTTGCCCACGACCCACTTGATGCCGCGCTTCACGGAGCAAGGCTAACCGCTCAGGAAACCTCCGGCTAGGCCGTCAGCCCGAGTCGCTCGGCGCGCTGCACAGCTTCCGCACGGTTTCGCACGCCGAGCTTGCGGTAGAGCGCGCTCGTGTGCTCCTTGACGGTGTGGGGCGAGAGGAAGAGGCGCTCGGCGATCTCCTTGTTGGTGGCGCCGGTCGCCATGTGGTTGAGCACCTCGCGCTCGCGGTCCGACAGCGCGGTCGAGGGCTGCTCGGCGCGCGGCGAGAAGACGGTCATGCCCTTGCCGACCATGCGCACCGCCATCGCCACGTCGTGCGCCGCCCAGTCCTTCGACACGAAGCCGGCGGCGCCCGCCGCCTTTGCCGCCTGGGGCGAGATCCAGCCCGCGCCCGAGATCAGCAGGATGCGGGTGCTGGGCGACACGCGCTTGATCGCCTCGCACAGCTCGGCGCCCGACTCCTCGCCGAGGAAGAGGTCGACGAGCGCCACGTGCGGCTCGTAGCGGCGCGCCATCTCGAGCGCCTCCTCCACGCTCGACGCGGTCAGGCAGCGCTCGACCCAGGGCTGCTCGGTGAGGAGCAGGCGGAAGCCCCAGTGCACGACGTCGTGGTCGTCCACCACCATCACGCGCAGGTTGCGGTCGGGGGTCATTCGGCCCCATCCTCGCCCAGCGGCACGACAAGCCGCAGACGCCAGTCCTCGCCCTCGGGTCCGAACTCGACCAGCGCGCCGCGCTGGAGCGCCTCCACCGCCGCGAGCCGCAGGCCCATCCCCGCGCCACGTGTGCCGGTGCGCGGCGCGCCGTCGTTGCGCACCTCGAGCACGAAGGTCCGGTCGACCTGGCTGACCCGCACGCGCACGGAGCTCGGCCGCGCGTGCTTGTGGGCGTTGCGGAGCGCCTCGGCCAGCACCGACTGCGCGAGCGGCTCGACCTCCTCGGGCACCTCCACCCCCTCCTCCCAGTCCAGCTCGAGCGGAAGGTCCTTGTAGTGGCGGCCGAGCCGGGCGAGCTCGCCGCGCAGCGTTGCGCCCGTGTCGAGCGTGGGCGGAGCAAGCGGGCGCGAGAGCGCCTCGCGCAGGTCCGCGAGCGCCGCGTGCATCTCGTCCGCGCAGCGGCGGCGCGTCTCCTCCGTCAGGGCGTGATCCGAGCCCAGCACGAGCGATACCCCGAACAGCCGCTGAACCACGCGCTCGTGCAGCTCGCGGGCCAGGTCGATGCGCGCCTGCAGCAGCCGCGCTCGGCCCTGCTGGCTGGTCGCGATGCGGACGCTCGCCGCGAGCGCCGCTGTCTTGCCGAGCGTCCAGAGGTCGTGGCGCTCCACCTCGGTCAGCTCGAAGCGGCTGCCGCCGCGGTCGGTGAAGATCACCCCGAGCCAGCGGCCGGCCGCCGAGACGGGGACGCAGCAGAGCGTCTCGACCCCGCCGAGCCGCGCGTAGCGCTCCGGCACCCAGCGCGCGAGGTCGCCGGTCACCTCGACCACGCGGTCCTCCGACAGCGCCAGCTGCGCGATCGGCGTCTCCTCGAGCGTGCCGTAGACCTCGGAGAACAGGCCGGCCTCCACGCCGTGGCTTCCCACCACCACCACGAGCTGGCGGGCGTCGTCGTACAGCAAGAGGCCGGCGCGCTCCATCGAGCCGAGCCGGCAGCACGCCTCGCAGAGGCGGTCGTAGAACTCGCGGCCGGACTGTGCCGAGCCGTCGAGCGCGCCGAGCAGCTCGACGATCACGTCGAGCGCGTCGGTGCGCGAGGAGAGGGCCTCGGCCATCTCCTTCTCTACCTCGTTCCGGGGCGTGCGGTTACGCGCCGGCGAGTGAGAGCCGCAGCGCCTGTTCCGATGTCAGCGACACCTCGCGCACGTAGCCGCAGCTGCGGCAGCGGCACTCCACGGCGCCCTCGAAGTCGTCCACCCGCAGCGACCACTCGACGTCGCCCGACAGGCAGGCACGGCAGGCGAGCGCGGCGGCGACCAGCGACGGGTCGTCGTCCCCACGAAACGTTGCGAGCTCCAGCGCGTCTTCCACCGCACCCACCGTCTCTCGTTTGACGAGCGCTCTCCACTGCGACGCACGCTAAACCCCCCGGCTGGGGGGTCACAAGCCGCCCGCGCGACGCACCGGCTGGTCGAGCAGCGCGTCGAGCGACTCGGCGAGCCGCGAGCCGTCCGGCAGGGCGAGCTGCGGATCGAGCTCGAGGAGCGGCTCGAGCACGAAGCGGCGGCTCGTCACCTCGGGGTGCGGAAGCGCCAGCCGCTCGGAGCGGAAGTCGAGGTCGGCGAGCAGGAGCACGTCGATGTCGATCGGGCGCGGGCCGTGCCTCATACCTCCCGGCGCGCGGCCGAGCTCGCGCTCCACAGCCTTCGCCGCCTCGAGCAGCTCCTCGGGCCCCAGCGCCGTGCGCACGCGCAGCGCGGCGTTGAGGAAGTCGGGCTGGTCCAGCACCTCGCCCTGAGGCGCCGTCTCGTACACCGACGACGACGCGAGCACGTCGACGCCGCGCTCCGCGAGCGCATCGCGCGCCGCGCGGAGGTTCTCGAGCCGGTCGCCCTCGTTGGAGCCGAGGCCGAGATACCCGATCCGCAGCGCATCGCTGCGCACCGGCCACCGCCCGGCGCTTGCGCCGGTCAGACTTCCTTCCACACCTCGACCGAGACCTCTTCGACGGGCAACGGGATCGGCGGCTCGGGCTTGGTTGCCTTCACGCGCACCGACTCGGCGCCGAAGCGGTCGATCAGGCGGTCGGCTACGGCCGCGCACAGCCGCTCGAGCGTCTTGTAGTTGCGCTCCTGCGCGCCGAGCGCCACCTGCTCGCAGACCTCCGCGTAGTTCACGGTGTCCTCGATGCGGTCGGTGACGGTCGCGTCGCAGTCGTCGAGCTCGAACGAGATGTCGAAGACGAGCCGCTGTCCCACCTCGCGCTCGGCCTCGCCGACACCGTGGTGCGTGTAGAGCGAGAGACCGGTGACCTCTATCGAGACCGCGGGCGAGGACGCGCCACGCTCGTCGCCAAGAGCGTCGTCGTCGATCTCGTCGAAGTCGTCGTCAGGCTCCCTCTCCCACATTACGGCTGAAAGTAGCAGTGGCCACCGCGAGCGCATCGGCGTTCTGGGCAACATCGTGCACCCGGAACACGGTCGCCCCGCGCTCGAGCGCGAGCACGTTCGTCGCGATCGTGCCGGGCAGCCGCTCGCCCTCCTCGCGCCCCCCGGCCAGCTTGCCCAGGAAGCTCTTGCGCGAGGTCCCGACCACGATCGGGCGGCCGATCGCGACCAGCTCGTCGAGTCGCCTTAGCAACTCGAGGTTGTGCTCGACCGTCTTGCCGAAGCCGATTCCCGGGTCGAGCCAGACGCGCTCCTCCTCGATCCCCTGCGAGAGCGCGAACGCGAGCCGCTCCTCCAGGAAGGCCTTCACGTCGGACACGACATCGTCGTAGTGGGGGTCCACCTGCATCGTGCGCGGCTCGCCGAGCATGTGCATGAGGCAGCAGTCGACGCCGGACTCGGCGACCACGCCGGCCAGCGCGGGGTCGAAGCGGAACGCCGAGACGTCGTTCACGAGCGTGGCGCCCGCCTCAAGCGCGCGCCGCGCCACGCCCGACTTCGTGGTGTCGATCGAGACGCGTGCCGAGCCGTCAGCCGCGAGCCGCGCACGATGCAGGTGGACCCGCACTACGACGATGTCGTGTCCGACGTGAAGGCCTTCCTGGAGCAGCGGCTCGCGTTCGCGGTCTCGCAGGGGATCGAGGAGGAGCGCGTCTGGCTCGACCCGGGAATCGGCTTCGGCAAGACGGTCGAGCACAACCTCGAGT
>JAXDIL010000027.1:0-3007 GCA_034664005.1 Thermoleophilaceae bacterium | reverse complement strand
CAGCCGCGAGGTCGAGCACGCGCGAGCCCAGTGCGTCGGGCGCCACGACCTCGTTGACGAGCCCCATCTCGCGCGCGCGCTCGGAGTCGACGTTGCGGCCCACGAAGAACAGCTCGGCGGTGTTGGCCGGGCCGCACACGTCGATGAACTTCGCCAGCCCGGTGTGCGAGTAGATCAGCCCGAGCTTCGCGGGCGGCATGCCCAGCTTCACGCCGCCGGCGGCGAGCCGGATGTCGGCGGTGATCGCCAGCTCGAGGCCGCCGCCGATCGCATGCCCGTTGACCTCGGCTATGACGGGATACGGATAGGCCTCGAGCGCCTCCAATGCGTCGTGGAACGGGTGAGCCACCAGCCGTTCGGCGCTCTCCTCGAACTCCTGCTCGGTCAGGTTGCCGATGTCGTAGCCGGCGGAGAACATGTCGCCCGACCCGCGGATCACGAGGCAGCGCGCGTCGAGCGTGCGCGCATGCTCGGCCAGCGCGTCGAGGATGTCGTGGTCGAGCGCGCCGCGCCGCTCCGGGTTCTGGATGGTCAGCCGGGCGACGCCCTCGGCAGGCTCGTCGAGCTGGAGCTTCTCGGTCACTCGAGGACGACGAGCGTGTCGCCTTCGGAGACCGACTGGCCCTCCTCGCAGGAGATCTCCTTGACCGTGCCGCCGTCCTCGGCCTCGACCGGCATCTCCATCTTCATCGACTCGAGGATCAGGAGCGTGTCACCCTCGGCGACCTGCTGGCCGACCTCGCACTCGATTTTCCAGACCGTCCCTGTGATGTGAGCTTCGACGTCGGGCATGGGCCGGGAAGATACCGGCGGGATAGGCTGCCGGGATGACCTCGCTGCCGAGCCCTTGATCCTCGCGATCGACCAGGGGACCACGGGCACGACCTGCATCGTCTTCGACGAGGAGGGCCGTCCGGCCGGGCGCGCGTACCGCGAATTCGGCCAGCACTTCCCGCGAGCGGGCTGGGTCGAGCACGACGCCTCCGAGATCTGGGAGGTGACCCGCGCGGTCGCGCGCGAGGCGCTCGACGACGCGGGAACCGGCGGCGACGAGCTCGTCGCCATCGGCATCACGAACCAGCGCGAGACGGTGGTCGCGTGGGACCGCGACAGCGGCGAGCCGCTCCACAACGCGATCGTCTGGCAGGACCGTCGTACCGCGCGTCGCTGCGACGAGCTCCGCGAGGCCGGGAAGGAGCCGCTCGTGCGCGAGCGCACGGGGCTCGTGCTCGACCCCTACTTCTCCGGCACGAAGATCGAGTGGCTGATCCGCGAGGGCGGCGTGCCGGCCGACGCCGCCTTCGGGACGATCGACTCCTGGCTCGTCTTCAAGCTGACCGGCGAGCACGCGACCGACTACTCGAACGCCTCGCGCACGCTGCTGTTCGACATCCGCGAGCGGCGCTGGGACCCGGAGCTGTGCGAGCTGCTCGGCGTGAGCCCGGACTCGCTCCCCGAGCCCTGCCCGAGCGCGCACGTCTACGGGAAGACATCAGAGTTCGGCGGCTCGGTGCCCGTGGCGGGCATCGCGGGCGACCAGCAGGCCGCGCTCTACGGCCAGGCCTGCCACGAGCCCGGGCTCGGCAAGAACACCTACGGCACCGGGAGCTTCGTGCTGCAGAACGCGGGTCAGGACCTGCCCGACCCGGAGGACGGGCTCCTCAACACGATCGCCTGGGGCGTCGGCGACCGAGTGGACTACGCGCTCGAGGCTGCGATCTTCGTGACGGGCGCGGCCGTGCAGTGGCTGCGCGATCAGCTCGGGATCATCAGGACCGCCGACGAGACCGAGGAGCTGGCCGGCTCGCTCGACTCGAACGACGGCGTCTACCTCGTGCCGGCGTTCACCGGGCTCGGCTCGCCGCACTGGGACCCATACGCGCGCGGGACGCTTGTCGGGCTCACCCGCGGCACGGGGCGCGCCCACCTGGCGCGCGCGGCGCTCGAGGCGATGGCCTACCAGGCCGTCGACGCGGTGCGCGCGATGGAGGAGGCTTCGGGCGTCGTGCTGCAGGAGCTGAAGGCGGACGGTGGCGCCGTCGTGAACGGCTGGCTCATGCAGTTCCAGGCCGACGTGCTGGGCGTACCGGTGGTCGTGCCCGAGGTGTCGGAGACGACGGCGCTCGGCGCGGCGTACCTGGCCGGCGTGGCGACAGGGACCTGGAGCGAGGAGGACGTGCGCGCGATGTGGCGCGAGGCCGCCCGCTACGAGCCGTCGATGTCGGACGACGCCCGCGAGGAGCTGCTGGCGGGCTGGGCGCGGGCGCTCGAACGGGCCCGGAGTAACGAAGCCGATCGGTCTGGGTAGGAAACCGCATCGGATGAAGGCGCAGGTCTACAAGGATCCCCGCCCGTCGGAGTACTTCGACCGGTTCCATGATCGCCAGCGGCGCAAGCGCCCGAACTGGATGTACGAGTTCGTGAGGCTGCTGCTCACGCCCTACCTGCTCCTGATCTATCGCGCGCGCTGCATCGACTCGGACAACGTGCCTACGGACGGCCCGGTGATCATCGCGCCGAACCATTTCTCCTTCCTGGACCACTTCTTCGTGGCCGTCTACCTGCGCCGCAAGGTCCACTTCATGGCCAAGTCGCAGCTCTTCAAGCGGCCCATGCAGTTCATCTACACGCACGGAGGCGTGTTCCCGGTCCGCCGCGGGTTCCGCGACGAAGAGGCGTTCAAGACCGCCCACACGATCCTGTCGCGCGGCGACATCGTCCTCATGTATCCAGAGGGCGGCCGTTCGCGCACCGGCGAGCTCGGCTCGCCGAAGCGTGGCCTCGGCCGCTTGGCGCTCGAGTCCGGCGCCCCGGTGGTGCCGGTCGCGATCGTGGGCACCCAGGGGGTGCGCAACTGGACCCGCCTCCGCTTCCCGAAGGTCACGGTCCTCTACGGCGAGCCGGTGCGCTTCGAAAAGGTCGACGACCCGACCGCGGAGCAGCAGCAAGAGGCTGCCGAGCTCGTGTTCGAGCGCGTGAAGGCCCTCTACGACGGCCTGCGCGAGGG
>JAXDIL010000023.1:0-3269 GCA_034664005.1 Thermoleophilaceae bacterium | reverse complement strand
TGGCGATCTCGATCCCGCGCGCGAAGCACTCCCAGCGCTCGACGAGGCCCTCGTGCTCGCGGTGCGCCTTCGCGAACGGCGACAGCTCGACCGGGTAGTCCATGATGAACGTCGGCTCGTCGAGCTTGGGCTCGACGTACTTCGACAGGAGCGAGTCGACCATCTTCGGCCAGGTCTCGGTTGGGTCGAGTTCGATCCCCTGCTGCTTCGCGGCCTCGTGCAGCGCCTTCGCGTCGCGGTGGGCCAGGATGTCGATCTTCGTCTCGGCAAGGACTTCCGCAACGAGGGCCTCTCGCACAAGCACAACCCCGAGTTCACGATGCTCGAGTGGTACGAGGCGTACGCCGACTACAACGACATCGCGAACCGGCTCGAGGAGCTCGTCTCGTACGTGGCCGAGGCGATCGGCTACTCCGGCCCGATCGACTTCTCACGCCCGTGGAAGCGCATGACGCTGCGCGAGGCCATCAAGGCGAAGACGGGCATCGACATCCACGGCGGCGACGAGCTTCCGGGTGAGGGCACCTGGGCCAAGCGCGTTGACGACCTGCTCTCCAAGCACGTGGAGCCGGAGCTCCAGAACCCGACCTTCATCATGGACTACCCGAAGGAGCTGTCGCCGTTCGCGAAGGACCACCGCTCCGAGGAGGGCCTCGTGGAGCGCTTCGAGGCGTTCGCCGGCGGGATGGAGTTCTCCAACGCCTTCACCGAGCTGAACGATCCGGACGAGCAGCGCGCGCGCTTCGAGCTGCAGCGCGCGGAGCAGGCCGCCGGCGAGGAGGAGGTCCAGCCCTACGACGAGGACTACGTCGAGGCGCTCGAGCACGGCATGCCGCCCACCGGCGGCATCGGCATCGGGATCGATCGCCTAACGATGATCCTGAGCGGCCGCCACTCGATTCGCGAGGTAGTGCTCTTCCCCGCGATGCGGAACTAGGCCCGCGCGCCCGTCACTTCTCGACGGCCTGCTTCAGCGCCGTCTCTGCCTTCTGCACCGCAGCGCTCGACCTCACCAGCCGCTTGGCGGCGCGGCGCTGGCGCGGCACGTTCTTGCTCCGCTCGGCGCCGGCCACCGCCTCGAGGTCGCGGGTCACGTCCTCGAGTCGGACCAGGAGCGCGTCGAACTCGTCCCGCGCGTTCGCCGGTGGGTCGAGCTTCGCGAGGTTGCGGCGCGTGCGCGCGGTACCGCGCGCCAGGCGCTCGAACGCCGCGGGCTTCGTCCCCATTTCCTGCCCCAGGCTGCTCAGCGGCCTGACCGCCGTGTTGTAGTCGGCTGCGAAGGAACTGTCAGAGCCGCCGCAGCCGGTCAGGGCGAGCAGGACGAGGACCACGGCCGACGAAGTGAGCTTCATGGCGCGAAACGTACCCACGGTGCGGGCTTTAGGGCTTCATAAAGACCGATTTGACGCCGAGGCGCGTTGGTACAGTTGGTCCAGCGGGGTCAGTGCTCCTCGATCACCTCTCAGGCGACCGGCGTATATGCCGATCTAATGGGAAAGTACGGGTAACACCGCCCCCTGAAGTTCCCGACAGATAAGTGAGCACAGCGTGTTTGAGCGCTTTACGGAACGGGCCCGGCAGGTCGTCGTCCTCGCCCAAGAGGAGGCCCGCATTCTCAAGCACAACTACATCGGTACCGAGCACATCCTCCTTGGCCTACTGCGCGAGGAGGAGGGACTCGCCGCGCGCGTCCTCGAGTCGCTCGACATCACCGTGGAGCGCGTGCGCGCCCAGGTGGTCCGCATCGTCGGATCCGGCGAGGAGGTCACCTCCGGTCAGATCCCGTTCACTCCGCGCGCCAAGAAGGTGCTGGAGCTCGCGCTGCGCGAGGCCCTCTCGCTCGGCCACAACTACATCGGCACCGAGCACATCCTGCTCGGCCTCGTCCGCGAGAACGAGGGCGTCGCCGCGCGCATCCTGCTCGACTTCGACGCCGACTCCGAGAAGATCCGCAACGAGGTCATCCGCATGCTCTCCGGCCCCGGTGGCCGCCAGGGCCGCGCCGGCGCCGCCGCTGGCGCGCCGGGCGAGGGCAAGAAGTCCTCGAAGCTGCTTGACCAGTTCGGCCGCAACCTGACGAAGCTCGCCGCCGAGGGCAAGCTCGACCCGGTGGTGGGCCGCGAGACCGAGATCGAGCGGATCATGCAGATCCTCTCGCGCCGCCAGAAGAACAACCCGGTCCTGATCGGCGAGCCGGGCGTGGGCAAGACCGCCGTGGTCGAGGGCCTCGCCCAGCTGATCACGAACGGCGAGGTGCCCGAGCTGCTGAAGAACAAGCAGATCTACACGCTCGACCTGGCCGCCCTCGTGGCGGGCTCGAAGTACCGCGGTGAGTTCGAGGAGCGCCTCAAGAAGGTGATGAAGGAGATCACCCAGCGCGGCGACATCATCCTGTTCATCGACGAGCTGCACAACCTCGTCGGCGCGGGTGCCGCCGAGGGCGCGATCGACGCTGCCAGCATCCTCAAGCCGGCCCTCGCGCGCGGCGAGCTGCAGACGATCGGCGCCACCACGCTCGACGAGTACCGCAAGTACCTCGAGCGCGACTCCGCGCTGGAGCGCCGCTTCCAGCAGATCCGGGTCGACCAGCCCTCCACGGAGGACACCGTCCAGATCCTGAGGGGTCTGCGCGACCGCTACGAGCAGCACCACCGCGTCGGCATCACCGACGAGGCGCTCAGCGCTGCCGCCGAGCTGGCGGACCGCTACATCTCCGACCGCTTCCTGCCCGACAAGGCGATCGACCTCATCGACGAGGCCGCGTCGCGCATGCGCATCAAGTCGATGACCGCCCCGCCGGTGTACCGCGATCTCGAGGAGGACATCGAGACCACGCGGCGCGACAAGGAGGCGGCGATCGAGGCGCAGGAGTTCGAGAAGGCCGCGAACCTGCGCGACAAGGAGCGCCAGCTCACCAACAAGAAGCGCGAGCTCGAGGAGCAGTGGCGCTCGGGCGAGTCCGGCGAGCGTCCCGAGATCGGCGAGGAGGAGATCGCCGACATCGTCTCGATGTGGACCGGCATCCCGGTCTTCAAGCTCACCGAGGCCGAGACCCAGAAGCTGATGCGCATGGAGGACGAGCTCCACAAGCGCGTGATCGGGCAGAACGCCGCCATCGAGGCCGTCTCGAAGGCGATCCGCCGCTCGCGCGCCGGGCTCAAGGACCCCAAGCGCCCCACCGGCTCGTTCATCTTCCTCGGCCCCTCGGGTGTCGGTAAGACCGAGCTCGGGCGCACGCTCGCCGAGTTCCTCTTCGGCGACGAGGACGC
>JAXDIL010000020.1:0-3223 GCA_034664005.1 Thermoleophilaceae bacterium | reverse complement strand
GGCCAGCGCGGGGTCGAAGCGGAACGCCGAGACGTCGTTCACGAGCGTCGCGCCCGCCTCGAGCGCGCGCCGCGCCACGCCCGACTTCGTGGTGTCGATCGAGACGCGTGCCGAGCCGTCAGCCGCGAGCCGCTCCACGACCGGCAGCACGCGCCCCAGCTCCTCTTCCTCGGGAACCGGGTCCGATCCCGGCCGCGTGGACTCGCCGCCCACGTCGAGGATCGCCGCGCCCTCCGCCGCGAGGCGCCGGCCGTGCTCGACCGCGGCATCGGGATCGAGGAACAGCCCGCCGTCCGAGAACGAGTCGGGGGTCACGTTGACGATGCCCATGATCACCGGCGCACGCACCAGCCGGAGTATCGACTAGAAAGCGCGCATGACCCTGTACGAGTTTCTTCTGTTCATCCACGTCGCCGCGACCATCATCTGGATCGGCGCCGGCTTCTACGGCCTCATCCTCGGCACCGGCTACGACCGTGACGGCGACGCCGCTGCGATGGAGCGGCTCCTGAAGGACCAGGAGCGGCACGCGACCCGACTGTTCATACCCGCATCGCTGGTCACGGTCCTGATGGGGATCGCGCTCGTCATCGAGAGCGACGCCTGGTCGTTCGACTACCTGTGGATCACGCTTGGCCTGCTCGGCTTCGCGACGAGCTTCTGCACCGGCCTCTTCCTCCTGAAGCCGACGGGCGACCGGATCGGCCAGCAGCTGGAGCGCGAGGGAATGACGCCGCGAACGCTCGTCGAGGTCGAGAAGCTGCTCGTGAAGACACGCGTCGACTACATCGTGCTCTTCATCGTGGTCGCCGACATGGTGATCAAGCCGACCGGCGACGACGTGGCCGTGCTGATCGGGATGGCACTGATCGCGATCGCCGGCCTGGCGTACATCCTGACGAGCCTGCGAGCGATCGACGAACGCTCGAAGGCCGCGCCGACGCCCGCCTAGCTAGCAGGGCCTCGGCCAGTCCGGCAGGAGCAGGCGCTTCACGACGCCCTGCGCCTGCCGGACCAGCGCTCTCGACGGGTGCGCGTCGTTGATGTCGGCGCGCACGTCCACGAGGTAGTCCCGCGTGCGTCCGAAGGTGCGGTACTCCGGCACGCGTGGAGCGCCCTCGAGCGCACTGTCGGTGGTGCCGGGAAGGCGTAGCGGGCGCCTCGCGATCGGCGGATAGTGCTCGCGCAGCCGCTCGCCCGGGCTGCGACCGATCAGTCCCACGGTTATCGCGATCGCGCCCGCGGGCATCTCGGCCGCCCACCCGTGTGAGCCCGCACGGTCCGCCCGCCAGTTCGCGGCGAGTGTGTACGCGACCACATGGCAGGGGCCGATCCGCTGGACGCCCTCGTCGAACTGGTGCCAGCCCGCCGGGAGCGCCGCGAACCGGGCCGACCGCAGCTCAGGCGCACGCGTCGCAGCGGGCGCCGCGGACTCCGCGGAACAGCCCGCAAGCACAAGCACCAGCACGACGAGCACCGAGGACCGCCCCATGACCCGGGTACGAACGCGCCACCGCTCGGGGTCCCTGTCGAAACGTCCCAATATGGGACGGAACTACAGGCTCGGCCTCCGTCGGGCGGCGGTTAGGGAGTTTCGGGGCGCTTCTGCTCGTTCGCGCGCATGTCGGCGGTGCCGCCGGCGAGGCCGGGGCGCGGGAGCGTCTTCGGTGCGGGGACGGGCTTGCGCTCGGGTGCCTCGGGCGTGGCCAGCGGCGGTACGGGCGCCGGGGGCGCCTCGGCCCCGAAGACCTCCTCCTCGGGCTTGCCGGCCAGCAGCTCGATGAACTGCTCCCGCTCGATCGTCTCGCGGCGCAGGAGGATCTCTGAGGTCAGGTCGAGCGCCTCGCGCTTCTCCTCGAGGACCCGGCGAGCGACCTGGTGGGCCTCCTCGACGATGCGGCGGATCTCGTCGTCGATCTCGCGCGCGACGTCATCGGAGTAGTCGGGCTCGGAGCTGAACTCGCGTCCGAGGAAGGGCTGCCCGTGGTCGTGGCCGAACACGCGCGGGCCGAGCTTCTCGGACATCCCGAAGCGCATCACCATCTGCTTTGCCGTGGCGGTGACCTTCTCGAGGTCGTTGGACGCACCGGTCGTGACCTCGCTGAACACGAGCTCCTCGGCGGCGCGGCCGCCGAGGGTCATCGCCATCGTGTCCGACAGCTCCGCGCGCGTGGTGAGGAACTTGTCCTCGGTCGGCAGCGAGATCGTGTAGCCGAGCGCCTGGCCGCGTGAGATCACGGAGATCTTGTGCACCGGGTCCGTGTGCTCGAGGAAGTGGGCCACGAGCGCGTGGCCCATCTCGTGGAAGGCCGTGACGCGGCGCTCCTTCTCGGACATCACGCGGGTCTTCTTCTCCGGCCCCGCGATCACGCGCATGATCCCCTCCTCCAGCTGGAGGTGGTCGATCTCGCGCTTGCCCATGCGGGCGGCGAGCAGTGCGGCCTCGTTCACGAGGTTCTGGAGATCGGCGCCGGTGAAGCCCGGGGTTTGCCCGGCCAGGATGTCGAGGTCGATCTCCTTGGCGAGCGGCTTGCCGCGCGTGTGCACCTGGAGGATCTTCTGGCGGCCCTTGCGGTCCGGGCGGTCCACCACGATCTGGCGGTCGAAGCGGCCCGGGCGCAGCAGCGCCGGGTCGAGGATGTCCGGCCGGTTCGTGGCGGCGATGAGGATGATGTTGTCCTTCATCTCGAAGCCGTCCATCTCTACGAGGAGCTGGTTGAGCGTCTGCTCGCGCTCGTCGTGGCCGCCGCCGAGACCGGCGCCGCGGTGACGACCGACCGCGTCGATCTCGTCCATGAAGATGATGCAGGGGGAGTTCTGCTTGGCCTGCTCGAAGAGGTCACGCACGCGCGAAGCACCCACGCCGACGAACATCTCGACGAAGTCCGAGCCCGAGATCGAGAAGAACGGCACGCCGGCCTCGCCCGCGACGGCGCGAGCCAGCAGCGTCTTGCCGGTTCCCGGCGGCCCGTAGAGCAGCACGCCCTTGGGAATGCGCGCGCCGAGCGCCTGGAACTTCTTGGGGTTCTCGAGGAACTCCTTGATCTCGTGGAGCTCCTCCACGGCCTCGTCCACGCCGGCCACGTCGCGGAACGTGATCTTCGGCGCGTCCACGGACATCCGCTTCGCGCGCGACTTCCCGAAGGACATGACCTTCGAGCCGCCGCCCTGCATCTGGTTGATGATGAACAGCCAGAACAGCAGGAAGATCACGAACGGCAGG
>JAXDIL010000018.1:0-10486 GCA_034664005.1 Thermoleophilaceae bacterium | reverse complement strand
ATCGTCGCCGAGCTGGACGAGCTGACCGCGCTCGTGGCAGACATCGTGGAGTTGGCACGCGGCACGAAGCCCGGCGAGGTAGCGGACGACGTCCGCCTGGACGAGATCGTCGCGGCAGTGGCCGAGCGGGCGCGCTCGCGCGCGAACGGCGTTGCGCTGGAGCTCTCGACCGAGCCCACAATCGTCCGCGGGGAGCCCGCCCGCATCCAGCGCGCCGTGTCCAACCTGATCGACAACGCGCTGAAGTGGAGCCCCGCGGACGGCACCGTCGAGATCGCGCTCGCGGACGGCGAGCTGACCGTGCGCGACCAGGGCCCGGGCTTCGACGACGACGACCTGCCGCACGTGTTCGACCGCTTCTACCGAGCCGACAGCGCGCGTGCGCTGCCAGGCTCCGGGCTCGGCCTCGCGATCGTCCGCCAGGCGGCCGAGGCGCAGGGCGGTGCGGTCGACGCACAGAATGCGCCCGGCGGGGGCGCCCTCGTGCGCGTGTCGTTCGGCGACGCCTCCTGAGTGGCACACTGCGGCGGTGGCAACGGTGCTCGTGCTCGGCGTGGGCGGGATCCTCGGCGAGGCGTGGATGTGGGGCTACCTCGGCGGCGCCCAGCACGCCACGGGTGAGGACTTCCGGCAGGCGAAGCAGCTGATCGGCACGTCGGCGGGCTCGATCGTCGCGGCTCGGCTGGCCGCCGGCGAGAATCCCGAGCGGCAGGAGGACCGCGTGCGCTGGGACGGCGAGGCCGAGCCCGAGCGCCGCCCCGGAGCGTTGCGGGCGGCCCTGGAGCGTGCCAGCCGCATCTCGGTCGGGGCCATCTCGCCGCTGGCGGCGCCGGCGCTGTCGGCGTCGGCCCCGGGTGGCGCCCTCGCCCGCGCCGCCGTGCTCGCCCGCGTGCCGGCCGGGCGCATCGAGCTGCGCGACCTGCACTCGCGCATGGACGCCCTCGGCCCGCGCTTCGACGGGCGGCTCAACATCGTGGCGGTGGACCGCGGCTCGGGCCGGCGCGTGGCGTTCGGGGCCGACTCGGCGCCCGAGGCGAGCGTCGCCGACGCCGTGACCGCCTCCTGCGCCATCCCGGGCTACTTCGCGCCGGTGGAGATCGCCGGGCGCGAGTACGTCGACGGCGGCGTCTGGAGCCCGACGAACCTCGACCTGGCCCGCGCGGGCAGCGGCGATCGGATCCTCTGCCTGGTACCGACGGCGACCATGGGCACGGCCCCCGCGCTCGCCCTGCGAGGGCTCGCCGCGGGCTGGCGACTCGCCACCTCGGTGGAGGCCGTGGCCGCCGGTCGTCGCGGCGCGAGCGTCGAGGTCGTGACGCCCGACCCGGGCTCGGCGAGCGCCATCGGAGGCGATCTGATGGATCCGCGGCGGCGTGCCCGGGTGCTGACGGAGGGCTACCGGCAGGGTGCCGCGCGACGGGAGTAGATTGCGACCATGCCCTGTCTCGTCGCGCTGCTGGCTCTGATCTCGCCGCGCCTCGCGCTGGTCGCCATGTTCCTGTTCAGCCACATGCTGGACAGGGCCTATGACAGCTGGCTGCTTCCGCTGGTGGGCTTCTTCCTGCTCCCGTGGACGACCCTGGCGTACGCGCTCATGTGGGATCTCGGCACGGCCAAGATCAACGGATTCGAGTGGTTCGTCGTGATCCTGGCCTTCCTGGCGGACCTCGCCTCGTACGCGGGCGGCCGGAGCTATCGCAGCTCTCGCGACTGAGCGCGACGCCGCGCTGCGCAGCGACATCCGCGAGCTCGGAGCGCTGCTCGGCCGCACGCTCGTGCGGCAGGAGGGCCCCGAGCTTCTGAAGCTCGTCGAGCAGACGCGCGGCCTGATCCGCTCGGACCGCGGCGAGGCGGCCGCGCTCCTTGCGGACGTCGAGCCCCCAGAGGCGATCCGCCTCGTCCGCGCCTTCACCACCTACTTCCACCTGGCGAACATGGTCGAGCAGGTGCACCGCGGGAAGGAGCTCGCCCGCGTGCGCGAGCGCGACGGCGGCTGGCTGCGCCAGGCGGGGGAGCGCATCGCGGCGGCCGGGATAGCCACGGAGGAGCTGGCCGACGAGGTGGGGCGGCTGGCCGTCCGCCCGGTGTTCACCGCCCACCCGACCGAGGCGGCTCGGCGGACCGTCCTCTACAAGCTGCGCCAGATAGCGGAGCTGCTCGAGCGCGGCGGGCCGCGCGCGCCGAAGCGCCTCGAGGAGACCGTGGACCTGCTCTGGCAGACCGACGAGCTGCGCGTGGCCAGGCCCGACGTGCTCGACGAGGCCCGCAACGCGGTCTGGTACTTCGACGGCCTCCACGCCGACGCGGTGCCGGACGTGCTCGAGGAGCTCGCGGACGAGCTGCGGCGGCTCGGCCTCGACCCCGACCCGGCGAGCCGGCCGCTCGCCTTCGGCAGCTGGATCGGGGGCGACCGCGACGGCAACCCGAACGTGGGCCCGGACAGCGTCATGCGCGTGCTCGAGCTTCAGCACGACCACGGCCTGCGCGACGCGATCGCCGTCGTGGACGTCTTGCGCCGGGACCTGTCGAGCTCGGTGCGGGTGGCGGGGGCCACGCCCGAGCTGCAGGAGTCGCTCGCCCGCGACCTAGAGCTGCTGCCCGAGGTGGAGCCGCGCTTCCTGCGCCTGAACGCCGAGGAGCCCTACCGCCTGAAGCTCACCTGCATCCAGCAGAAGCTCGTGAACACGCGCCTGCGGCTCGCCGCCGGTCGCCCGAGCGAGCCGGGCCGCGGCTACGTCGGCTCGGACGAGCTCCTCGCCGATCTAGCGGTGGTGCACGCCTCGCTGCTCGCCCACCGCGGCGAGCTGATCGCGCACGGGCGGCTCGGACGCGCGATGGGGACGCTCAGGGCGTTCGGGCTTCACCTCGCGACGCTCGACGTGCGCGAGCACGCGGACGCCCACCACCACGCGGTCGGGCAGCTCCTCGACCAGCTTGCGGGCACGCCCGGCACCTACGCGCGGCTCTCCCGGGAAGAGCGCCGCGAGCTACTCGCCCGCGAGCTCGCCTCGCCGCGCCCGCTCGCCTTCCACCCGCCTCCCCTCGACGACGCCGGACGGCGGACCTACGCCACCTTCGAGGCGATCCGCGACGCGCACGAGCGCTTCGGGCCGGCCACGATCGAGTCCTACATCGTCTCGATGTGCCGCGGGGCGGACGACGTGCTCGCGGCCGTGCTCCTGGCCCGGGAGGCCGGTGTGTCGGGGCTCGGCTTCGTGCCGCTGCTGGAGACGCTCGACGAGCTGCGCCACGCCGACCGCCTGCTCGACGAGCTGCTCGCCGACCCGAGCTACCGCCGGCTCGTGGCGCTGAACGGCGACGTCCAGGAGGTGATGCTCGGCTACTCGGACTCGAACAAGGAGGCCGGGATCGCGACCAGCCAGTGGGAGATCCACCGCGCCCAGCAGCTCCTGCGCGACGCGGCCGCCCGCTGCGGGGTGCGGCTGCGCCTGTTCCACGGGCGCGGCGGCACGGTCGGCCGCGGCGGCGGCCCCGCGCACGACGCGATCCTCGCGCAGCCGCCGCGCACGCTCGACGGCGCGATCAAGGTCACCGAGCAGGGCGAGGTCATCTCCGACAAGTACCTCGTGCCGAGCCTCGCGCGTGAGAACCTCGAGCTGATGCTCGCGGCGGCGCTCGAGGCCACGGTCCTTCACAGGCGGCCGCGGATGTCGCCCGAGGCGCTGGCCGGCTGGGTGGAGGCGATGGAGACCGTCTCCGGCGCCGCCTTCCGGCGCTATCGCGCCCTCGTGGAGAACCCGCAGCTCCCCGACTACTACTTCGCCTCGACCCCGGTCGAGCTGCTGTCCGAGCTCCACCTCGGCTCGCGGCCCGCGCGCCGGCCCGACTCGGCCGGCGGGATCGACGGTCTCCGAGCGATCCCGTGGGTGTTCGGCTGGACGCAGTCGCGGCAGGTCGTGCCGGGCTGGTACGGCGTCGGGAGCGGGCTGGCCGCCGCGCGCAAGGCGGGCCTCGGCGACCGGCTCGCCGAGATGCACGAGCGCTGGTACTTCTTCCGCAACTTCCTCTCGAACGTCGCGATGACGCTCGTCAAGACGGACCTGGAGATCGCCGCCCACTACGTCGAGCGGCTGGTCGCTCCGGAGCTCCGGCACGTGTTCGACGAGATCCGCGCCGAGCACGAGCTGACGATGGAGGAGCTCGTGCGGCTGCGCGGGGAGCGCGAGCTGCTCGACTCCGATCCGGTGCTGCAGCGGACGCTGCGGGTGCGCGACGACTACCTGGCGCCGCTCCACTACCTGCAGGTGGCGCTGACCGAACGACGCCGCGCGGACCGCGAGGCCGGCCGCGAGGACGACCCGGACCTGGCCCGCGCGCTGCTCCTGACCGTCAACGGGATAGCCGCAGGGCTGCGGAACACCGGCTGAGCCACGGCTAGAACGTGATGCCGATCGCGCGCGCGAACTGCTTCACGTAGCGCTTGCTGCCCGGGCGGGCGAGCACCTTCGTCTCGGCTCGGTAGAGCGCCGAGCCGCCGCTCGCGGGGGCGGGGAAGCGCACGACGTACTTGCCCTTCTTGTCGGGCTTCGCCTGGCTGACGGTCGAGTACTTCCCGCACAGGATCCGCTTCACCACCACGGCGTTGCGCTTTCCGAGCAGCTCCCGGTCCACCTGACCGCGCAGCTCGAGCATCCCGCCGGCCGCTCGCTTCAGCGAGCTCGACGCCAGCGACTGCGGGAGCTTCAGCTCGACGGACTTCGAGGTGCCCACCTGCGCGCGGTAGCGGGCGAAGGTGAAGGCCTTGCGCTTCGGCCGCTTCACGCTCCCCTTGAAGCTGCCGTCGGCGGCCGCCGTGACGGCGCCGAGCTTCTCCGCCTTCCCGGCCCGCTTCAGGTACCTCACCGACAGGGTGACCTTCTGGCCGGCGAACTTCGTCGCGACGAAGCCGCTCAGCTGCACCTTCGAGCCCTTCACGTCGGCGCGCACCAGGCTGATGTCGCGTGACCCGCACAGCACGAGATCGCTGGGCGTCTCGTCGCCCTCGTTGTCGTCGTTGGGCCCGGCGAGGCAGCCGGGGTCCGCCGAATCGATCGCGCCATCGCCGTCGTTGTCCGCGCCGTCGGAGCACTGCGGGACATGGGCAGGCGGGGGAGGCTGCTGCTGCGCCACGAACGCCGGCGACTCGTCCGCGCCCATGTCCACCGTGTGCCCGTCGCCATCCCCGTCGGTGGGCTTCGGGTCGCCCTCGAAGTCGGTGTCCGAGAACCGGTCGCTGAAGTCGGCGGTCCAGAGTGCGTCGTTGCCCTTGTCGATCGTCGGGCTCTGGCTCGTCTGGCGGACGTCCGCGCCGCCCACGAGCTTCGGGTCCGCGCAGATGTTGCCCGTCCCAGGGAAGGCGGAGTCGTTGTTGCATGCGTCGCTGTAGGAGATATCGAAGAGCGCGGGATCGAAGCCGCTGATGTCCGGCTGTGACGAGTGAAAGACGATCGAGTTGTGCATCTTCAAGATGTCGCTGCCATTCCCGCGTATGCCGGGCGTCGAGCCGTTCGCGCCGACGGTATTGCCGGCCACCGTGACCTCGCCGAGGTCGACCGTCGTGGGCTCGACCGCGGACGCCCCCACGTAGATTCCGCCGCCCTCGCCGAAATCGCCCACCGTGTTGCCGGCGATGTCGTCGACGAACGCTCGCCATGTGCCGTCGGGGTCGGAGAGGTAGACGCCGCCGCCCTCGCTGTCGAAGCCCGTGCTGCCGTTGGGTTGACCGGCGACCGTGTTGCTCTCGACCCGAGTGTGCTGGGTCCTGACGGTCACGCCGTCCGCGAAGATCGCGAGTCCGCCGCCCCCGTAGTCGTGCCCGTTCGCGAATGTCTTGACGGCGTTGCCGCGGAACACGTTGTGCCCGAGGTCCGGCAGGCCTCCCTCGAGGTAGAGCCCGCCGCCGAAGTGGTCCGACGCCGGCGGGATCCCCACCGGCTCGACCGAGTTGTTCTCGTAGCGGTCCTGATCCACGTCGAGGAAGCCGAGCAGGCCGGCCACATAGCCGCCGCCTCCAGATCCGCCGGCGCTGTTCTTGACCACGACGTTGCCGGTGAGTGAGAAGTTCGTGCTCGTGTCCGGCGGGCCCGTCACCTGGAAGGAGAAGGCGCCACCGTTCCCGCTCGCCGTGTTGTTGGCGAAGGTGCTCCCATTTATGCCTGAGCCGTTGTTCGGGTTGGTCTGAAGCTCGATCGCTACGGCGCCCCCCGTGGCCGCGCTGTTGCCCTCGCCGGCGTTGCTCTCCGATCCAAAGGTGTTCTCGCTCATCCCGACGCCACCGAGGATGCTGGCCCCGAACGGTGTGCCCTGCGCGACGTGAACAGCGCCACCCTTGCCCGTCGCGTGGTTGTTGAAGAACGCGGACCTCCGGAGACCCAGCGCCGACTCGCCGGTGAGGTTGATCGCTCCGCCGTCTCCTGTGACGTTGCCGTCGCGGAAGAGGAGATCCTGGATTTCCAGGCGGTGAACGTCCACGCCCGTGAGCATGCGCTGCGCGCCGGTGAGGCCGGTGCCGTCGAATCCGTCGACGCCGTCCCCGGGATCGCCCCGGAACGTCCACATCGCGTAGTTGTTCGGGAAGTCGCTCGGCGTCGGGAACCCATGCAGGTCGTACTCGAGCCCGGTGCAGATTCCTTGCAACGTGATCGTGTCGCCGGCCTGGACCTGACTGAAGCCGTCCTGGAGGTGGTCGCAGTCGTACGTGCCGCTGGCGGCCCCCGCGGGCGCGGCGGCGATTAGCAGCAGAAGAGCAACCACGGCGGCGGGCGCGAGTCGGCGGGTCATTCGCCGACCCTAATGCCGCCCCCGCGGCTACGCCACTACCTGACGAACAGGATCTCGCTGTACTTCGGCAGCGGCCAGAGGTCGTCGGCCACGACCTTCTCGAGCTGGTCGCCCAGCTCGCGCACGCGGTCCATCGCTGTGATCTGGTTGTCGCGCGCGTAGACCGCGAGATCCAGGCCCTCGACCCCGTCGGGGTACTGGTTGGCCTCCTCGAGCGCCGCGATCGCCTCGGCGAAGTCGCTCACGAGCGAGCGCGCCTCGGCGGCGAGCTCGTCGAGGCCGGCCGCGTCGATGAGCGCCACGTGCCTCATGCCCGCCGGCAGCAGCATCGTCCGCGCCATCGTCGCGGCCGTCTCGGCCTCGATGTTCGCCCGGATCGTGTACTGCTCGGACCAGACCTCGAAGCGCGAGTCGAGCTCACGGTGGGAGAGCACCTCGTACTTCTCGAACGCCTGCACCGTCTGGTCGGCGAGCACCTCCGGCAGCGCATCCGGCGTGGTGCGCAGGTTCTTCAGCCCGCGCCGCTCGGCCTCGGCGTGCCACTCGTCGGAGTAGTTGTCGCCGCCGAAGATCACGCGCTGCGCCTCGTTGTACGCGTCCTTCACCACGGCGTTCACGGCCTCGGCGAGGTCCGCGCCGCCCGAGCCGAGCTGCGACTCGAGCTTGTCCGCGAGCTCGTCGATGGCCTCCGCCACGATCGTGTTCAGCACGGTGTTCGGGAACGCGAGCGACATGCTCGACCCGAGTGCGCGGAACTCGAACTTGTTGCCGGTGAAGGCGAACGGCGAGGTGCGGTTGCGGTCACCGCCGTGCATCGGCAGCGGCGGCAGCACAGGGGTGCCGAGCCCGAGCACGGACGCCGGCGTGTGCGGGTCGCCCTCGCCCGAGGCGATCGCGCCGAAGACCTTCTCCAGCTCGGCGCCGAGGAAGATCGAGATGATCGCCGGCGGCGCCTCGTTCGCGCCGAGGCGATGGTCCTGCCCGATGTTCGCCACCGACGCGCGCAGCAGTCCCTGGTGCTTGTCCACGGCCTTGATGACGGCCGCGCAGAAGAACAGGAAGTTGATGTTGTCCGCGGGCGTCTCTCCCGGGTCGATCAGGTTGTGGCCGGTGTTCGTCGACATCGACCAGTTGTTGTGCTTGCCCGAGCCGTTCACGCCCGCGAAGGGCTTCTCGTGCAGCAGGCAGACGAGCCCGTACTTGCGCGCCACCCGCTGGAGCACCTGCATCGTCAGCTGCTGGTGGTCCGAGCCCACGTTCGAGTTCTCGAACACGGGCGCGATCTCGTACTGGCCGGGCGCCACCTCGTTGTGGCGCGTCTTCACCGGCACCCCGAGGCGCGCCAGCTCGAGCTCGCAGTCCATCATGTAGGCGAGCACGCGCTCCGGGATCGACCCGTAGTAGTGGTCGTCGAGCTCGTGCCCCTTGGGCGGCTTGGCGCCGAAGAGGGTCCGGCCCGTGTTGATCAGGTCGGGGCGCTCGAAGTAGTACTGCTCGTCGATCAGGAAGTACTCCTGCTCGGGGCCGACGGTCGTGTACACGCGCGTGGCGCGCTCGTCGCCCAGGAGCCGGAGCGCCCGGATCGCGGAGCCCGACAGGGCGTCCATCGAGCGCAGCAGCGGGATCTTGGCGTCGAGCGCCTCGCCGGTCCAGGACGCGAACGCGGTGGGAATGCACAGCAGTGCGCCGTTCGGGTTGTGGAGCACGAAGGCGGGGCTCGTCGGGTCCCATGCCGTGTAGCCGCGCGCCTCGAAGGTGGCGCGCACGCCGCCGGTGGGGAACGAGGACGCGTCGGGCTCGCCCTGGATCAGCTCCTTGCCGGAGAACTCGGCCAGCGCCAGGCCCTCGCCGGCGGGGCCGAAGAACGAGTCGTGCTTCTCGGCGGTGAGGCCGGTGAGCGGCTGGAAGACGTGGGTGTAGTGGGTCGCGCCCTTCTCGAGCGCCCACTCCTTCATCGCGAGCGCGACCGCGTCGGCGAGCGACGGGTCGAGCGCCTGGCCCTGCTCCAGCACCTGCTGGAGACGGCGGTAGGCGTCCTTCGGGAGACGCTGGCGCTGCACCGCGCTCGAGAAGACGTCCTCCCCGAACGGGAAGTTCGCGGGCTGCGTGAGGTCGACCGTCCCGAGCGAGCCTCCGTTGGGGCTCCACTGGGCGGCGGTGATGTTGTTCTGGCGAGTTCTTGGCATACGGGGGGCAACGCTATCCGTGGCCGATGAGTTTGGCCTTGTACTTCTGTCTAAAGATCCGCAAAGAGCGTTCGCCCTTCGTCAACTACGTAGTCTGGAACTGGTTTGCCCGCGATCGAGTTACATGGAGTCGTCAAGCGGTTCGGCCCGATCACCGCGGTGGACGGGCTGGATCTCGAGGTGCCGAAGGGCATCTGCCTCGGCCTGCTCGGCCCCAACGGGGCCGGCAAGTCGACCACGATGCGGCTGCTGACCGGCCAGGCGCACGCGAACGAGGGCTCGATCACGGTGCTCGGTCACCAGCTTCCCGCCGAGTCGAAGGATGCGCGCGCGCAGATGGGCGTGGTGCCGCAGCTCGACAACCTCGACGTGGACGTGACGGTGGAGGACAACCTCGCCGTGTTCGCACGGCTGTACCGCGTGAAGGACGTGCCCGCGGCCGTGGATCGCGGCCTGGCGCTCGCCCGGCTCGCGGGGCGGCGCCGCGACGCCGTCGACCAGCTCTCGGGCGGGATGCGCCGCCGCCTGCTGCTCGCCCGCGGCCTCATTCACGACCCGCCGCTGCTGCTCCTCGACGAGCCCACGGTCGGGCTCGACCCGCAGATCCGCACGGAGCTGTGGTCGCTGATCGACTCGCTGCGCACGCGCGGCACGACGATCCTGATGTCCACCCACTACATCGAGGAGGCCGAACGGCTCGCCGACGAGGTCGCGGTGATGCACCAGGGCCGGATCATCAGCCGCGGCCGGCCCGGTGACCTGATCGCCGAACACGCCGGCACCCACACCGCCGAGGTCTACGCGCCACCGGAACGGCTGGTCGAGCTGCGGCGAGACGCGGAGGCGGCGGGACTGCGCGTGCGGCCGGCCGGCCCGGCGATCGCGATCGTCGGCTCCGAGCGGGCCGAGAACGGCGCCGTCCCCGAGGACGCTGTGGTGCGGGCGGCGACGCTCGAGGACGTCTTCGTCCTGCTGACCGGCGAGGAGGCGGAGTGAGCGCGCAGCCGCAGGCCCAGCCGGCTCCGCGACGGACGATGCGGCGCCTGGAACCGGCGGCGATCGCCGGCGTGATGAGCCGCGAGCTTGCCAACTTCGGCACCTACTGGCGCGGCACCACCTTCTCCAGCATCCTCGAACCGCTGGTTTACCTGCTCGCCTTCGGCCTCGGCCTGGGGGCGACGCTGGTCGACGAAGTCGAAGGCGTCCCCTACATCCAGTTCGTCGGCACCGGCATGGTTGCGACGGCGGTGATCTTCTCCAGCGCCCTGCCGTCGATGTTCGGAACCTTCGTCAAGCACCGCTTCCAGAACACCTACGAAGCGATCCTCGCGGCGCCGGTCGACGTCGAAGAGCTGGTCACCGCGGAGATGCTCTGGATCGCCACCCGCTCGGCGGTCTACGGCTGCGTGCCGCTGATCGTCACCTTCTTCTGGGGGCTCGACCCGGCACCGGGGATGCTGCTGGTGCCGATCTTTGCCTTCGTCACCGCGCTCGGCTTCTCCGGCTTCGGCATCGCGATG
>JAXDIL010000011.1:0-15256 GCA_034664005.1 Thermoleophilaceae bacterium | reverse complement strand
AGGGCCGCCTCTCTCAGTTGCCGTTCGATGTCAATCATCAGCCAGTTCCTCTCTCAGACGTTTCAGCCCCTCGTGCACGTTGCGGCGCGCGGCGTCCTCGCTCGACTCGAGCAGCACCGCCAGCTCGTCGTACGGCATGCCGAGCACGGAGCGGCAGTAGACCGCCGTGCGTTGCTTCTCGGGCAGCTCCCGGACGCGCGCCCACAGCTCGGGGTCATCGTCGGACACGGGTTCGGGCCGCTCGGGCAGCGTCGCCACGGGCACGGCGCGGCGCCCGCGCGCGCGGTGGGCGTCGATCGACTTGTTCTGCGCGATCCGGAACACCCAGGCGCGCAGGTTGTCCGCACGGCGGAGGCTCGGGTAGGCGCGGAGCGCCGCGATCCAGGTCTCCTGGAAGGCGTCGTCCGCGTCGGACGGGCCGGCCGTCGCGACCAGGAAGCGGTACACGTCCTCGCGGTGCGAGTCGAGCAGCGCTTGGAAGGGGGGCAGGTTCACGCTCATAGAACGAACCCGCGCCGCCGCCCGTGAGATCAGGCCTTGATGAACATCGGCGCGCCGAGCGGGATCGTCCTGATCAGCCAGCGGGCCTGCGACGAGGTCACGCGCATGCAGCCGAGGCTCGCCGCCCGGCCCAGGCTCGACAGCTCCTTCGTCGCGTGCACCGCGAGCCGGTCGCCGCCGGGCCAGCTCGCCGGCAGGCGCGACTGGTGCCCGCTGAGAGCGAGCACGCAGCAGCCGTAGGGCGAGCCGGGATCCGACACGCGCAGCTTGTCGGTAACGGAGTAGCGGCCCTCCGGCGTTGGGTTGCCCTTCCTGCCGACCGCGATCTCGAACCTCCGCACCGTGGTCCCGTCGCGCTGGACCGAGAGGCGGCGGCGCGAGAGGTCGACGTGCATCGACCAGACCACACAGTCGAGCCGGGCACGGTCCACGCGCATCCAGGCGGCCTCGTTGTTGCGCAGCTCGGGGGCCTGGACGGAGATCCAGTCGCCGCGGCGGCGGACGACCCCGAAGATCCGCGGCGAGCCCCACTCGGTCTTGGGCGACAGGCGGATGCGGACGTCGCCGCCGGGCTCGCGGTAGAGCGTGGTCTTGCCGTTCACGAACGCCGTCGAGTAGCACGAGATCGGCTCCGGCTCCGTCGGGAACGGCGCCTCCAGCGGACCGCCCAGCTGAGGCACGAAGTGCTTCGTGCCGTCGTCGGGCGGCTGCGCGGCCCTGCCGGTGTCGTTGCCCCACTCGGACAGGCCGACCAGCGCGGCCGCCCCGCCGATCACGGCGGCGGCGAAGCCGCCGAGGATCGCGGCGACCACGGGCCGGCGGCGCCTGCGATCCGTCTCGGCCGGTGGAGCCTTGCCATTGGGCCCGCGAATTCCCTCGCGTGCGGCGAGCATCTCGAGCACCGGCTCGCTCATGACGGGAACGACCGGCGCCTGACGCTCGACGGCCACCGCGGAGCGCTCGGGCTCGGGCTCGGGCTCGCCCGCGGCTTCGCCATCCGCCGTGGCTTCGCCGTCCCCCCCGGCTTCGCCATCCGCCACCGCAGCCTCCCCGTCCAGCTCCGCGGCCGCCTCGCCCTCCTCCGGCGGCAGCTCCGCGGCGTGCCAGCTTCCCTCGTCGAGCAGCGCCTGCAGCACAGCGCCGAGGTCCTCGCCCCGCTGCGCGCCGAGCTCGTCCGCGAGGCGCTCGATCGCGGCGGCGCGGCGGCGCGCGACCTCCTGGGGCAGGACGTCGTACACGCGCGCGAGGGCCTCGTCGGGCACTCGTCTCCGGAGCGAAAGGGCAAGCAGCTCCCTATCCCTCGGATCCAGGCGCTCAAGAGCGCCGGAGAGCTGTTCGGGCGGGATCACGCGGCGGTTGCCTAGCGTACTGACGCGACCGGGCGCCGAGCGTCACGTCCCAGGCGACAGCGCCCAGAGCGGAAGACGGAGGGGGTGGGATTCGAACCCACGGGGGACCCTGAGGCCCCCTCCGGCTTTCAAGGCCGGTGCATTCAACCGCTCTGCCACCCCTCCAGCGGAGCCGAGCGCTCCGCTGCCGATCTTAAGCCGACGCGGGCTCCAGTCGCACCGGCGCGCCGAACGGGTGGAGGACCTCCGGGATGTCCACGCTGCCGTCGTCGTTCTGGTGGTTCTCGGTGATCCCGATGATCGTGCGGCCCACAGCCACCGCGGTCCCGTTCAGCGTGTGCACCTGCCGCACGCTCTCGCCCTCCTTCGGGCGGAAGCGGATGTCGAGGCGGCGCGCCTGGAAGTCAGTCGTGTTCGAGCACGACGTGAGCTCGCGGTAGCGCCCCTGTCCCGGCAGCCAGGCCTCGAGGTCGTACTTCTTCGCGGCCGAGGCGCCGAGGTCGGTCACGGCGATGTTCACGACCCGGTACGGGATCGCGAGCGCCTGGAGGATCTCCTCCTCGATTGCGAGCAGGCGCTCGTGCTCCGCCGGCGACTCGTCCGGCTCCACGAACGAGAACATCTCGACCTTGTCGAACTGGTGCACGCGGAACATCCCCTGCGTGTCCTTCCCCGCGGCGCCGGCCTCGCGCCTGAAGCAGGGCGAGAAGCCGGCGTAGCGGCGCGGCAGCTCGTCGCCTCCCAGGATCTCGTCGGCGTGCAGCGACGCGAGCGGCGCCTCCGAGGTGCCCACGAGATAGAGGTCGTCGTCGGGCAGCGAGTAGATCTGCTGCTCGGTGTCCGGCAGGTAACCGGTGCCGAAGAGCACGTGCTCGCGCACCAGCACCGGAGGGATCACCGGGATGAAGCCGCGCTCCTCGAGCAGCGACAGCGTCCACTGGACGAGCGCGAGCTCGAGCCGCACCAGCGGGCCCTTCAGGTAGACGAAGCGCGAGCCCGACACCCGTGCCGCCCGCTCCATGTCGAGGTTGTCGCCGAGCAGCTCCACGTGGTTGCGTCCGGTCCTGCCCGCCTCGCCGACCTCGCGGATCACCTCGTCCTCGTCCGCCGCCGTCGGGTCGGGGAGGTTCGGCAGCGACACCAGCAGCGTGGTGCGCCGCTCCTCCACGGCGCGGAGCTCCTCCTCCAGCTCCTTCTCGCGCTCCGACAGCTTGCGCGTCTCGGCGATCGCCTCCGAGGCGTCCTCCCCGCTGCGCTGCAGCTCGCCGATCTGCTTGCTCGCCTGGTTCTTGCGCGCGCGCAGGTCCTCCAGCTCGGGCAGCAGCTTGCGGCGGCGCTCGTCCAGCTCGAGCGCCTCGTCGAGGATCGCCGCATCTACGCCGCGCCGCGCCAGCGCCTCACGCGCGGGCTGCGGGTCCTCGCGGATCTTTCTGAGGTCGAGCATCGCGACCCGGCCGCGGACTACTCGCTCTGGCCGGAAGAGGTCACGTCGCCGGTGCCCCCGCTCTTCCCCGAGTACTTGTCGAGGAAGTCCGCCACGGCTTCGGCGTCCTTGCCGGTCACGATGTTGGCGGGCATGATCCCGCCGGAGAAGCCTCCGTTGCGGATGGCGAACAGGGCGTCATCGCGGTTCTCCTTGCGGACGTCGAAGTTCGGCCCGTTCGTCCGCTCGCCGCCCTGGAGCTGCCCGAGCGGCTTCGAGCCGTACGCGTTCGCCTGCGTGAAGGTGTGGCAGCCGGAGCAGCGCTCGTAGAAGAGCTCGGCGCCGTGACGGGCCGTCTGGTCGCTCTTCGGGACCTTGATCTCGCCGCCGCAGCCGGCCAGAAGGGCGGCGACGAGGATGGAGGCGATGGCGACCGGACGCGTCACGGCGCGCCATAGTATTAGGCTCGGCGCTTGGTGAAGCGCATGAGCGTGCCGTCGTCACCCGGACGCAGGTCCGCCTCGTCCATCAGCACGCGTATGAACTCGAGGCCGCGGCCCGACTCGGAGAGCTGGTCGCGGCGAACCGCCTTCGGCGCGAAGCGCCCCGTGTCGAGCACCTCGAAGACAAGCGAGCCGCCCTCGGCCAGCACGCCGATCTTGATCGGGTCCTCGGGCGAGGACGAGCCGTGCTGGATGGCGTTCGTCACGGCCTCGCTCATGGCGAGCTTCACGTCGTAGCAGGCGTTGCCGTCGAAGCCGAAGTCGACGGCCGCTCGCTCCGCGAAGTCGCGCGCCTCCTTGATCCGCTGTAGGTCTGCCTGAATTGCATGCTTGCGAGGCTGGAAGTCCACCATCTCCCTGCGGTTCGACCGGGGAAGTGTTACGTGAACGTCGGCGGTGCCGGAATCTTGCGCACGTCTCGAAACTTGCACTATCCGCCCGTCTGGAAGGCGCGCAGCGCGAGCGTGAGGATCAGGAGTGCGCCGACGGTCATCACGCCCATCTCGCCGAGCGCCACCCGCTTTGCAAGGGCGACCTGCTCCTCTCGCTCGAGCGCGTCCACGTCCTCCACGCCCTCGAGCTCACGCTGGGCGACGGCCACGCGCATGCCCTCGCTCACGAGCGAGATGATCAGCGGGGCGATGCCGTAGGCGATGTGAAGGCCGTCCGGCGAGGACGCCCCGCGCGCCACCAGGAGGAGGCCCAAGACGGCCTGCACGACGACCGTCGCCTGGGCCGCGCGCAGGAGCGGCCAGAACGCGATCGAGGCGCGCGCGTCCTTGCGCGCCCAGCCGATCGCGCCCCACACCGCGGCCACCAGATTCGTCGCCAGGACGGCAATCCCGACGACCATGTGAAATTCGCTCAGCGAGTGTCCTTCCGCACTATGTAGCACCCCCGCACAAGCGTGCGTTATACCTCCCGGTTGGCATGCTGAAGAGCTACCTGCCAGCCCTTGTCTTCCTGCTGCTTGGAATCGGGATCGGCACGGCCTTCACCTTCGCCAACAGCGCGCTCGGTCCCAAGCGTCCGATCGGCGTCAAGCGCGAACCTTACGAGAGCGGGTTGCCGTCCGACGTCAAGAAGTCGTTCCGCTTCGGGATCAGCTTCTACCTGATCGCGATGCTGTTCATCCTGTTCGACATCGAAGTCGTCTTCCTCTATCCGGTCGCGCTGAAGATCGACGCGTTTGGAGTGTTCGCCCTCGTGGAGACGATCGTCTTCGTGGCGCTGCTGTTCGTGGCGCTTGTATTCGTCTGGCGGAGGGGAGCTCTCGAGTGGAAGTAACTCGCACCAGGGTCGACGACCTGCGGGTGCGGCAGATGAAGGCCCAGCAGCTCCTTCGCGGCGAGCTCGAGGACGCCGATCTCGAGCGCGAGGTCGAGCAGCGGCTCCTGTTCACGAAGTTCGAGGAGGCGCAGAACTGGGCGCGCAAGAACGCGCTCTTCCCGCTTGGCTTCGGACTCGCCTGCTGCGCCATCGAGATGATCACCGTGATCGGGTCGCCCCGCAACGACCTGTCGCGCTTCGGCGCCGAGGTGATCCGCTTCTCGCCGCGCCAGGCTGACCTGCTGATCCTCTCCGGCCGCGTCTCGATCAAGATGGCCCCGATCATCCGACGCCTCTACGAGCAGATGCTCGAGCCGAAGTGGGTGATCGCGATGGGCGCGTGCTCGTCCACCGCGGGGATGTTCAACAACTACGCCGTCGTCCAGGGCGCGGACAAGTTCCTGCCCGTGGACGTCTACGTGCCGGGCTGCCCCCCTCGCCCCGAGGCGCTCATCTACGGGATCATGAAGCTGCAGGACGAGATCTCCGGCGACCCGGCCATGGGCTGGCGCGAGCGCTACCGGGCGGAGGGGACCGAAGAGCGGCCGGACGACGGGGTCGACGTTGCCTGATGCGACCGGCCTCGAGCTGATCGCTCAGCGAGTTCGCGAGAACGTCGGCGAGGAGGCGGTCAGGGACACGGTCTTCCACCGCCGCTCCGCGACCCTCGATGTCGCGCCCGAGAGCGTGCACGACGTGCTCGCCTACCTGCGCGACGAGGACGAGGAGCCGTGGGAGCGCCTGATGAGCGTGCACGGCGTGGACTATCTGCCGGCGGAGCCGCGGCTCGGCGTCCACTACGAGCTGCTCTCGATGGAGCGCACCGACCGGCTGAACGTGCGCACGCGCGTCGGCGTGGACGACCCGCGCGTGCCGACCGTCGTCGACCTGCACCCCACCGCGGACTTCCAGGAGCGCGAGGTCTACGACATGTTCGGCGTCGTCTTCGAGGGCCACCCGGACCTGCGCCGCATCCTGATGCCCGAGGACTACGAGGGCTTCCCCCAGCGGCGCGATTTCCCGATCGGCGGCGAGCCGGTCATCTACACGTTCAACGAGCCGAAGCTCCCGCGCTGGTATGACTGAGCCGCTCAACGTTCCCTACCGCGAGCGCGAGCGCTCCGTGACGATGGAGCCGCTGGGCGAGGAGCACGACGAGCTCCTCACGATCAACATCGGCCCGCACCACCCGGCGACGCACGGCGTGCTGCGCCTGCTCACCACGCTCGAGGGCGAGATCGTGCGCGACGTCAAGCCGATCATCGGCTACGTCCACACCGGCATCGAGAAGAGCTGCGAGGACCAGCAGTACTGGAAGGTGATCCCGTTCGTCGAGCGGATGGACTACCTCTCCTACTACTTCAACGCCATGGCGTTCTGCATGGCGGTCGAGCGCCTGCTGGACGAGGAGGTGCCGACGCGCGCCCAGTGGCTGCGAGTGATCCACCTCGAGCTGAACCGGATCGCGTCGCACCTGTTCTGGATCGCCACCGGCTCGCTCGACATCGGCGCGATCACGATGCTGTGGTGGGGCTGCCGCGACCGCGACCTCGCGCTCGACCTGTTCGAGATGTCGGGTGGCCAGCGCTTCCACACCCGCTACTTCCAGGTGGGTGGCGTCGTGGAGGACATCCCGCCCGGCTTCGAGGAGATGACGCGCGGCTTCATCAAGACGATGCGGATGCGCATCCCGCAGTACCTCAGCCTGCTCGACCGCAACGAGATCTGGCTGCAGCGGACGAAGGGCACCGGCATCGTGCCCGTGGAGAAGCTACTTGCGCTCGGCGTGACCGGGCCGCTCCTGCGCGCGGCCGGCCATCCCTGGGACCTCCGCAAGGCGATGCCCTACTCGGGCTACGAGCAGTTCGACTTCAACGTGCCGGTGGGAACGGTCGGCGACAACTACGACCGCTACCGCGTCCGCATCGAGGAGATGCTCGAGTCGCTGAAGATCATCGAGCAGGCGCTCGACGGCCTGCCCGAGGGGCCGTACATCACCTCGAACCGCAAGGTGGCGCTGCCGCCTCGTCACGAGCTCGCCACCTCCATGGAGGCGCTCATCCATCACTTCAAGCTCGTCACCGAGGGCTTCCGCGTGCCGCCCGGCGAGGCATACGCCGCGATCGAGTCGCCGCGCGGCGAGCTCGGCTGCTACGTGCTGGCCGACGGCTCGGCGAAGCCCGCGCGCGTGCACATGCGCGACCCGAGCTTCGTGAACCTGCAGTCGCTGCCGGAGATGGCGCGCGACCACCTGCTGGCCGACTTCATCACCTGCGTCGCGATGCTCGACCCGATCCTGGGCGGGGTGGACCGCTGATGGCCACGCTCCCGCCGGGCTGGGACGAGGCCGTGGACCTCGAGGCCGACCCGGCGACGATCCCCGATCCCGCCGAGGTCGAGGTGCCCGAGACGCTCAAGCGCGAGATCGAGCGGCTGATGCGCCTCTATCCGGACCGCCACTCGGCCACGCTCCCCGCCCTCGGCGCCGCCCAGAAGCTGCACGGCTGGTGCTCGCCCGAGGCGCTGCGCCAGGTCGCCGCGG
Organism: Thermoleophilaceae bacterium; assembly: GCA_034664005.1. Lineage (GTDB taxonomy): Bacteria > Actinomycetota > Thermoleophilia > Solirubrobacterales > Thermoleophilaceae > JACVRW01. The sequence continues at coordinate 7,609 of JAXDIL010000011.1, read as the reverse complement.
TGATGCAGGTGACGCCGGCCTACCTGTCGAGCGTGGCGACCTTCTACGACATGCTGCGCACCAAGCCGCTCGGAAGCCGTTACGTGTACGTCTGCACGAGCGTGGCCTGCCACCTGCGCAACGCCCGCAAGGTGTACAAGGCGCTCGAGGACGAGGCCGAGGCGCAGGGGCTCGAGGATGTGGACCTGCGCGAGTTCGAGTGCCTCGGCGCCTGCGACATGGCCCCGATGGCCTCGGTGGACGGCCGCTACGTCGGGCCGCTCTCGGCGGACGACGCGTCCGAGTTCGTGCGCCAGCTGAAGACCGGCGAGACGGTCATGCCGGGCCGCGGCCTGGCGGACCCGGGCTACCGGGTCCCCACCCCGGCGCCGCAGCCGGACGAGCCGCCGGAGCATCCGAAGATGGAGCCGGCGGGCGGCACCTGGCCGGACGGTGCGGAGCTCGAGCCGCCGCCGGCGGTGGGGCCGCCGCCGCACCCGACGCCGATCCCCGAGCCGCTGGCGCCCGGCACCAGCCACGCCGGCGAGCAGATCGACCCGTTCACCCGGGACGTGCTGGGAGAGGAAGAGGAGGGCGAGACGTGAGCGAGACGCGCGTGCTGCTCGCGAACATCGACGAGCCCGGCCTCCACACGATGGACGTGTACGAGCGGCTCGGCGGCTACCGCTCGCTGCGCAAGGCGCTGCTCGAGATGACCACCGAGGCGGTCCTCCACGAGCTAGAGGAGTCGGGGCTGCGCGGCCGTGGCGGCGCCGGCTTCTCCATGGGGAAGAAGGCGAGCTTCATCCCCAAGGGCGCGATGGACAAGTACCTCTGCTGCAACGCCGACGAGTCCGAGCCGGGCACCTTCAAGGACAGGCTCCTGATGCAGAAGAACCCGCACCTGCTCGTGGAGGGGTGCATCATCGGCTCGATCGCGGCGGGCGCGAACAAGGGCTTCATCTTCATCCGCGGCGAGTACGAGCTGCAGGCCGACATCCTCGACGCGGCCGTCGCCGAGGCCTACGAGAGGGGCTACCTCGGCGAGCGCATCCTCGGCTCGGACCACACCTTCGACCTCGTGGTGCACCGCGGCAAGGGCGCCTACATCTGCGGCGAGGAGACCGGCCTGCTCGACGCGCTCGAGGGCAAGCGCGGCAACCCGCGCCTCAAGCCGCCCTTCCCCGCGAACCAGGGGCTCTACCAGGGCCCGACGCTCATCAACAACGTCGAGACGCTCTGCAACGCGCCGATCATCATCGAGCGCGGCGCGGAGTGGTACAGGCAGTACGGCGAGGGCAACTCGACCGGCACGAAGATCGTGTCCGTCTCGGGGAACGTGCAGCGGCCCGGCAACTACGAGATCGAGCTCGGGATGCCGGTGCGCGAGATCATCTACGGCCTCGCCGGCGGCCCGCCCGAGGGGCGCGACATCAAGTGCTTCTTCCCCGGCGGCTCGTCAGCGCCGGTCCTGACCACGGAGCACCTCGACCTGCCCTACACGTTCGAGGCGATGGCCGAGGCCGGCTCGATGCTCGGCTCGGGCGCGATCATCGTGGTGGACGACTCCGAGCCGCTCGTGCCGCTCGCGCTGCGGCTGGCCGAGTTCTACAGGCACGAGTCGTGCGGCAAGTGCGTCCCCTGCCGCGAGGGCACCAACTGGACCGTGAAGATGCTCGAGCGCGTCGACGAGGGCGAGGGCACGCCGATGGACCTCGACATCCTCGACCAGGTACAGGGCAACATCATGGGCAACTGCCTGTGCGTGCTCGGCGACTCGATGGCGATGCCCGTCTCGTCGATGTTGAAGCACTTCCGCGAGGAGTTCGAGCAGCACATGGAGGCGGCGCGCGCGCGGCGCGACCTCGAGGAGCTCGAGCACCTGAGCGCGCCCGAGCTCGCGTCGGTGGCGGAAGCGGGGCCCGCCTAAGCCGATGGCCCGCCCAGAGCAGAACTTCATCACCTTCGAGATCGACGGCAAGGAGGTGCGCGCGCCCGAGGGGGCGATGCTGGTGGACGCCGCCAAGGAGGGCGACGTCGAGATCCCCTACTTCTGTTACGAGCCGAAGCTGGGGCAGCCGGTGGGCGCCTGCCGCATGTGCCTCGTCGAGATCGAGGGCATCCCGAAGCTCCAGACGTCGTGCTCCACCCCTGTGCGCGACGGCATGGTCGTGAACACGACCTCCGACCGCGTGAAGCAGGCACAGAACGCGGTCGTGGAGTTCCTGCTCGTGAACCACCCGCTCGACTGCCCGGTCTGCGACAAGGGCGGCGAGTGCCCGCTCCAGGACATCTCCTTCGGCTGGGGCGCCGGCCGCTCGCGCTACATCGAGCCGAAGCGCCACTTCAAGAAGCCGCTCGAGCTGTCGCCGCTCGTGGCGATCGACCGCGAGCGCTGCATCCTCTGCTACCGCTGCGTGCGCTTCTCGCAGGAGGTCGCGGAGGACCACCAGCTCGTGTTCCTCGATCGCGGCGACCACACGTTCGTCGGCACGCACGAGGGGCGGCCCTACGTGGCGCCGTTCAGCGGCAACATCATCGAGCTGTGCCCGGTCGGCGCGCTCACCTCCACCGCGTACCGCTTCCGCGCGCGGCCGTGGGACATCGAGCAGTCGGGCACGGTCTGCACGCTCTGCCCGTCGCAGTGCAACGTGGATCTCACGATCCGTGACGACACGAAGGTCGTTCGCGTGCTCGCGCGTGACAACGAGGAGGTCGACGACGGCTGGCTCTGCGACAAGGGCCGCTTCGGGTACCAGTCCTTCCGCTCACCCGAGCGCCTGACGAAGCCGCTCGCGCGCATCGGCGGCTTCCTGCGCGAGACGACCTGGGAGCGCGCGCTCTCTGACGCCGCCGCCCTGCTGGAGCGCTCAGGCGAGAACAGCGTGGCGCGCGTGGGCGGGGAGGCAACGAACGAGGAGGGCTTCCTCGTGCAGCACCTGCTGCGGAACGGCCTCGGCTCGCCGCACGTGACGACCGCCGGGTCCGCGGAACTCAAGGGCCCCATCGCGCGCGCGCTCGCGCGCGTGGACCTCTCCGCGCGGGTCTCCGACATCGATCACGCCGGCGCGATCCTCGTGCTCGACACCGAGCTGGTCGACGAGGCGCCGATCCTCGACCTGCGCGTGCGCAAGGCCGTGCGCCGCAACGGCGCGCGGCTCGTGGTGGCCTCGAGCCGCCCCTCGACGCTCGACGGGGCCGCAGCGGCCGCGCTGCGCTTCGCGCCCGGCGCCGGGGAGGCCGCGCTGGTCGCCCTGGCGGCCGCGCTCGGCTCGCCGCGCGCGGAGGCCGGAGCGCTCGACGAGCTCGCCCGCAGCGCCCGCGCGCAGCCGGGCTTCATCCCCGGCCGCCCGTCGATGAACGGCGACACGCCGCGCGACGGAGCTGCTGTACAGACCATCTCCCAGGTTTTGCGAGATGCGGGCGATGTCGTCGTCATCTACGGCGAGCGCGTGCTCGGCGGGCAGCGTGGCCGCCAGGCCGGCGAAGCGCTGCTTGCGGTGACCGACGCGCTCGGTATCGCCGGCAAGGCCGAATCCGGCCTGATCGGCATTCCGGCCGAGACCAACGGACGCGGCCTCCGCGAGGTGGGCTGCTCGCCGCGGCTCGCACCGGGGCTCGCCGACGCGGAGACCGCCGGCAGTCCGGGCGAGGCACGCGGCGCGATGCTGCTCGTGAACGCCGACGGCTCCGAGGCGGAGCTGGCTCGCGCGGGTGGCGTGATCGCCTTCGCGCAGTTCAGGACCGCTGCGCTCGAGGCACAGGCCGACGTGGTCTTCCCCGCCGAGGTCTACGCCGAGAAGGAGGGCACGGTCACGCATCCGGACGGCCGCCTCCAGCGAGTGCGCCAGGCGGTCGGCCGCGCGGGCGAGGTCCAGCCCGGATGGAGCGTGCTCGCCGAGCTGTGCGAGCGCCTCGGCGCCGCGACCGGAGCGCTCTCGGCCGCGATGGTCACGCAGCAGATCGCCGAGGCGGTGCCGCTGTACGCCGGGATCACGCTCGACGAGATCGGCGGCGACGGCGTGCGCTGGCAGGACCGCGACTCAGCCGCGGCGCTACCCGTCGAGGAGCTCCCCACCGCTTCGCTCGAGCGCCCGCCCGCCGCCCCGGACGGCCTCGTGCTCGCCGGCGCGCCGACGCTGTGGAGCGGCCCGGCCGTGGAGCACTCGCCATCGCTCCGGTTCCTCGGAACCGGAGCGCGTGCGCTCCTGTCGGTCGAGGACGCGCGCCGCCTCGGTGTCGAGAACGGCGACGAGGTCGAGCTGGCCGTGGACGGCGACAGCGTGCGCGCCACGGCCGTCATCCGCACGGGCGTACCGGCGGGCAGCGTGTTCCTCTCGCCGCCCGCGCTCGCCGAGGGGCCGGTCGAGCTGCGGACCGCGCAGGCGGTGGCGTCCTGATGCTGCCGGTCGCCGAGAGCACGATCGTCCTGATCGTCAAGCCGATCGTGATCTTTGCCTTCGTGCTCGGGATCGTCCCGATCATCCTGTGGGCCGAGCGCAAGCTGCTCGGCCGCTTCCAGTCGCGGATCGGGCCGAACCGCGTGGGCCCCAAGGGGCTCATGCAGCCGGCCGCGGACGTGCTGAAGCTGCTCTCGAAGGAGAACTCCACCCCGGAGACGGCGGTGCCATGGATGATGGCCATCGCGCCGGTGATCTCGATCGTGACCGCTGTCGCGACGCTCGCGATCATCCCGTGGGGTCCAAAGGGCGCCTGGGGCGGGGACATCGGCCTGTACGGGATCGACGTGTCGATCGGCGTCCTCTACTTCTTCGCCTTCGGCTCGCTCGCGTTCTACGGCCTGATGCTCGGCGGCTGGGCATCCGGGTCCAAGTACTCGTTCCTGGGCGCCATGCGCTCCGCGGCGCAGCTCATCTCCTACGAGGTCGCCCTGGGCCTGTCGCTGCTCGGCGTGGCGATGACCGCGGGCTCGCTGTCGATAGTCGACATCGTCGAGTCGCAGGGCGACATCTGGTACGTCATCCCTCAGTTTGTGGGCTTCGTGATCTTCCTGGTCGCGGGCTTCGCGGAGACCGCGCGCGCCCCGTTCGACCTGCCGGAGGCCGACGCCGAGATCGTCTCGGGCTACAACACCGAGTTCGGGGGGATGCGCTTCGGCTCGTTCTTCATGGCCGAGTACATCGAGGTCGTGATCATCTCCGGCATCGCCGCGGCGTGTTTCCTCGGGGGCTGGCACGGCCCGGGTCCCGACGCGCTCGGCCCGCTCTGGATGCTCCTGAAGCTGTCGCTCGGCGTGTTCTTCTTCATCTGGATTCGGGCCTCGCTGCCGCGGCTGCGCTACGACCAGCTCATGTCGTTCGGTTGGAAGATCCTGCTCCCGCTGGCCACGCTCAACGTCCTCGCAACCGCAATCGTCCTGGTGGTGACCTGATGAGCCCCTTCGCATGGGAGAACGACGTCGTCCCGGTCGAGCGCGGGCCCGAGCCCGGTGGCCTCGGCGGCGCCTACCGTGCCTTCGGGGAGACGCTGCGCGGCCTCCGCACGACGTTCGGTCGCCTCGCCGAGGGCCACCACACGATCCAGTACCCGGAGGAGAAGACCCCGGTCTATCCGCGCTTCCGCGGCCGCCACAAGCTGCACCGCTTCGAGGACACGGGGCTCGAGAAGTGCGTCGGCTGCTCACTCTGCGCGGCCGCCTGCCCCGCGAAGTGCATCCGCGTGGTGGCGGCCGAGAACACGCCTGAGCACCAGGTGTCCGGTGGCGAGCGCTACGCGGCCGTCTACGAGATCAACATGGCGCGCTGCATCTTCTGCGGCTACTGCGAGCTCGCCTGCCCGTTCGACGCGATCACGATGGGCAACGACTACGAGCTGGCCGACTACAGCCGCAGCGACCTGATCTTCACGAAGGAAATGCTGCTCGCCGACCCACCCGAGCACACGCCGCTGCGGCGCGAGGGGGAGTAGCCGCCGGCATGTGGTTCGAGCAGGTCCTGTTCTTCGTCGCCGCGATCGGCGCTCTGACCGGCGCGCTCGGCGTGGTCCTGCTCCAGAACCCGTTCTACAGCGTGCTCTCGCTCGTCGGGCACCTGCTCGGGCTGGCGGTGCTGTTCCTGCTGCTTCACGCCGAATTCCTGGCGGCCGCGCAGGTCGTGGTCTACGCCGGCGCGGTGATGGTGCTGTACCTGTTCGTGGTGGCCTACATCGGGGGCACCGACGAGCCGCTCCGGCCCGAGAGCGGAGGCGTGGCGATGTTCGGCCCCCTGTTCGCGTTTGCAGTGGGCGTCGAGCTCTGCATCGCGTTCTTCGCGAGCGGGCTCCAGGCCCTCGACACGCGCGGCGCCGACCTCGGGCCCGGCTTCGGCTCGCCCGGGGAGATCGGCGAGCTGCTGCTCACGGACTTCCTTGTGCCGTTCGAGGCGGCGTCCTTCCTGCTGCTCGTGGCCGCCGTCGGCGCGGTGGTGCTCGCGCGGCGCCGGCGCGGGCTGGAGGAGCTCTAGCCCGTGGACGTCACCTGGTACCTCGTCCTCTCGGCCTTCATCTTCGCGACCGGCGTGGCGGGCGTGATCACGCGGCGCAACCCGCTTGTCGTGCTCCTCTGCCTCGAGCTGATGCTGAACGCGGGCAACCTCGCGCTCGTGGCCTTCTCACGGATGCACGGCAGCGAGGCGGGCCAGGTCTTCGCGCTGATCGTGATGGTGATCGCGGCGTGTGAGGTCGTGATCGGCCTCGGGATCATCGTCGCGATGTACCGCAACAAGCTCCCGATCGACATCGACGAGATGTCGGAGCTCCGAGGGTGAGCGCCACCTCGTACGGCTGGCTCGTGCTCGCGTTCCCGCTCGCCGGGACGCTCGTCATCGCGCTCGGCTGGCGCGTGCTGCCCGGCCGGCTGCCGGGGTGGATCGCCACGGCCGCGATCTTCCTCGCGTTCCTGTCCGCGATCGCCGCCGTCTTCGACCTGCTCGACCGGCCCGAGGATCAGCGCCAGCTCGTTGACAGCGCCTGGACCTACGCGGCCACCGCGGACCTCCACGTGGGCCTGGCGATCCTGGTCGACCCGCTCTCTCTGTTCATGTGCCTGGTGGTGGCGGGCGTGTCGTTCCTGATCCACCTCTACTCGGTCGCCTACATGTCGGGCGACCGCGGCTACGCGCGCTACTTCGCCTACCTCAACTTCTTCGTCTTCTCGATGCTGTTGCTGGTCCTCGCGGCGAACTTCGTGATCCTGATCATCGGCTGGGCGTTCGTCGGCGCCGCCTCCTACCTCCTGATCTCGTACTGGTACCGGCGCACCACCGCGGTCGCCGCCGGGATCAAGGCGTTCGTGATCAACGTCATCGGCGATGTCGGCCTCGTGGTCGCGACCTTCCTGATCCTCGACCAGGTCGGCTCGGTCGACTTCCTGCCGGTCTTCGACCATGCCTCCGAGTCGTTCGGGCAGGACGACGGGACGCTGGTGGCCGCCTGCCTGCTGCTGCTCGTGGGCGCGTTCGCTAAGTCCGCGCAGCTGCCGCTCCATACCTGGCTCCCGGACGCCATGGAGGGCCCCACCCCCGTCTCGGCCCTGATCCACGCCGCGACGATGGTCACGGCCGGCGTCTACCTGATCGCGCGGTCGACGCCGCTGATCGTCCGGGCCCCCGACGTCCAGGTCCTGATCGCGGCG
>JAXDIL010000193.1:0-24266 GCA_034664005.1 Thermoleophilaceae bacterium | reverse complement strand
GAGCGGATGGTCTGGCGCCAGCCCTTCCCGGGCCCCGGCCTGGCGATTCGCATCGTCGGCGGCGAGGCCACGAAGGAGCGCCTCGACCTGCTGCGTGACGCCGACTTCATCCTCCAGGACGAGATCCGCAAGGCCGGCCTCTACCGCGAGCTGTGGCAGTCGTTCTGCGTGCTGCCGGACATCCGCACCGTCGGCGTGCAGGGGGACGAGCGCACGTACGGCAACGTCGTCGTCATCCGCGCGGTCACGAGCGACGACGCGATGACGGCCGACTGGGCGCGGCTGCCGTACGACCTGCTCGAGCAGATCGCCTCGCGGATGATCAACGAGCTGCGCGAGGTCAACCGGGTGGTGCTCGACATCACGAGCAAGCCGCCCGGGACGATCGAGTGGGAGTAGGGCGGCCGGGCGACTGATCGGTCGCCCCGCGCGTCTGCGCGGGCTGCCCGCCCCCGGCCGGCGTGGCCCGGGCTCCTCGTCCCGTGAACGCGCGCACCTCCGGCTACGTGGTCGTGATCCGCGCGGTCACGAGCGACGACGCGATGACCGCCGACTGGGCCCGCCTGCCCTACGACCTGCTGGAGAAGGTGGCCTCCCGGATGATCAACGAGATCGCCCCGGTGAACCGGGTGACGCTCGACATCACCTCGAAGCCGCCCGGCACGATCGAGTGGGAGTAGCGGCTAGCCGCTAGCCGCCCGCGCGTGTGGGCATTCACTTCTGCTTTCACGTGATTGCAGCACTCGCGCCGACTCCCCACTCAGAGTGCCGCATTCCTCGGGAAATCGAGGGTCGGCGGCCTAATTGTGGTCCAGGCGGTCGCGGATTCGAGTCCCGTCGCTCACCCTCACGCCTCTGAGTATCGGTCAGCCGAACGTGATGACTCGGACCGGCATGTCGGAGATCGCCACCTGGGTGGTACCTGAGAGGTTGCAGACGTCGAACGTCACGTGGCCGTCGCTCGGAACGCGCTGGCCGTAGATGACGATCCCGTCCTGAAGCGCCGCCTGGATGGAGAAGACGACCGCCTCGCCGGCCTTCGCGCCGCCGATGCTGGCGTCGATTTGCCTGCAGCGGCCATTTGCGACGTACCCGGTCGGGACCGAGATTGTGCCGCCGTTTACGTCGGCGCCCGCGATGTCGGCGGCGGTCAACGCGTCGTCGCCGACCTTTGCGCCGGTGATCGCGTTGTCGGCGATCTCAGCGGCGCTCACGGAGTCGGTGGCGAGGTCCGTCGACGTCAGGGACTCGTCTGAGACCTTGGCGCTGTTGACGGCGCCGGCGGCGATGTCGGCCGTGCGGACATTGCGGGCCTTGATCTTGGACGTTGTTACCTGGCTGCGACCGATGTCGGTGCTCTTGATCTGGCCGTTCTTGATGTCCCGCGAGACGAGTGACTCGTTGATGACGTCGGCGCTCCCGATCGTGTTCGCGGCGTACGCGGTCGTGCCGCCGAGCGCTACGAACAGGGCGAGGTAGGACACCACGGTGCTATGACTAGGGCGTTTCAGGCGCGATTTGTCGAGCATATGAACCCATCCCTCTCACGTATCGGCGAGGTGGTCAAACCTGGAACGTTCGGGATCTACACCGCCAGATGGTCGGTCACGCTCGCGGTCTGAGACAGGTCGACGAGCCGATGCGAACAGTCCACCCCGCGTTGAGCGCCAAAACGTTCGGGGTCCTGGCGGTGGTGGGAATGGTCATCGCCTTCCCGTCAGTTCGACTCTTGTGAAGCCGCCACGCTGAGGGGCACCGGGCTCGGGGCGGCCTCGCCGTCCTTCTCCTACGCGCGACAAGCACTAGCCACCCCGCCGCGACACCCCAGCCGCCCGACCTCCGTGCATCGTCTGCCGCCGACCTGGGTAGCGCTTATTCAGCAGGGGCTGCGCGCCGGTGTTTTGCGCGCTCTTAGACGAGAAGGAGCTGATTGTGAGGCGGATGGCTGCTGTTGTTGCTGCGCTGTGTGCGCTGGTTGTCGTGCTTGTTGCCGCGCCTGGGGCTTCGGCGCAGGCCGGGAGCTGCTCTGGGCAGGGCGGCGGCTCATACGACACCGGCGGCGCGCCCGGCGCGGGAGCTGTCAACGATCCGCTTTTCTCGCGGCAGTGGGCGCTTGATCAAGTCAACGCGCCGGAGGCGTGGGCGCGTGGCGTCAAGGGTGCCGGGACGGTCGTCGCCGTCGTGGATACCGGCGTCGATCACGGTCATCCCGACCTGAGCTCCAAGCTGGTCGCGGGCCAGGACTTCGTGGGCGGCGACTCGTGCGCGCAGGACGAGAATGGGCACGGCACGCACGTCGCGGGCATCTCGGCGGCGGTCACGAATAACGGGATCGGCGTCGCGGGCGTCGCCCCGGACGCACAGCTCATGCCGGTCCGCGTCCTCGACGCCGAGGGCAGCGGCTCGAGCGACGACATTGTCTCCGGCATCCGCTGGGCGGCCGACCACGGCGCTGACGTCATCAACCTGAGCCTCGGCGAGCTGCCGGTCATCGGCCAGCTCGAGCTCCTCAACGAGGACATCGAGGGCGCCGTCGACCATGCGTGGGCGCAGGGGGCGGTCGTCGTGGCGGCAGCGGGCAACGACAGCTTCCCGCTCTGCTCGTACCCCTCCTTCGCGAACCACGCGGTGTGCGTGGCGGCGACGGACCGGCGCGGCGTTCCGAGCTTCTACTCGAACTTCCCGGTGAACAAGACGATGCTCGGCTTCCGGGCGCCCGGCGGCGTCGGCAGCGTCTTCTGCGAGGACGACGAGGACATCTGGTCGACGATGTGGCCCGGCTCGAGCTACGACTGCAACGGCGCGGGCGCGATCGCCGGCTACGAGACGCTCGCGGGCACTTCGATGGCCTCGCCCCAGGTCGCCGGAGTGGCGGCGCTCATGGCGGGGCAGGGCCTGACGAACGCCCAGATCGTCGAGAAGCTCAAGGCGACCTCGTCGAACCACGGCGCGTACGATCCGGTGATGGGCTACGGGATCGTCGACGCCGATGCAGCCACCCGGTAGCGCACTCGACCCGGACGGCAACAACGTCGAGGCCGTCTGCCACACGCCATGACCCGCTCCGACGCAGAGGCTCGCGCCCGGCAGCTCCAGGAGGAGCACCCGGACCGCGCCACGCACCACTTCCTCGCGCGTGCGCGTGATGACGGCGAGTGGGAGGTGGCGAGCGTCGAGATCCCCGAGCAGATGCGGCGAGGGAAGCTCACCGAGACGATCGAGTCGAGGCCCAAGCCGCCGAACGCCGAGGACCCGCGGACCGGGCACGAGCGGCGCGCGCCGGGGTTTCCCGGCGGTGTGGCGGGCTAGACCGGGTCCGGCGCGGGTCGGCGCCGAGCCGGCGGTTGACGTGGGCACGCCCACCGGAGAGACTCGTCGTCCGTGCCAGTACGCGCTGCGGCCGTCCTGTTGACACTCCTGGTCCTGGCGGCGCTGCCCGCCTCGGCGCTCGCGGCGCCGACGCGCACCTGGAATGCTCGGCTGTTCGCGAGCGGCGACGGGTCCAGCATCCGGCTCACCACGATCGCCGCGGACGGGGCGGCGGCGGGTGGGAAGTTCCTGACGGACGGCACGCCCAAGGCGGTCTACTTCAACCGCAAGCGGCTCGTGAGCCTGAGCGGGCGGCTCGGCGTGGTCAGCTCGATCACGAGCCTGAACGACCGCCACCAGGCTGCCGGCTACGCCTCGAGCAACCCGGCGGCACGCGTGGCGAACCTGTTCGGGTCGAGCACGGACAGGAGCCTCATGCCGCGGGCGTTCTTCCTCTCCGGGAGGAAGGTGCGGCGCCTGTCGGTGCCGAGCGCGGCGTTCGGCGTGAACATCTCAGGCGAGGTGGCCGGCACGTTCCTGGCGAAGGACGGCCGCCTCCACGGCTTCCTGTGGAGGCCGGCCTCGCGAGCCCGGCGGCTGAAGAAGTTCATCGACCTCGGCGTGGGCGACGCCCGCGCACTCAGCGACCCGCCACCGATCCGGTTCAGACGCGGACGGCGTTCCGCGACGGCCGCCCGCGCGCTTCCCAACCTGATGACCATCGTCGGGGGCAACAGCGTCTGGCTCCTGAATCCCGTCACCGGCGCGCTCAAGCGTCGCGAGCTCGCCGCGGAGATCTTCCTGCAGGCCGTGAGCAACACGGGACTGGCGAGCGGCGGGCAGGATCACTCGGACGGCACGCGCTCGCCGATGGTCTACGACGTCGGCCGCGGCGTGCTGCGCATGCCCACGCTGCCGTCGGACCAGACCTCGGGGTTCGCGGGCGGGATCTCCGACTCGACGGGCCTCACCAGCGGGAGCACCTCCACGGACACCAGTCAGCACGGGATGGTGTGGAACGCCGACGGATCGGTCCTGTACGACCCGAACGAGCTGCCGGGCGTCGACCTCCCGCCCGGAACGGAGATCACGAACACCCCGGCGGTGACCGACACGGGGCTGCTGGCCGGCCTCGCCACCACGCCGACGGGGGTGCAGGACGGCGTGATCGTCCAGCCCCCGCCGCGGGCCAAGGAGCCGCTCCTCATAAAGGCGTTCGACGTCTACGTCGACAGCCACGGATCAGGCGGCTCCGGGGAGGACGTCAGGAGGTTCCGCAAGCTCATCCACGACGCCGTCGTCTCGTACGGGCAGTCCCATCTGAGGACCGCGTGCCGGACCCTGAGGGATGCGGCGGAGTCGCTCAAGGACATCAGCAGCGCGAACTTCGACGAGCAGTTCGACGCGCTCTATGACAACGGCGTCAGCCGAGGCCAGGCCCAGGACGTCGCGCTCCCCGCCATCGCCATCAACATCCGCGTGCTGGTCGTCGAGCTCGGGGCGGAGATGGACTGCAAGGGCCTGCGCGAGCAGCTCGGGATCTGAGCGGCGGCGGGCCTAGGACGCTTCGTCGCCGTTCGGCCAGAAGTCCTCGACCTGCTCGGTGTCGTCGCGCGGGTCCTCGGACTTCGTGGACACCACGATCAGGACCGCGTCGTCGGGGCCGGCGTTCCAGACGGAGCGGGCGGTCTCCGGCGAGACGCGCACGACCGAGCCCTCGGATACGTCCACGACCTCGTCCTCCAGCTTGAACTGAAGCGTTCCGGAGGCCACGAAGTAGATCTCCTCCTGGGTCCGGTGGCGGTGCCCGTAGCTGCCCTTGCCGCCGGTGAGCGGCGGCATCCGCCGCCACGTGAAGCCCACCTGCTCGGTGCCGAGGTCGCTCACCGCGCTCATGCGCATCTCGCCCGGGTAGTCGCCGAGGACGTCGGGGATGTCGTCCAGTTTCCTGATCGTGTAGCCGGCCATGGCGGCCAGCTTATGACCAGCTGTCCCAGGCCTGCAAGGAGGGGAGCGGATCGAACGGGTCGCCGCCGTCGTACCAGCCCGGGGCGCCCCAGAGCTCGAAGTGCAGGTGGCAGCCGCGAGCGTTGCCCGTGTCGCCCACCGCGCCGATCGTCTGGCCGGTGTAGATGCGGTCACCGGTGCTGAATGCCGACGGCTGATCGAGGTGCATGTAGACGTAGTCGGCGTCGGTCCCGTCGCCGTCGATCACCAGGTAGTTGCCCGCCGCTGCGTGGTACTGCTTGAACTGCACGCGGCCCCCGCGCGCCGCGACCATCCGCGTGCCGCACTTGGCCATCACGTCCTGCCCCTGGTGGATGTGCCCGGCCCGGCCGGCGCCGAACTGCGCGCCCTTGCCGCCGAAGTCGTGCGCCCCGCGCACGGGGAAGATGTGGTCGTAGAGGTCGAACGCGTCGCGCTCGACGTCGCCGGTCTGGGAGCTCCTCGCCGTGGCGCCGTCGGCCGTCGCGGCGGTGAGCCGGAACGAGTAGCGCCCGGGCTTGGCGGCCGCCTTCCCGAGCCGGCCGCTCCAGGACACGCTCTGGATCTCGTTCGGGGCCACTTCGGCGGGCGTCCACGTCTTCACCACGGCGCCGTCGGTTGCGCTCACGAGCTCGACCTGCAGCGACGTGGCGGAGGCGCCCGAGAGCCGGAAGGAGAACGTGACACCCGGCCGCGCGCCCACGAAGGCCTTGGTGCGGCTGGTGCCGGTCTCGAGCTGCGGCGCTCCGTTCACGCGCGGGCCGGGCACAAGGGTCAGCTCAGCGTTCGGCTCGGGCGGGAGCGGCGGGAGGATCAGTACGGCCTTCGAGGGAGCCGAGCGGGCGCCCGAGGCGGTCGTCAGCGCGACCGGACCGGTGACGGCTCCGATCGGCACGCGCGCGTTTAGGCGCGTGTTGCTGCCCGAGCGCACCTTCACGGTGAGGTCGTCGCCGGTTCCGTAGCTACCGAGGTAGGTGAGCCGATTCACCCCGGCGAGCTCGGTGCCGACGATCTTCAGGACCGAGCCGCCGCGCGCACGCTGCTTCGATGCGCACCTGCGCAGGCAGGTGACCTTCGAGACCTTCGGCGTGGCCACGTACATCCCGCCGCCACCGGAGCCGCCGGAGGTCTGCGCCGAGGCCGCCGCGGGTGCCGCGACCAGTGCGCACAGGACGAGCGCGGCGACGCGATGCTTCGCGGGAACACGGATGTCTCGCAAACTCCTACGGCCTCTCTTCGGTTTTCGGCCTACGGGGTTAGCTGACGGGCTCGCACCTGAAGAGCGGCGCTACCACGGGATAATCCGATGGATTCGCCCCCTCGCAGAACGTCCTTCGACGCGCTGCGAACGGTTCCCCCGTTCACCAGGCCTCCGGCGTAGCGGCCCGGCGATTCGGCAGGCAATGACTGCGCGGCAGTATAACCCTGGCCTAGGCGGCTGACGCAAGCAGGCGGCCGCTACACTCAGGCGGCTGCCGCCCCTGGGCGGCTCCTTTGTGATGAAGACGTACGTGGCAACACCGGCAACCCGCGAGCGGAACTGGCTCGTGGTCGACGCATCCGGCAAAACGCTGGGCCGATTGGCGACCCAAATTGCCGATGCCCTGCGCGGAAAGCGCAAGCCTGACTACACGCCGCACATCGACGTGGGCGACTTCGTGGTCGTCGTGAACGCCGAGAAGATCGCGGTGACCGGCAACAAGCGCGAGCAGAAGCGCTACTACCGCCACTCCGGGTATCCCGGCGGTCTCCGCAGCCGCACTCTCGAGGAGATGCTCGCGCGCAGGCCCGAGGAGGTCGTCCGACTGGCGGTCAAGGGCATGATCCCGCGCACGAAGCTCGGACGCGCTCAGCTGCGCAAGCTGAAGGTCTACGCCGGGCCGGACCATCCCCACGCCGCGCAGAAGCCAGAGCCCATGGAGGTTGAAGCCTGATGACGGAAGAGCCGCGCGAGGTCGACGGCGAGACGCCCGAGGACGAGGCCCCCGAGGCGGAGCCGAACCAGGGCGCTCCCGGCGAGGGCGCTCCCGGCGAGCCGGGCGAGGCCACGCCTGAGCCGGGCGAGGACACGCCGTCCGAGACCGCGCCCGACGCCGAGGCTGAGGCCCCGGCAGAAGCCGACGCTGACGCTGACGCCCCGGCAGAAGCCGACGCTGACGCCCCGGCAGAAGCCGATGCTGAGGCTCCGGCCGATCCCGAGGCCCCCGGCCCCGAGATCGAGGGTCTCGACGAGCTTGAGCAGGCAGCGCCCGCGGCCGAGCGGCCGGAGCGCGGCGACAAGGGCGCAGGCGACAAGAAGGAGGAGGTCATCCCCGGCCTCCACCTCGAGCCCGACCTCGTGCTCGAGGAGCAGCGCTCCGAGGGCGAGTTCGGCGAGTACGACCAGTACGCCGACGACGCCGACGGCGGGCCCGAGGGCGCCGGGGCCGGCGAGGAGGGCGCAGAGCCCGCGCCGGTCGCCCACACGCCGCTCGAGCTCGCGGCCGACGCGCGCTACCACGCCACCGGCAAGCGCAAGAGCGCGATCGCACGCGTGATCCTGAAGCCGGGCGAGGGCACCTACACGGTCAACGGCCGTCACCTGGACGAGTACTTCCCGCGCGTGCGGCTCCAGCGCATGGCGAACCAGCCGCTCGAGGCGACCGGCTACCAGACGCGCATGGACGTCGTGGCCCGCATCCACGGGGGCGGCGTGTCCGCTCAGGCGAGCGCACTGCGCCACGGCATCGCGCGTGCGCTCGTGGAGGCCGATCCCGCCCTGCGCGCCGAGCTGAAGCGCCGCGGCTACCTCACTCGCGATCCGCGCGAGAAGGAGCGCAAGAAGGCCGGGCTCAAGAAGGCCCGTAAGCGGCCGCAGTTCTCGAAGCGCTAGAAAGCCCCATGGCGCTGTTTGGGACGGACGGTGTCCGCGGGGTCGCGGGCCACTTCCTGACCGCCGACCTCGCCCTGAGGCTCGGCCGCGCCGCAGCGCTGTCCTCGCCCGCAGAGCACCCGCAGATCCTGATCGTGCGCGACACGCGCGAGTCGGGCGAGATGCTCGAGGCCGCGCTCGCGGCGGGCATCGCCTCCGGGGGCGGCCATGCGCTGCTCGGCGGCGTGCTGCCCACGCCGGGCGCCTCTGTGCTCACGCGCCGCTACGGGTTCGACATGGCGGCGGTCGTGTCCGCGTCGCACAACCCGTACGAGGACAACGGCATCAAGTTCTTCGGACCCGAGGGCATGAAGATCGCCGACGAGCAGGAGGGCGAGATCGAGCGGCGGCTCGACGAGCCGAGCGCCCGCATCGGCCGCCTGCGCGAGCTGCACGGCGCCGGCGGCGACTACCTGCGTGAGCTGCACCTGCGCTTCGAGTCGCTCGACCTGAGCGGCCTGCGCGTGTTGCTCGACTGCGCGAACGGCGCCACCTACCGGGTGGGCCCCGAGATCTTCCGCCGCCTCGGCGCCGACGTCGACGCCATCGCGGTCGAGCCGGACGGTCGCAACATCAACAAGGACGCGGGCTCGACCCACGTCGAGGCGCTCGCCGAGCGGCTCGACGGCCACGACGTGGCCTTCGCGTTCGACGGCGACGGCGACCGCGTGCTCGCGCTCGACCGCACCGGCGCGGTCGTGGACGGCGACGAGCTGATGGCGCTCGCCGCGCTCCACCTGCGCGCCCGCGGCCGGCTCGCGGGCGACGGCGTGGCGGTGACGGTCATGACGAACTACGGCTTCCACAGCGCGATGAAGGACGCCGGCATCGAGGTGGCCACCACCGACGTGGGCGACCGCTTCGTGCTCGCCGAGCTCATGCGGCGCGGCTGGACGCTCGGCGGCGAGCAGTCCGGCCACATCATCGACACGGGCTTTGTCCCTTCGGGTGACGGCATCGCCGCCGCGCTGCTCGCGCTCGAGGCGCTGGACGGCTCGGACCTGGCCGACCGCCACGCCATGGAGAAGCTGCCGCAGCGCCTCGTGAACGTGCGGGTGCGCGACCGCACGGCGCTCGAGGGCGCCGAAACCGTCTGGGATGCCGTGAAGCGAGAGTCCGAGGCGCTCGAGGGCCGCGGTCGCGTGCTCGTCAGGCCCTCAGGCACCGAGCCGCTCGTCCGCGTGATGGTCGAGGCGCCCGGCGAGGGCGAATGCGAGGAGATAGCCGGGCGCTTGGCGAATTTGGTTAAGACAGAGCTAGGCTGAGAGCCCCTTATGTGCGGCATCATCGGATACGTCGGGGAGCGCGAGTGCCGCGACCTCCTCCTGCAGGGCCTTCAGAGGCTCGAATACCGCGGCTATGACTCCGCGGGCCTGTCGCTCGTCAACGGCGGCACGATCGGGAGCATGCACGCCGTGGGCAACCTGCAGAACCTCCGCGACGCGCTCGCCGACTCGAATGGCCACCTGAAGGGCTCCACCGGGATCGGTCACACCCGCTGGGCCACGCACGGGCGCGTGACCGAGGCGAACGCGCACCCGCACTGGGACACCTCCGAGCGCTTCCACATCGTCCTGAACGGGATCGTCGAGAACTGGACCGAGCTGCGCGAGCGCCTGCGCGCGGAGGGCGCCGAGTTCACCTCCGAGACCGACGCCGAGGTCGTGGCGCACCTGATCGCGTCGCACTTCGATGGCGACCTGGTCGAGGCCGTGCGGCTCGCCTACAACGACCTGCGCGGGCACTACGCCTTCGTCGCGATGTCCGCTGACGACCCCGACGTCCTCGTCGGCGCGCGCAAGGAGTGCCCGCTGGTCGTGGGCCTCGGCGACGGCGAGAGCTTCATCGCCTCCGCTATCCCGGCCTTCATGTCGGAGACGCGCAGGGTCCAGCTCGTGCACGACGGCGAGATCGTCGCGGTCACGCCCACGGGCTCGCGCTTCATCGCCCCGGACGGAAGCGAGATCCAGCGTGACGTGGACACGGTCGACTGGGACGACGAGCAGGCGGAGAAGGGCGGCTACGAGACCTTCACGCTGAAGGAGATCCACGAGCAGGCCGACGCCGTGGCAGAGACTGTCGCCGGACGCGTCCTCGAGGCGGGCGTCGACCTGGGCGACATCGGCATCTCGGACGAGTTCCTGACCAACCTCCGGCGCGTCGTGATCGTCGCCGCCGGCACCTCGTACCACGCCGGCCTCGTCGGGCGCTACGCGATCGAATGGTGGTCGCGCGTGCCGGTCGAGATGGACATCGCCTCCGAGTTCCGCTACCGCAACCCGGTGCTCGACGAGCACGACCTCGTGATCGGCATCTCGCAGTCCGGCGAGACCGCCGACACGCTCGCCGCCATGCGGCTCGCGCGCAAGAGCGGCGCGAAGGTGCTCGCCATCACGAACATCCAGGGAAGCCAGGCCACGCGCGACTCCGACGGCGTGCTGTTCACGCGCGCGGGGCTCGAGATCGGCGTGGCGGCGTCGAAGACGTTCGTCGCGCAGGTCGCCGCGATGTACCTGTTCGCGCTGAAGCTCGCGCAGCTGCGCGGGAAGATCGAGCCCGAGGTGGTCGAGCGGCTCTGCTCCGAGCTGCGCACCATGCCGCACAAGGTGGCCGAGTGCGTGGAGGGCGTCGAGGATCAGGTCAAGGCGATCGCCGAGCACTGGAAGGACGCCGGCTTCTTCCTCTACCTGGGCCGTCACGTGGGCCTGCCGATCTGCCTCGAGGGTGCGCTGAAGCTGAAGGAGCTGTCGTACATCCCGACGGACGCCTATGCCGCCGGCGAGATGAAGCACGGCCCTATTTCGCTGCTCGACGAGCGGACGCCGGTGGTGTGCGTGGCCACCGACTCGCCGGTGCTCGACAAGGTGCTCTCGAACATCGCCGAGGTGCGGGCGCGCGGCGCGCACGTGATCGCGGTGGCCACCGAGGGCAGCGGGCAGGTGGCCGAGTACGCCGAGGAGGTCGTGGAGGTGCCGCGCACCGACTGGCTCCTTCAGCCGATGCTCGCCGTGATTCCGCTCCAGCTGCTCGCGTACTACATCGCGCGCGCCCGCGGCCTGAACATCGACCAGCCGCGCAACCTCGCCAAGACCGTCACGGTCGAGTAGGGGCGGCGTCGTGGCCGGCGGCGTCGGCATCGACCTCCTCGACGTCGGGCGCTTCGAGCGCGCGCTCGAGCGGAGGCCACGGCTCGCTGAGCGTGTGTTCACGGACGCGGAGCGCGAGTACGCGGCGGGCCGGGCGAGGCCGGCGATGCACCTGGCGGCGCGCTTTTGCGCCAAGGAAGCGGTGGCCAAGGCGCTGGGCCTGACCGGGTGGAGCTTTCGCGACGTCGAGGTCGTGGCCACCGAGGCGGCGCCCGAGCTGCGCCTGAGCGGGACGGCGGCAGCTCGCGCGGCCGAGCTCGGCGGGGAGCTCGCGATCTCGCTGACGCACACGGACGACGTTGCCGGCGCCGTGGCGATCCTGCGGTGACGGCGCTCCCGGCCTGGCTCGATCCGCTCTACGAGGCCGCTGAGATGCGAGCGGCCGACGCCTGGGCGATCGAGGAGCAGGACGTGCCGGAGGACGATCTCATGGCCCGCGCCGCGCTCGGGCTGGCGCGGCTGACGGCGGAGCTGGCGGGGGAGGGGGCGATCCGCATCGTCGTCGGCAAGGGCAACAACGGCGGCGACGGCCGCGTGGCGGCGCGCATCCTCGAGGAGGACGGCCACGAGGTCGAGCTGATCGACGGCACCGAGCCCTTCGACCCCGGCCTGCTGGAGGGCTCGGGCGTGGTGGTGGACGCGCTGCTCGGCACCGGCTTCGAGGGTGTGCCGCGCGAGCCGATCGCGTCGGCGATCGCGGCGATCAACGGGCAGGACGCGCCGGTCGTGGCCTGCGACGTCCCCTCGGGCGTGAACGCCTCGACCGGCGAGGTGGAGGCCGAGGCCGTGCTCGCGACTGCCACGGCCACCTTCCACGGCTCGAAGGTGGGCCTGCACGTGGAGCCGGGCAAGAGCCACGCCGGCCGCGTCCGTGTGGTGGAGATCGGCATCCCGCGCGGCGCGCCCGCTCCTGCTGCGGCCGGCCTGATCTCGGGGCGCGTGCTGGACCTCTACCCGCGCCGCCCGCGCAGCGGCTCGAAGTTCGACTCCGGTGTCGTCGTGGTGGTGGGCGGCTCGACTGGCCTCACCGGCGCCCCGACCATGTCTGCGCGCTCGGCTCAGCGGGCCGGCGCGGGCTACGTGCAGGTGGCGGTGCCGGGACCGGTGCAGCAGGCCGTGGACCTGCGGCTGCTCGAGCAGATGAGCCGCGGGCTCCCCGACGAGGACGGCTTCCACACGCCGGCCGGCGTCGCCGACGTGGAGGAGCTGGCCGAGCGCGCAGGCGCGGTGGTGCTCGGTCCGGGCCTGGGCCGCACGGACGGGGCACAGGAGTTCGCGCGCGGGGTGGCGGTCGCGGTTGAGGCGCCGCTGCTCGTGGACGCCGACGGCCTCAACGCGCACGCGGGCAGGCTGGAGCTGTTCGGCGAGCGCGAGGCGCCGACGGTCCTGACCCCGCACGAGGCCGAGCTCGGCCGGCTGCTCGGCCGCGAGCCGGAGGAGGTGGCCGCGCACCGCGTGGCGAGTGCGCGCGAGGCCGCCGAGCGGAGCGGTGCGATCGTCGTGCTGAAGGGCGACGACACGATCGTCGCGAGGCCCGGCGGCCCACTCGCGATCAGCCCGGGCGGAACGCCGGCGCTCGCGACGGCGGGTACGGGCGACGTCCTGTCGGGTCTGATCGGCGCGCTCCTCGCGAAGCGCATGGACGCCTTCGAGGCGGCCTGCCTCGGCGTGCTCGCCCACGTGCTGGCCGCGCGTGCCGCGGCGGAGCGGCTCGGCCCGGACCACGTGATGGCGGGCGACGTGATCGAGGCGCTCCCGCACGGGCTCACCCTCCGCGCCACCCGCCTTCTGTAAGGTCGCGCCCGTGGCCGAGCTGATTCGCGAGATCATGGACCCCAGCCCCACCACGGTGGCTCCGGATGCCTCCGTGGAGGAGGTCGTGGCGGCGCTTCGGGAGCACCAGCTTCCGGGCCTCCCGGTGGTGGACGCGGACGGCCAGGTCGTCGGCATCGTCACCGAGGCGGACCTCGTGCTGCCGGACGACAACGGCGATCTCCACATCCCGCACTACGTGAACCTCTTCGGCGGCACCGTCTTTCTCGAGCCGCTGAGCCGCTTCGAGGGCCGCCTCCGCAAGGCGTTCGCGGCGAGCGCCGCGGACATGATGACCCGGGACCCCGACACGGTCGACCCGGACACGAGCGTGCGCGACGCCGCCCGCCTCATCCACGACACGGGCCACAACCGGCTCCCGGTGGTCGAGGACGGTCGCCTCGTGGGCGTCGTGACGCGCCTCGACGTGCTCGGCGCCCTGGCGGCGTGACCGAGCGGGCTGTAGCCCGCATAGACCTGGGCGCGATCGAGCGCAACTGCGCGCGGCTTCCGAAGCCGCTCTGCGCAGTGGTGAAGGCGAATGCCTACGGGCACGGCACGCTTCCGGTCGCAGAGGCCGCGCTGCGCGGTGGCGCGACCTGGCTCGCCGTGGCGAGCGCGGCCGAGGCGGCCGAGCTGCGAGCCGCGGGGTTCGACGTCCCGCTGCTGGTGATGGGCGCGTTGACGCGGGACGAGCTGCGCACCGCAGTCGACGCCGACGCCGACGTGGTGGCCTGGACAGAGGAGGTGGCCGGCGCCGCGCCGCGCATCCACGTGAAGCTCGATACCGGGATGGGGCGGCTCGGCACGAAGGACCGCTCGCTGGCGCTGCGGCTCGCCGCCCGGTCCAACACGGTCGGGCTGATGACGCACTTCGCGACGGCGGACGAACGCGGCGATGAGTTCTTCCCGGCCCAGCTCGAGCGCTTCCGCGCGTGGGTCGACGAGGTGGGCCGCGACGACGTGGTCGCCCACGCCGCGAACAGCGCCGCCACGCTGCGAGACCCGGCCGCTCACTTCGACATGGTCCGCTGCGGGGTCGCGATCTACGGCATGGACCCGTATCAGGAGGACCCGGACGCGCAGGGCCTCGAGCCGGCGCTGTCGCTCCAGTCCTGGGTGGGCGCCATGCGCCTGCTCCAGCCGGGCGAGAGCACGGGCTACGGTCGCTGCTGGCACGCGGAGGAGCCCACCTGGATCGCCACGGTGCCGATCGGCTACGGGGACGGTTGGCGGCGCGGGCTCACGAACAACGCAGACGTGCTGATCCGGGGCCGCCGCCACCCGCTCGTGGGGGCGGTGAGCATGGACAACATCACCGTGGCGCTCGGGCGCGACACGGATGTCGCGGTCGGCGACGAGGTGGTGCTGGTGGGGCGCCAGGGCGGCGAGCGGATACTCGCCGAGGAGATCGCGCGGCGGCTCGACACGATCAACTACGACTTCACGGCAGGGCTGCTCCCACGCGTGAGGCGCGAGCCGTTCAGGTGAGCCGCTCCTGGGTTGTAGGCGGCGCGCTGCGAGACGAGCTGCTCGGCCGCGACGTGACCGACGTGGACATCGCCGTCGAGGGCGATCCGGAGGAGGCCGCCCGCGCGTTGGCCGCCGAGCTGCACGCTCCGGTCTTCCGGCTCTCGGAGGCGTTCGGCGCGTGGCGGGTCGTGGACCGGCGCGAGGGGCGCGTCTTCGACTTCGCTCCGCTTCAGGGTGAGGGGATCGAGGAGGACCTCCGGAGGCGCGACTTCACCGTCAATGCGATGGCGAGGCCGCGGGCGGGAGGAGAGTTGATCGACCCGCTCGGCGGGCGGGCGGACCTGGAGGCCGGTGTGCTGCGCGTGCTCGGCCCGGAGGCGTATGCGAACGATCCGCTGCGGCCGCTGCGGCTCGCGCGCTTCGCCGCGGAGCTCGGCTTCCGGCCCGACCCGGAGACGGAGCGGCTCACCGCAGCCGCGGCGCCGCGCGTGCCCGAGGCGTCGGGCGAGCGGATCTTCGCGGAGCTGAGGCGGCTCGTGCTCGCGCCCGGCGCCGTCGAGGGTCTCGCGCTGGCGGACCGGCTCGGCGTGCTCCACGCAGTCCTGCCCGAGCTTGCGGACCTGCACGACGTGGAGCAGAGCCACTTCCACCACAAGGACGTCTACGGCCACACGCTCGAGGTGCTGGAGCGCCTGATCGAGCTGGAGACGGGGGCCGAGGGCGAGCTCCGCGAGGTGCTCGACGAGCCGCTGGCCGACGAGCTGACCCGTGGAGAGGCGCTCCGCCTGGGCGCGCTGCTGCACGACATCGGCAAGCCCGCAACGCACGACGTGCGCGACGACGGCCGCGTCACCTTCATGGGCCACGACCGCCTGGGTGAGGAGATGGTGCGCCAGGTCTGCGGGCGGCTCCGCACGAGCGATCGCCTCAGCAAGTTCCTCGAGGCGGTCACGCGCCACCACCTCGTGCTCGGGTTCCTCGTGCACGAGCGCCCGCTCGACCGCCGCGCGGTCCACCGCTACCTCAAGCGCACGGCGCCCGTGGAGGTCGAGGTGACGCTTCTGTCGTGCGCCGACCGGCTCGCCACGCGCGGCAAGAACGCCGAGCGGGCGATCGACGCGCACCTCGAGCTCGCCCATGAGTTGATGCCGGCGGCGCTCGAGTGGCGCCGCAACGGGCCCCCGCGGCTGCCCATCCGCGGCGACGAGCTGGCGGCCGAGCTCGGGATCGAGCCCGGGCCCGAGCTGGGGCGGCTGCTCGCCGAGCTGGAGGAGGCGGCGTACGCCGGCGAGATCTCCGATCGCGACGATGCCGTCGAGCTCGGCCGACGCCTGCGCGACAATGCCGTGCGGTGATCGTCGACTGCGCCATCTACGAGGACGGACAGCGGCGCGACGGGAAGATCGACGTCGAGCACGTCTACCACGAGCGCCGCAAGCCCGGAGCGTTCGTATGGATCGGGCTATACGAGCCGACCCCTGAGGAGTTCGACTCGCTCTCGCGCGAGTTCGGGTTGCACCCGCTCGCCGTGGAGGACGCCATCCACGCGCACCAGCGGCCCAAGCTGGACGTCTACGGGGACATGGTCTTCATCGTCCTCAAGACCGCCCGCTACAAGGATCCCACCGAGGTTGTCGACATCGGCGAGCTGCTGGTGTTCGTCGGTCCTGACTACATCATCACGGTGCGTCATGGCGAGGCGAGCTCGCTTGTCGGCGCGCGCGAGACGCTCGAGCAGAACCCCGATCGGATGCGGCTTGGCCCGTCGGCCGCGCTTCACGCGATCCTCGACCGCGTGGTCGACGACTACGTCCCGGCGATCGAGGGGCTCGAGAACGACATCGACGAGGTGGAGGCGGAGCTGTTCTCCGACCGCCGCACGAACCTCGCCCACCGGATCTACCGGCTCCAGCGCGAGGTACTCGAGTTCCGCCGCGCCGTGGCGCCGCTGGTGGAACCGGTGACCCGGCTGGCGAAGGGCGAGCTCGACCAGGTGCATCCGGACGTCCGCGCGTACTTCGCCGACGTGAACGACCACCTCGTCCGGTCACGCGACCAGCTCGACGGGCTGCGCGACCTGCTCGCCGGCTCGCTCCAGGCGAACCTGGCGCAGGTGGGGGTCAGGCAGAACGAGGACATGCGCCGCATCTCCGCCTGGGTGGCGATCATCGCGGTGCCCACCGCGATCGCCGGGATCTATGGCATGAACTTCGACCACATGCCCGAGCTTCACTGGCAGTACGGCTACCCGGCGGCCCTGCTCGCAATGGTCGTGATCTGCACCTCCCTGTACCGCTACTTCAAGCGCGTCGGCTGGCTGTAGGCTGCCCGGCCATGCCTCCTGCGGACGACGACTGCCTCTTCTGCAAGATCGTGGCCGGCGAGCTGCCGGCGGAGATCGTCCAGGAGGACGAGCACACGATCGCGTTCATGGACATCAACCCGTGGACGCGCGGCCACGCCCTGGTGATCCCGCGAAACCACTCCCGGAACCTCTACGACGCCTCCGACGAGGACCTCGCGCACACGGTCAGCGCGGCCAGGCGCCTCGCGCTCGTGATGCGCGACCGGCTCGGCTGCGACGGCATCAACCTGCTCAACTCGTGCGAGCCGGCGGCGTGGCAGACGGTCTTCCACCTGCACGTGCACGTGATCCCGCGCTACGAGGACGATCCGCTGCGGCTGCCAGGACAGCCGCGCCACCCCGAGGAGGGCGAGCTCGCCGCGGTGGCGGCGGAGCTGCGCGGTGGCTGGTAGCGTGGTCCCGTCAGAGTCGGCCCAGCCGACGTAGTTGAACATGCAGCAGAAAGGGCAAGAACGTGCCTACCGGGACCGTTAAGTGGTTCAACGACGAGAAGGGATACGGGTTCATCACGCCGGACGACGGCGACCGTGACCTCTTCGTGCATTACACGGGGATCGACGGCGGTGGCTTCAAGTCGCTCGCCGAGAACACCAAGGTGGAGTACGAGGAAGAGGCAGGCGACAAGGGTCCCAAGGCGGTGAACGTCCGCGCCATCTAGGCGCTCGACACGCCGTGCCCAAGGAAGAGAAGATTGAGATGGAGGGCGAGATCCTCGAGGCCCTCCCAAACACCATGTTCAAGGTCCAGCTGGACAACGGGCACGAGGTTCTCGGCCATATCTCCGGCAAGATGCGCAGGCACTACATCCGCATCCTGCCCGGGGACAGGGTCAAGATCGAGCTCTCGCCATACGACCTCGACCGCGGGCGGATCACATACCGCTACAAGTGACACGACTCCGCAACCCAGGCCCTAAGGCGGTGTTCGTACCCCGGTGATGAAGCGATTCCTCCTCGTGATATTGGTGCTGGCGGCGGCGCTCGCCGCAGTGCCGGCGGGTGCGTCGGCGCGCATCATCGAGCTCGGCACGCCGGCCGACGCTGCGCCGCTCAACTGTCCCGGCACGGCGGAGAACCCGTGCGTCGCCGCGGTGCGCATGACCGGGTATCAGGGCCGTTCCTCGGGTGGGCCCAAGAATCCGTTCTACATCCGCCGCGACGGCCACCTGGTGGCGTTCACGGTCCAGCTCGCGAAGCCGACGGCCGAAGAGGTCAACTTCTTCAACAACAACTTCGGCACGCCCTCCACAGCCAGGATCTCGGTCCTGCGGCGCGGCACCACGCGGAAGCATCGGCTCGACCACCGACTGATCTCGCAGTCGGAGCGCTTCGAGCTCGACCCGTTCTTCGGTTCCAGGCCGACCTTCGTCTTCAGCAAGCCGATCCCGGTCAAGAAGGGCAACTGGATCGCGCTCACGGTCCCCACCTGGGCGCCGCTCCTCTCGACCAACCTGGCCCGTTCGAACTGGTGGCGCTCGTCGCGTCCCTCGGACAGCTGTGAGCCGCCGAAGAGCCTCCGCCAGTTCGCGATGGAGGATCTGCGCGAGGTCGCGAAGTTCGGCTGCACCTACCACGGTGCGCGGCTGCTCTACACCGTCACCTACGTGCCGAGCAACCACGTGACGAACACGCCCGCCGAGTAGCTCGAAAAAGGGGCTTCAACCCGCTCCGACATCGCGCTAGCATCGACGCGTGACCACTGAGGGTTGGATCTTCATGGTCGGCTTCCGCGTCTTCGACGTGGGCCTGCTCGTCATCTGGCTGATCTGGTTCTTCCGGCTGCGCGACGATGGCGACGATTCGCGCGGGGACGACGACGGTGGTGGAGAGGGCCCCGGTCCGCGCCCAGGGAAGGGCGGTCCCGGAGGCGGCGGCATGAAGCTGCCGCTCGGGCCCTGGGGCCGCGGCCGCGGCCGAGACCGCGATCACTCGCGCCCGCCTGGAGTGGAGCGGCGCCGCGACCACGAGCCGCAGGTTCCCGCGCCGGCGCGCGTCAGACGCCCGAGCTCGCCGGTCCCCACGCACCGGAACTAGCCGCAGGCGCCCGGGTTCTCGTTGCAGTAGTCCTCGAAGCGCTGCGCGGGACTGTCCTCTGGCGGCGGCACGTCGTTCTGTGGCGTGTCGGCGGGCGGCGTGCCGGTCGTCGGAGTCGGCCCCTCCTCGGGGAGCGTCTCCGTCGCCGGGTCCACCGTCGTCGAGGTTGGCGTGGCGGGCGCCGTGTCCGCGGGCGGTGCCCCGGTGGTCGGGACGGCGAGGTCGGGCAGCGGCTGGGTGGTCCTGGTCTTCGGCTCGTCGTCCCCGCCGCAGCCCGCGATCGCCACGACCAGCAGCAGGGGCAGGAACGTCGCCCGCGCGGTCAGCGCTCTACGGCCGGAAGCCGGCGGCCGCAATGGGGGCAGTCGTTGACGTCGTTCTGCACGAGCTGCTCGAGCGAGCAACCGCAGAGGCGCAGGTTCTCGACCGCGTAGGGTAGGTCGCTGGGCGACGGCGCCAGCGGGAGCACGGCCGCGACGACGCGGAACTCCTCGCCTGTCTCATGGTCGACGTAGGTCACTCCCGGCTCGACTTCGCGGATGATCTCGCGGTCTGAGCGGGCACGGAGGCGGTACTTCTGACGGGCTGGCATCGGGCGGGAACAATAGCGTCGGCCCCTGTCGAACCATGCGAATACTGATCTTCCACGGATACCTGCTGCGCGGCACCGGCAGCAACATCTACAACGCCAACCTGGCGCGGGCGCTGGCCGAGCTCGGCCACGAAGTGCACCTGCTCTGCCAGGACCGCGACTGGAACCCGCCCGACGGCGTGACGGTCCACAACCCGGACATCGGCGGGGTCCTGCCGGTGTACGTGGCGGACGAGTACGAGGGCTTCGACGCAAAGCCCTTTCCGGAGCTGACCGACGCCGAGCTTCGGCACTACATAGCCGCGAACGTCGAGGCGGTCCGAGCCGTGCCGGCGCCGGACGTGGCGCTCGCCAACCACCTGGTGATGGGGCCGGTGATCCTGGCGCGGGCGGACGTGGCGCCCTACGCGGTCAAGATCCACGGGAGCGCTCTGGAGTACACGGTGCGCCCCAATCCTGAGCGCTTCCTGCCCTACGCGCTCGAGGGGATACGCGGCGCGAACGGCGTGCTCGTGGGCTCCGAGCACACCGCCAACTCGCTGTTCGAGGTGCTGGCCGACGAGCCCTCGCTACCGGAGCGGACCCGGCTCGGGCCGCCCGGCGTGGACGTGCACGAGTTTCGCCGGCGCGAGCCGGACCTGACGGGCCTCGCCTCGCGGCCGGCCGCGGGCTGGGGCGGCGAGCACGGGTCCCCCGAGGTGCTCCGCCAGCTCGACCCCTCGCGCGACCGCATCGTCAGCTTCGTCGGGAAGCTGATCGTCTCGAAGGGCGTGGACCTGCTGCTGGCGGCCTGGCCGCTGGTCGTGCACGCGGTCCCCGACGCGCGACTGCTGGTGGTGGGCTTCGGCACCTACAGGGACGCGCTGGAGCGCTTCGTGGAAGCGCTCAGGCGCGCGGACATCGGCGCGCTACGCGAGATCGCCGCGCGCGGCCGCGAGCTGGAGGGCGGCCCGCCCGGCGCGCTCCGCCACCTGTCGGCCTTCCTCGACACCGTCGGCGAGGACTGGCTCCGCGCCGCGCCTGCCGCCGCCGAGCGGATCCACTTCACCGGGCGGCTCGAACACGAGGACCTCCCCCTGCTCCTGCCGGCGGTCGAGGCCCAGGTCATGCCGTCGACGTTTCCGGAGTCCTTCGGGATGGTCGCCGCCGAGGCGGCCGCCTGCGGGGCGCTGCCGCTGTCCGCGAACCATTCCGGGATGGCCGAGGTCACGGCCACGCTGCGCCCCGCCCTGCCGGAGCAGCTACGGCACCTCATGTCGTTCGAGGTGGGACCGGGAGCGGTGTCCGAGATCGCCTCGAAGCTCGTGGAATGGCTCGAACTCGACCCCGCCGAGCGCGAAAGCGCTCGCGACGCGCTCGCCGCCGAGGCCGCGCGCCGGTACTCGTGGGAGAGCGTCGCGAGTGGCGTAATCGAGGCTGCGTCCAGCCACCCGAGCGCCCCGCGCTAGCGGCGCGCGGTGCCCGCTGCGCCGCGCTGTAATCTTCCCGCCCCGTGAGCCTCATCCGCCACACGGTCAAACCCCTGCTCGCGGCGCTGGCCGCTGCTCTGATCGCGCTCCCGCTGGGAGCGTGCGGTCGCGGCGACCCCGATCTCGAGAACGGCAAGGCCGCGTTCGTGGAGAAGTGCGGCTCCTGTCACACGCTCGGCCGCGCGGGCACGGCGGGCACCCAGGGCCCGAACCTCGACAAGGCCTTCCAGACGGCCCTGGCCGACGGCATGGACAGGGACACGGTCCAGGGCATCGTCCACCACCAGATCCTCTATCCGCGCAGCGACAGCCAGATGCCGGCCAAGCTCGTCAAGGGCGAGGACGCCAAGGACGTGGCCGCCTACGTGGGCGCCTCGGCCGCCCGCACGGGCGACGACACCGGCCGGCTCGCCTCAGCGGGCCTGGCCCAGGCCAAGACCGGCGACCAGATCTTCACTGCGGCCGGCTGCGCGGGCTGCCACAAGTTCGGCCCAGCGGGGTCGAACGGCACGATCGGGCCGAGCCTCGACCAGCTCAAGACGGAGGCCGGCAGGATGGAGCCGGGCAAGTCGGCGGAGGAGTACATCCGCGAGTCGCTCGAGAACCCCAACGCCTTCGTCGTCAAGGGCTTCGGGCCCTCGATGCCGTCCTTCAAGGGCCGCCTGACCGACGCTCAGATCAAGGCCCTGATCGACTACCTACTCCAAACGGGCGGCTAAGAGCCGAAGGTCCGAGCCCAGGGAAGCTGAGCCTCGGCGGCCGCAATCGCTTCCCATATGAGCCTGCTCGCCGCTGGCGGGGTGACGTCTTCACGACGGTGGTGTGACAGTTTGGCGTCGGGGCTACGCCACGTCCTAGCCCATTGATAGAAGCTAGTCATGGCACCGGAGACAGGCACGGCAATCGTTGTGCTCGCAGTATTCGTGTTGCCCGGCTTTGTCACCCTGCTAATACGCGAGCGCACGCACGCGATCAAGGGCGAGGACACGGCGTTCGAACGTCTTCTCGGGGCCCTGTACTACAGCGCGCTCATCTACAGTGCCGCAATTGGTACGGGTTTGCTGTTTGGCCTGGCCCGGGCGGACTTGCAGGAGTTCGCCGACGGAGGTTGGTCACTCGTGGAGTACTTCGGAGTTGGGCTGCTGCTGACGCTAGTTCTCCCCCTCACGCTCGCCTACCTCGGACTACTTTGGCAGCGTTCGAGCACCGTCCGGCCGGCCGTCTTGAAGGTCCTCAAGGTGTCTGCGGCTCACAGCACGCCGTCGGGCTGGGACCATTTTTTCGGACAGAATTCGCCAGCTCTCGTCCGCGCCACGCTCACCGATGGCCGGGTCGTTGGCGGTTACTTTGGCGACGAGAGCTTCGCCGGGTACAGCGACCACCACGAGGATTTGTTCCTTGAACGCCGCTGGGAGCTGGACAAGGACGCCTGGTTCGTAAGACCAGCCGAACAAAGCATCGGAGTTTGGGTTCCGTCGTCCAGCATCGTTTCGTTTGAGCTGTACACAGCCCCCGACGAACGCGAGGTGGAGCCCTCGGCTTGAGGGCTATCCTGTTGTCATGAACGCTAGGCGGCCACCACCAATTGAGAAGCGTGGCGGGTTTACACCGCAGGGGAATCAAGCGCCTCCTACCACTGCGCCACCGAAACCTGCGGACGCAGGGCCAAGCGCGAAGCCGCCTCCCAACGGTTCTGGGCAGGCAAAGGAATGAAGGGGCCATCGGAGCCGGTACGTGGAGACCTGCCGTTCGATGATGTCGTCAAGGGCGGTCAGCAGCCCGAGTCAGGGGTGAAGCCTCCAACGCAGCCACCCGCGAAACCTTCAGACTCCGGCCAGAGCGCCAAACCTCCTCCGGACCAATCGGGACCTAAGCCCTAGCGGGCGGACACCGGGTGGGGGCTAGATCATCAATTGCCGCAACTCCTCCAGCAGCTCGGGGGTGGCGGCCGCGGCGAGCCCGTGCGGCTCGCCGGGGAGATCTTCGGTGACGCCGCCCGCTTCGTTCACCAGCAGGCGTCCCGCCGCTTCGTCCCAGGGCTTCAGGCCGCGCTCGTAGAAGGCGTCCACGCGGCCCGCCGCCACGTAGGCGAGGTCGAGCGCCGCGGCGCCTGCGCGGCGCACGTCGCGGATCTGGGGCAGGAGCCGCGAGAGCACCTCGGCCTGCTCGGCCCGGCGCCCCGCCTCGTAGGAGAAGCCCGTCGCGACCATCGCGCGGTCCAGCGACGTGCACTGAGTCACGTGGATCGGGCGCCCGTTCAGAGCCGCCCCCTCGCCGCGCTCTCCGCTGAAGCACTCGCCGTCCACGGGGTTGAACACCACGCCGACAGCGAGCCCCTCAGCGTCCTCCAGGGCGATGCTCACGGCCCAGGCACGCAGCCCGTACAGAAAGTTCACGGTGCCGTCCAGCGGGTCCACGATCCAGCGGCGATCCGGCGCGACCCCCTCGATGCGCGAGCCCTCCTCGCCGACGAGGCCGTCCGCGGGCCGAGCGCTCGACAGGATCTCCCGGATCGTCCGCTCCGCCTCGCGATCGGCGTCCGAGACGGGGTCCGTCGGCGAGGACTTCGACGCCAGCCCCTGCACGGCCCGCCCGAAGTACGACATCAGCACGTCGCCGGCCGCCCGGGCCGCGCGTTCCGCCAGCTCGAGGTCCGAGCTCACCCGACCGCGCGGACGAGCAGGACGATCCCCGCGATCACGGCCATGACCACGACCACGTAGAGGAGAAAGCGGAAGGCCTCCTGCTCAGATCGCAGCGGGTTCAGCATCCAACTAGAGGATGTAGACCGTGAAGTACACGAAGATCCACATCACGTCCACGAAGTGCCAGTAGATGCCCGGCACCTCGACGCCGCGGTGCTCGGCGGCGGTGTAGTGGCCCCTGAACGCGCGGATCGTGGCGAAGGTCAGCAGCGTGAGTCCGACGAAGACGTGGGCGCCGTGGAGGCCCGTGAGCCCGTAGAAGATCGTGCCCTGGGCGTGGTCCTGCGGCGCGAAGCCGACGTGCACGTACTCGTTCACCTGGATGGTGAGGAACGCGAGGCCGAGCAGCGCCGTGGTGAGGAGGCCCACGCGGAGCGCGTTCCGGTTCTCCCGCCGCGCACCCTCGAGCGCCCAGTGCATCGTGAAGCTGGAGGAGATCAGGATCGCCGTGTTGACGCCGGCGAT
>JAXDIL010000178.1:0-16765 GCA_034664005.1 Thermoleophilaceae bacterium | reverse complement strand
ATGTCGACGAAGCGCTTGGGCGGCGTCCACGGCTCGTGCGGCTCGTAGGTGTCGACCACCATGAAGAACGGCGCGCGCTGGCTCGCCGCGACGTCGAGCTCGCGGATGGCGTTCCTGAAGACGCGCGCGGCGTACGAGTTGTCCGGGCTCTCCCACACGCGGCTGTTGGCCAGGTAGAGCCCGATGCGTTCGCGCTTCAGCGGGTCGATCGAGTGGTGGAGCCAGTGGTCGAGCACCGCGCGAGGGACGCTCGATACGGGCCGGCTGCCGCCGATCTGGCCGCCCGTACGAAGAAACCGGTGGACGCTGCCGCGCACGGCCCCGTAGGGCTTCGCGAAGCCGAGGAACGGGTTGTCGGTGACGTAGGTCGTGAAGTAGCCCCCGCGCCGGAAGGCGCTCGTGAGCGAGGCGTCCACGTGTCCGAGCGGCTCCCAGCCGGGCGCGTCGATGAGGCCGTTCCAGTCGTGCCAGCCGCGAAACGGAAACGCCCGCCGGCCGCCGAGGATCGAGTTGCGAGCCGGGACGGTGGGCATCGCCTCGGGATGCACGTTCGTGAAGCTGAGCCCGCGCCTGCGGAGGCTCTCCATGTTGGGGGTGCGGACCCAGCTGTCGTAGACCGCGTCCGCCCGGAGCGAGTCGACGATGAAGAGCACGACGTTCGGCCCGTCGGGCGTCTGCGCGAAGGCGGCCGGCTCTAGCGCCGCGATGAGCGCGGCCCCGGCGGAGGCCTGAACGAAGCGCCTCCGTGTAACCGTCACCGGTTCAGACTAACCGCGCGAGAACGGGCGGTGATGAGCTGCGCCGAGAGCGTCGAGCGCCTCGTCGAGGATCACCCGCGCCTGCGCATGATCGAGCCGCGGCTCCTCCGGCGCGGATTCCGACTCGCCGGCGGCCGGCTCCGGATCGACGGCGGCCGGCTCCGCGACGGCGGCCGCCTCCGGCTCCGCGACCGCCTCCGGCTCCGCGACCGCGACCGGCTCCGGGTCGCCGGTCAGGGCGGGGCCGGTCCGCGCCCGGAACAGCCAGCCCCAGAATCCGCGCCGGGGCCGCTCGGCTCCTGGCGCGGGCTCCACGGGCGGCTCGGGCTCCGTCACCGCTTCCGGTTCCGGCTCCGGCTCCGGCTCGGGCTCCGGCTCCTCAAACGGCAGCTCGGCGTTCAGCGTGACCTTTGTCCCCCATCCGGAGGGCTCGATTGAGACGGTGCCGCTCGCGTGCTCGCCCTCCCAGGCGACTGTGTGCTCCGGCTCGAGCTTTGTGATCGTTATCTCGCCGAATGCGCCGAGGTGCTTCGCGAGGCGGTCCACCTCGCTCAGCTCCTCCCACAGCTCGGGCGGCGACTTGACCAGCGTGCGCTTCGCAGTGAGGTCCGACATTGACCCCGGTTTCGATCAGTGCCGACGGTCTCCTGCCGCGCGAAGCACCGTGAACCGGACCGCCCGCTTGCGGGACCGGTTTCCGGCCGCGTCGGTGGCGGTGAGCACGGCCACATAGCGGCCTGGCCGCAGCGCCCGACCCCGGATTCGCCCGCTGAACGCGATCGTGTTCGCCCCGGCAGACCGGCGGCCCTTCCGCACCAGCACACGGACCTGACGGGCGCCCCGCCGGCGGATCGTAATCCGCACATTCGCCGCCTCCGAGAGCCCGAACTTGAACCGGGTCGCGCGCCGGTGCGGGCGGAAGCGCCTGTGCGTCATGCGGAAGCGCCGCACGACCGGCTTCGTCGTGTCCCCCGGCGGCGTGACCACCGGCGGGGTGTACGGAGCGCTGAACAGCGAGCGGCTGTCGAACTTGTCCGGCGGGAGCATCAGGAAGGCCTGCGCCGCGATGTTGAACGCTCTGAAGACGCTGGTGTCGTTGTTGTAGAAGCCGACGTACTCAGCGGCGGCGTCGAGCACGCAATTGACCTCGTTTTCGGTCGCGACGTTCGCGCCCGAGATGTCGATGGCCTGCGGAGGCGACACGCTGCGATCGAACAGGAAGATGTCGCGCTGCATCACCGTCGCGGAGCGGCGCTTGTCGAAGCCGACTACCGACCCGTCGCCGTCGATGCAGGGGTGCTCCTCGTCCGCTCCGTTGTCGTCTGGGAAGGCGGTGTCGAGCTTCGTTCCAAGATCCTGGACGTAGGGGTTCGCGTCAGAGCCGAGGTCCACGACGCAGTTGGTGACGCAGGTCGTGGCGAGGAAGCGGCCGTCGGCGGAGAGGCGCGTCTGCCTGTGGCCGTTGTTCGCGCCGAGCCCCGTGTCGACGAACTGCCCCTGGCCGCTGTCGTAGACGACCGCGGGGCCGTTGCTGTTGTCGTCGAAGCCGATCAGCCCCGTGTTGCTGACGGTGAGCCCACCGGGATTGGTGTAGACGTCGATGCCGGGCAGCGGAAGCTGTGAGTTCGTCGCGCGGTCCAGCAGGTGGAGCTTCTTGGCGGCGTCGTTGAACAGCACGTAGCGGCCGTCCTGCGAGATCCCGTAGCGGAAGCCGAGGAAGTTGGCCGGCACGGGCGGCGGCGGCTCGACCTCGGCCTCGGTCTCCTCGTCGTAGAGGCGGAAGACGCCGTTCGCGTCGACGTAGGAGATGACCGGCTCGCGCGCGGACGCGGCGGCGGGCGCCACCAGGAGGAGACCCAGAGCAACCAACCAGCGGGCCATGGGCCCTACCGTAATCCCTGCGAGGCTACGGCGCCAATGCTCGGCGACGACCTCGGCGACCTGCTCGGTCACCGCATCCCCAGCGATCACAGCCGCCCGCTGCTTGCGGATCACTACGCGGAGCGGCTCAGGGCTCACCGCGTGCTCGACCTCGGCTGCGGCGCCGGGGACTCGATCGACCTGTTCCGCTCGGTCGATTCGGGTGTGGCCTGGGTCGGGGCCGACATCGAGGATTCGGCCGAGGTGGCGGCGCGCACGCGCGACGACGCCGAGTTCGTGACCTTCGACGGCGAGCGCCTGCCGTTCGAGGACGGGAGCTTCGAGCTCGTCTACTGCAAGCAGGTGCTCGAGCACGTGGCCCGGCCACGCGAGCTGCTGGGCGAGGTCGCGCGCGTGCTCGCGCCGGGCGGCCACCTGGCCGGCTCCACCTCCCAGCTCGAGGCCTTCCACTCCCGCAGCATCTTCAACCCGACCCCGTACGGATTCACGCTGGTGGCGGAGGAGGCCGGGCTGGAGGTGGTGGAGCTGCGCCCCGTGATCGACGGCTTCACGCTCGTGGCCTGGCGCGCGCTCGGCCTGCCGCGCTTCTTCCACCGCTGGTGGGCGCACGAGTCGCCGCCCTACCGCCTGATCGAGCTGGCTGCGCGCGCCGCACGGCTCGACGCCCGCACGCGCAACCAGATCAAGCTCGTGCTGGCCGGCCAGTTCGCCTTCCTGGCGCGGCGGCCCTAGGGCTCGCGGGCGCTAGGCCTCCGAGTACTCGCCGAACTCGTCGCGCATCACGCCGCAGACCTCGCCGATCGAAGCGCGTTCCTTCAGCGCGGCCCGCATCGGCTCGAGCAGGTTCCCGCTCCCGCCGCAGGCCTGACGCAGCTCCTCGAGGCGGGCATCCACCGCGGCCTGGTCGCGGTCATCCTTGAACGCCTTCAGCCGCTCGACCTGCTGGCGCTCGGACTCGGGGTCGACACGCAGGATCTCGACCTCGTCGACCTGGTCGGTCACGTACTCGTTCACGCCCACGACGATGTCCTGCTTCTGCCTGTAGCGCTCCTCGTAGCCCCAGGCCGACTCCTCGACCTCGGCGCGGATGAACGGGATGCAGTCGACCGAGCCGCCCATCTGCTCGACCCGCTCGATCAGCTCCTGGGCCGCCTCCTCGATCTCGTCGGTGAGCGCCTCGACGAAGTAGGAGCCGGCGAACGGGTCGGCGGTGTCGGCGGCGCCCGACTCGTGGGCGAGGATCTGCTGGGTGCGCAGCGCGATGCGCGCGGCGGTCTCGCTCGGCAGCGCGAGCGCCTCGTCGAACCCGTTCGTGTGGAGCGACTGCGTGCCGCCGGCCACCGCAGCGAAGCCCTGCAGCGCCACTCGCACGATGTTGTTGTGCGGCTGCTGGGCGGCCAGGGTCACGCCGCCGGTCTGGGTGTGGAAGCGCATCTTCAGCGAGCGCTCGTCCTTGGCGCCGAAGCGCTCGCGCATGATGCGGGCCCACATCCGGCGCGCGGCGCGGAACTTCGCCACCTCCTGGAAGACGTTGTTGTGGCCGTTGAAGAAGAACGCGAGCCGCGGCCCGAACTCGTCCACCTGGAGGCCGGCGTCGATGGCGGCCTGCACGTAGGCGATCGCGTTGGCGAGCGTGAAGCCCACCTCCTGCACGGCCGAGCAGCCCTTCTCGCGCATGTGGTAGCCGGAGATCGAGATGGTGTTCCACCTCGGGATGCGCTCGTGGCAGTAGGCGAACAGGTCGGTCGTCAGCCGCATGGCCGGGCCGGGCGGGTAGATGAAGTTCCCGCGCGCGATGTACTCCTTCAGCACGTCGTTCTGGGTCGTGCCGGTGAGCTGGTCGGCCGCCACGCCCTGCTCCTCGGCAACCAGCTCGTAGAGCAGCAGCAGGACCGCCGCGGGTGCGTTGATCGTCATCGACGTGGAGACCTGGTCGAGCGGGATGCCGTCGAACACCCGGCGCATGTCGTCGATCGTGTCGATGGCCACGCCGGTGCGGCCCACCTCGCCCTCGCAGAGCGGGTCGTCCGAGTCGCGGCCGAGTTGGGTGGGAAGGTCGAACGCCATCGACAGGCCCGTCGACCCGTGGTCGATCAGGTAGTGGAAGCGCTCGTTCGTCTCCTTGGCGCTCGCGTAGCCCGCGTACTGGCGCATCGTCCACTGGCGACCGCGGTACATGTCCGGATGGATCCCGCGCGTGAACGGGAACTCGCCGGGCTCGCCGAGCCGCTCCTCCAGGTTCGGCTGGACGTCGTCGGCGTCGTAGCGGTGCTTGATCTCGATGCCGGAGTCGGTGAAGCGGCGCTCGTCGTCGGGGCCGACGATCGGCGCGATGCTCGGCTTTTGCTCGGGGGCCGTGGCCATTGCGCGCTCAAGGATACGTAGCATCCCCCGCATGGAGGTCACCGTCCGCCTGTTCGCGATGCTGCGCGAGCGCGCCGGCGCTCAGGAGCTCACGCTGGAGCTTCCGGAGGGCGCAAGCGTGAGCGACGCCCTGCGGAGCGACGCGCTCGCAGCGCTCGCCGAGGGCATCCCGCTCGTCATGGCAGTGAACCGTGAGTACGCCGACGGGGAGCACGTGCTCGACCCCGGCGACGAGCTTGCCCTGATCCCGCCGGTGAGCGGCGGCTCGACCGCGGCCGCGCCCTGGGTGCGGGTGAGCGCCGAGTCGCTGTCGGTCGATTCGTTGGCCGCGCGCGGGCGCGACCCCCGCGCCGGCGCGGTCGTGGTGTTCTCGGGCGTCACCCGCGAGGTCGACCGGCTCGAGTACGAGGCCTACGCCGAGATGGCGGAGGAGCGGATGCGCGCGATCGCGGGCGAGGCGCTCGAGACGCATGGCCTCTGCGCAGCCGCCGTGGAGCACCGCGTGGGCGAGGTGCCGCTCTCTGAGCCGAGCGTGATCGTCGCCGTGTCGGCGCCGCACCGCGGCGAGGCCTTCGCGGGCGCCCGCGAGATCATCGACCGCGTCAAGGCCGACGCCCCGATCTGGAAGAAGGAGATCGAGGGCGGCGAGGAGCGCTGGGTCAGCGGGACTCCGCCGCGGCCCTGAGCGACTCGATCAGGAAATCGCGCACCTCGCGCCGGGACATGTCCCTGTGCTCCAGCCAGTCGAGGATGACGCCGTCCATCTGCCACAGCCACCCGCGCGCCGCGGCCCGCTGCCGCGGCGGCGGCGGGCTGCCGACGCCGAGACCTTCCAGGATGCGCGCCGAGGTCGCGTCGCGGATCTGGTCGATCAGCGCCTTCACCTCGGGCACGCTGCCGACGCTCTCCATCAGCTTGCGGTAGGCCGTCTCGTTGTCCTCGATCCAGCCCAGGAAGGCGTCGAGGCTGCCGGCGAGCGCGTCCATGGGCGGCAAGCTCGGGTCCGGCTCGGTGAGGCGGGCGATCTCCTCCGCTCCCTGCTGGAGCGTTGCGACAAAGAACTCCTGCTTGCTCGAGAAGTAGTGGTACAGGAGCGCCTTGGAGATCCCGGCCTCGCGGGCGATCGTCGCCATCGACAGCTCCGCGTAGGAGTGGGTGGCGAATAGCTCCGCGCCCAGCTCCAGGAGCTGGCGGCGGCGGTCGTCGACCCGCATGCGCGTGTACGCCGGTCCGGCCACGGGCCGACTCTACGCGCAGGATTGCGTGCAGGGGGCAGGGGCGACCGCACCCGTCCCGAAACCGCGGGGATGCGTCGTCCCTCGTCCGTTGCAACGATCCTGGTCCTGACCGCCATCGCGCTGTCGCTCCCGCTAACGCTCGCGATCGCCGCGTCCGCGTTCGCGCAGGAGCCCGAGCCGCCGACCGGCGAGCCGCAGCCGCCCACGGAGACCACGCCGACGACGCCCACGACCCCCACGACGACGACGGGCGGCGAGGCCCCCACGACCACCAGCGGCCAGCTGCCGCGCACCGGCTGGGACGCGCTCCTCTACTTCGCGCTCGGCGCGGGCCTGCTCCTCGCGGGGGCGCGTCTCCGCGTGATCACTCGGATCAGGGAGGTCGTGCAGCGGGTGCGCCGCCGCAACACCCAGGTGGCGCTGCGCGAAGCACTCGAGCCGATCCGCGCCGCGCGCCTGTCGCCACGACTGCCCGACCCGGACGCCGGCCCGCTCCACGTGGAGCCGAGCACGCCGACCGCCCGTCGCCTGACCGGCGTAGCCCCGCCCCACGACGACTAGAGCGGACCCTCGCCGCCGCCCGGCGCCTAGGGGCCAAACTCGGCGCTGCCGGCCCCGGACGAGCCGCCCCCGGATGGAGCGCCGCTGCCGGAGGGGCTGCCGCCCGGTGGCGCGCCTGTCGGCCCGCTTGCTGCGGCGGAGCGGCCGCTCTGCGTTCCCCCGTCGGCGCTTGCCGGGGCGGCCTGTGCGCCCTCCACCGTGAACTCGGCCGCCGGATCCGGTGGCGGCGGCGCTGCGGGCGCTGGCGCGGGCTCGAGCGCGTCCTGAACGCCCGGGGCTTCGGCCGGCGACGTGCTCGGCGGCGGGGTCTCCGCGATCACGTCGGCCTC
Organism: Thermoleophilaceae bacterium; assembly: GCA_034664005.1. GTDB lineage: Bacteria > Actinomycetota > Thermoleophilia > Solirubrobacterales > Thermoleophilaceae > JACVRW01. The sequence goes on along the minus strand of JAXDIL010000178.1, from coordinate 9,634 downwards.
CTGCTCGGCGTCGGCCTCCCGGACTTGGGCCGCCAGCGGGGGGCCATGGTGGTTCGCGTACTGGTGGGCGGCCGTCCCGCCTCCGGCCAGAGCCGCCGCGGACGCCGCCACGACCGCGAGCTTCTGGCCGGTCGCCAGCTCGGCGGCTGCCTGGACGCGCTCGCCGAGCACGGCGGTCTTGTGCTGAGCAGCTCCGAGCAGCGACTCGAACAGGTTCCGCAGCGGCCCGCCGTCGCTCACCGCCAGCGCCGCCGGGGGCACGACGCTCGCCACCCGCTCCGGCGTCGCGCGGAACTCGCGCAGGGCGGCGCGGCAGCTCAGGCACGTCCTCATGTGCGGACGCAGCAGGGCCAGATCGTCGGCGCTGGCCTCGCCGTCGGCCAGCGCGGAGAGCATCGGCTCGTAGCGCGCGCAGTCGGCGCCGCGCTGGATCCCGGACACGCGCCGCAGGAACGCGCGCCGCCCCTCGGTGAGGAGGCGGTTCACCTTGGTGTACGACCAGCCCGTCATCGAGCAGATCTCGCGGTAGGAGAAGCCCTCCGCCTTCAGCAGCAGGGCCCGCATCTCGTGAGGCTTCAGATGCCCCAGCGCCTCCGCGCCCTGGCGCAGCCGCTCGAGCCGCTCGGCCTGCTCGTGGGTGACGGCCGTGGGGGCGGGGCGGTCACGGAGCTCGCCGTCGTCTGTCACCGGCGAGTGCCTGTCGCGCTGGCGCCGGAGCGCGAACGCCTCGTGCTTGACGACCGTCTTCAGCCACGGGATCAGCTCCTCCTCGCGCGTGCTCGGCGCCTTCGTGAGCAGGATCTCGATGCCGCGCTGGAAGGCGTCCTCAGCGTCCTCGGGCGTGGCGGCGTATCTGCGCGCCGTCGCGAAGATCTGCGCGCCATGGCGAGCCAGCAGCTGCAGAGCCGCCACATCGATCTCGCCCCGAGGGGGCCGGGTGCCCCGTCTCTCCATCAGCACGACGTTCAGGCAGGATCCTGCGCACACTCGCCCCCGCACGCATAGCTTCAGGTTCGCAAAGTGCGTGAGTTTTGTCTTTGGGTGACTAGTGTTCGCAGCAGCGCTACATTCGCGCGTGGCAGTTGTTTGACTACATGCCGGCGGAGCACCCGTGGCCAACGGACTTCTCAAAGAGCTTCAGGAAGTAGAGCCCGTCGCGTTGCCTGAACGCGACGTACGGGCCGGCAAGCCCCTGCTCGGAGGTCTCCTCAAGTTCGACCTCGCGCGCTCGGTCGTGCGGGTGGGCATCCTCGCCTGTCTCGACCTCGCCGGGCTGCTCCTCGCGATCTACACCGCGCTGCTCCTGAAGGCGGCGATCCGCCACCCCGAGCAGATGGGCCAGATGTGGAGCCAGGCGCTCGATTACCTCCCGCTCGGCGGGCTCGTGATGCTGCTGCTGTTCGGTCGCTCCGGGCTCTACCGCGAGCGGGCGCAGCGGCCCGGCCTCCCGCGCGTGATCGCCTCGCTCTTCCAGACGACCCTGATCGTGCTGGCCTACGCGCTGCTCGAGGGCGAGAACTTCAGCTCCTACTACATCTTCTACGCAACGCTCTTCTTCGCGCTGATCTACGTGTCCGCGTTCCGCTGGGGCTTCGAGAATTTGAGCGGCGCGATCCTGCGCGCGGCCGGCTACCGCCGCCGGGCCGTGCTGGTCGGCTCGGGCGCGAACATCCAGGCGGTCTCGCACGCGCTCAGCGACAGTCGTGAGATCGAGCCGTACGGCTTCGTGGCGCGGACCCCCGTCGCGCTCCTCGACGGCCTGCGTGACTTTCGCTCGCTCGAGCAGCTCGAGCGCCAGTTCGACTCGATCGACGAGGTGCTGATCACCGACGCCGACTTCCCTCAGGAGGAGGCGATCGAGCTCGTGGACCGCTGCCACCGCCACGGCATCCGGGTGCGAGTGGCGCCGTCCACGATGGAGATCCTCATGGACCGGGTCGAGTACGTGCCCGGGCAGGCGCTCCCGCTCTTCGAGCTGAAGCCGCCCGTGTTCGAGGGCGCCGACTTCGCCCTCAAGCGCGCCTTCGATCTCGTGGGAGCGACGCTGCTCCTCGCCTTCCTCTCGCCGGTGATGATCGCCGCCGCGCTCGCGATCAGGCTCACCTCGCGCGGCCCGGTGTTCTACCGCTCGAGCCGGCCCGGGATCGGCGGCAAGAACTTCCCGTGCATGAAGTTCAGGACGATGGTCTCCGGTGCCGAGCAGCTGCAGGACCGTCTCGAGGAGCACAACGAGATGGGCGGCGCGCTCTTCAAGATGCGCGACGACCCGCGCGTGACCGGCGCTGGCCGCTTCCTGCGGCGCTGGTCGCTCGACGAGCTGCCGCAGCTCTTCAACGTGCTGCGCGGCGAGATGTCGCTGGTGGGGCCGCGGCCGCTGCCGCAGCGCGACTACGAGCGGCTCGACGACTGGCACCGGAAGCGCTATCTCGTGCTGCCCGGCATGACCGGCCTGTGGCAGGTCTCCGGCCGCTCCGAACTCGACTTCGACGAGCTGGTGCGACTCGACTTCCTTTACCTGGAGCGCTGGTCGGTCTTCCTCGACCTGACGATCCTGCTCAAGACGATCCCGGCCGTCGTCCGCGCCCGGGGCGCTTGGTGAGCGAGGGCTCGAGCCGCTACGACGATGAGCTCTGGGAGCTCGTGCCGGAGGAGCCCGGACCTCCTCCGGAGCACCTGCGCGACTTCGTGCGATCGCTGGGCCTGACCGGCCGCGCGCTCGACCTCGGCTGCGGCGACGGCCGCCTCAGCTCAGAGCTCGACGCCACCGAGCTGACGGCGGCCGACGTGTCTGGGGTCGCGCTCGAGCGTGCGCGCGGCAGGCTGCCGGCGGCGCGGCTGGTGCCGCTCCAGCTCGACACTCCATTGCCGTTCGAGGACGGCGCCTTCGACGTGGTGCTGTGCGCCGAGACGGTCGAGCACGTGCGCGACGTCCAGCTCCTGCTGTCCGAGATTCGACGGGTCCTGCGCCCGGGCGGGACGCTCGCGCTCACCACCCCGGCGCACTTTGCGATCGGACGGCGGGCCCACCCGCTGTCGCCGCACCTTCGCTTCTTCACCCGCCGCTCGCTGCGGCGGCTGCTCCGCGAGCTCGGCTTCGACGTGGCGTCGCTCGAGCGCCGCGCCGGGACGCTGCTGGCCCGCGCTACTCGCTGAGGCCGGCTAGCCGCCCCCGGCAGGCTGCGCCTGGCCGGTCTTCTCGCGCAGCCGCGCGCGGGCGTTCAGGAACAGGTCGCGCGCGGGCAGCGACTGCGGGTCGATGTAGAGCGCGCCGCGGATGGTCGCCAGCGCGTGCTGGGGAGCGTCGAGGGTCCCGAGCTGGAAGGCGGCCAGGCGGTACCACGTCTGCGGGTCGCCGGGGAATTTCAGCACCGCCTCCTGGAGGCTCCGATCGGCGGCCCTGATGCGGTTCGCGCGGGTGTCGATCGAGGCACGCACGAGCAGCGGGTCGGGCGTGAGCGGGTTGAGGTCCTGCGCGTCCTTCGTGCGCGCGACCGCTTCGTCGTACTTCCGCGCGTCGGCAAGCGCGAGCGCGTCGTTCGTGGCGCGGTCGGAGGCCTCGGGCTGCCAGATGGCCCAGGCGACCAGCAGGGCTGTCGCCACGGTCGCGAGCGCCGCCGCGATCCTGCGCGGGGACGGGCGCCAGCGGAAAGGCGCCGGGCGCTCGCCCGGGTCGATCCCGTGCGGCCCGAGGCCAACGATGAAGCCGGCCGCGATCAGCGCCATGAGCGCGGGCGCGGGGATGAACCAGGTCCAGTCGAGCAGCGACTGGACGCCGAAGACGACCACCACCAGCGCCACCGTCACCAGCGCGATGCGTCCCGCGTCCCAGTCGGTGCGCGGCGCCGGGTCGCTGCCGTCCGGGCGCACGAGCCGGCGCGGCAGCAGCCCGGTGGCGCTCAGGGCGGCCATCGACCAGGAGAGCAATAGCAGCGTGCCGAGGGCCATGCCGACGACACCCAGGTCGGCCATCGTCTGTGGGACCCACCCGTGGGCGTGGCGCGTGACCGAGGCGTCGGTGCGGTGGCGCAGGCGGGCCGCCGCGAACGCGCCCGCGCCGACGCCCTGGAAGGGCCGGTCGTCGAAGACGCGGAACGCCTCGCGCCAGTACTTGCCGCGCGACGACGACAGCGCGAAGACGCGGTCGCCCCCCTCGCGCGGGGAGACCTTCGTCTCGCTGGTGAGGTCGTGCACGCGTTCGCCGATGCCGCGCTCGCTGAACGCGACCGACGTGAGGCCCGCGAGCGGCACCAGGCAGGCCACCGCGACCGCCACGACGCCCACCCTGCGGCGCATGCGCGCGGACGGGACGCGACGGCTCGCGCCCGCCTCGACGGCGGCCCCCACCAGGATCAGGAGGACGAGCATGAGCAGCACCAGGGCGCCGAAGTCGCCGGCCACGCTCTCCTTGGCCGACATCGGCTGAAGCGTCTTCGTGAACGGGTCCTTCGACAGCGCCCAGGCGCCCACGGCCAGCGCCGCAGCCAGCGGGACCACCAGCACCGGCAGGCTCCTGAGCCGAAGCGGCACGAGCACGAACCAGGCGAGCGCGCCAACCGCCGCGGCCGCCAAGGCGCCACGCGACTGGGTCAGGATGATCACGAGGATCGAGGCGCCCATGGCGGGGTAGGCGAGCGCGCGGGCGGTCGGGCTGCCGCCGCGACGCGAGCCGAGCCAGAGCGAGATCGGGACCGCGATCGCCGCGACGCAGCCGACGGCGTTCCAGTAGTCGAACGGCTGGCCGAGCCGGTTCGACACCTCGTTCGCGGCGAGGGCCCCCGGCCACACGCGCGAGGCGAGCGCGTAGAGGACAGCCACGACCGCCGCGATCAGGATCCCCTCGAGCAGCTGGGGCGCAGCTCGCGGCATCAGCCGGGCGCCCACGACGGCCGCCGCGAAGACGGCGAGGTAGGTGAAGGTGCGCCCGGCCTCGACGTAGGTCAGCTCGGGCGCGATCGACCAGAGCACGGACACGGCCGTGAGCAGCGCGAAGAGCGCGAACAGGAGCAGCGTCGTGGTCCCGTGGACGAGGCCGGAACGGCCCCACAGGAGCGCCGCGGCGATGACGGCCGCCGCGACCAGGACGAGGATCACCTCGGTCACGGTGGTGCGCGTCAACTCGGTGCCTCCCTGGGCCCCGAACGCGACGGCCACGAGGCCGCCGCCGAGTATCAGCGGGAGTGCTTTAGCTGCGACGGCCGATGAACGGGACACGCCAGCTCGGCATCTTTGACAGAAGCGGCACCCTCGCGATCGCCGGCACGCGCTCCCGCAGCGAGCCGAGGCCGCTCGCGAGTGCGAGGACGCAGAGGAGGATCAGGGCGAGGAGCAGTGGCAGCGGCAGCTGGTTCCCGGCCCCGCCGAGGTTGAAGAAGCCGCTGCTGTCGGGCTCGATGCTGTTCCCGCCCACGTCGACGGTGGGCGACTCCTTGCCGCCGGCGATGGTGTTCAGGTCCGCCTGGTCGGTCGCCTTCGCCGCCAGCTCGCCCGGGAGATCGGTGCCGCCGATGCCCGGGCTCTTCTTCCCACCCCCGAGGTCCGAGCCGCCCTTGATCGCGCTGGCGATCACATCGCGGCAGTCCGAGTACTCGTCGAGGTCGGCGGGCATGTTGTTCCGGGCCCGGCGCAGCTCCTCGTTCGAGTAACTGCCGTCGAGCTTGCCGTCCTTGGCGCAGTCGCGGATTACCTGATCCGCGCTCGCGGACGCGGGCGCCGGCAGCGCGAGCGCCAAGAACGCGCCGACGATCAGCAGATGTCGAGCTCGACGAAACACAGGTAAACAGGGCTCCCTGGAGCGGCCTCGGCAAAGCGGCCGCCCAGCGACGCTAGCAATTGATGTGCCTACTTCGCAGATCCCTAAACGTTTGTGACCCACCGCATAAGTCAAAGTTGCGGCGTGCCACCGCACCGCGTCGCAATCATTCCACCCGTCCCCGTGCCGTACCGCGAGCCCCTTTTCAGGGCGCTCGCCGACCGCGGACAGGTCGAGCCGCACGTGATCTACCTGTCCGGCAGCCAGCCGGGCTGGGACCAGCCGGCCGGATGGTTCCCCGAAGCGCACGGCTATTCGAGCGAGGTCCTCTCGGCGTGGCAGCGCTCGCGCGCCGGCCGCGCGCCGATGACCGTGGCGCGCGGGATCGGCCGGGCGCTGTCGCGCTCGCGCGCCGACTGCGTGGTGAGCTGGGAGTTCGGGCCGGCGACACTGCGTGGGCTGGCGTGGGGCCGGCGGCGAGGGGTGCCGGCGCTCGTGTTCAGCGAGCTGACGGGGTGGAGCGATGCCGGGCTGACCGCGCTCCAGCGGCGCGTGCACCGGGCGCTGGCGCCGCGCGTGGACGGGTTCGTGGTGGCTTCTTCGCAGGGGGCTGTTCGGCTGCGCGGGATGGGCGTCGAGGAGGAGCGGATTGAGGTGGCGGTTCAGAGCGCGGATGTGGCCGGGCTGCAGGAGTCGGCGGCTGCCGGGCGCCCTGCCGGCGGCCCTGATGCTTCGGCCGTGCCGGTCCGGGTGCTCGCCGTGGGCAGGCTCGTGCCCGACAAGAACCTTGTTGCTCTCATCGCCGCGTTCGCCGAAGCCGGATTTGAGGCGGGTGAGGCCGAGCTGGAGATCCGTGGCAGTGGGCCGCTCGAGCCGGAGCTCCGGGCTCAGGCCGAGCGGCTCGGCGCGGCCGTGACCTTCCCGGGGCCCGTGCCGCCCGGAGGGCTCGGCGCGGTCTACGCGGACGCGGACGCGCTGGCGCTCGTCAGCAGCTACGAGCCGTTCGGCGTCACGCTCCGCGAGGGGGCGGCGGCCGACCTGCCGCTGATCGCCTCGGAGCGCGCGGGCGCGGTCGGCGACGTCGCCGTGGACGGCGAGAACGCGCTCGTGATCGACCCCGGCGACCGCGCTCAGATCACCGCGGCGCTCCGCCGGGTCGTACGCGAGCCCGATCTCCGGGCGCGACTGGCCGCCGGCAGCCGCGCCGTGACGGAGCACCACCCGCCCGAGGCCGACGCCGAGGCCTGGGAGCGGGCGATTCTACGGGCGATTGCCCGCCGCGCCGGGAGCAGCCTGTAGAAACGTCCCACATAGGGACGGAACTACAGGGTGCTCGCGAGGAGGGCGGGTACCAGCTCTTCGGTGACGGTCCTTTGGACGGCGTCCGAGCGGTACGGGCGCAGCAGGCTGGCCGCGCGGTCGCGGTAGGCGGCCGCGGCGTCCTCGGAGACCTCGAACGCCGCGCCGATCGCCGACGCGAGCGCACCGGCGTCGATGTCGCCGGCTACCAGCGCCGGATCGAGCTGCCGCGCCAGCCGCGCTCCCTCGTACGGGCCGCCCGAGGGAACGGTCGCGAGGAGGGCGCCGTCGGCGAGTGCCTCCAGCGGCGCCTGGCCCCAGTCCTCCCAGCGCGCCCCGTGGATGAAGGCGTGAGCGCGACGCAGCCGCGAGCGGAACTCGGACGCGGGGACCGTTCCGCGCAGCTCGAGCGAGTCGGGCTCGGCCACGCCGGTCCGGCGCAGGTGCGCGCGCGCCCAGTCCGGATCGAGCCCGTACACCTCGAGCCGCGCACCCTCGGGCGCCGTGGCGGCCCACGCTCCGACCACGATCTCGAGGCCCTTTGCCTTCGGGTCCGACACGTACGCCACGGCCAGGCGCTCGCGGGCGGGGTCGGGATCCGGCGTCGAGGCGTCGATCGGGGGCGAGACGACGATCGGGCGGGCGGCGCCGTCGGGCAGCGCCTCGGCCCCGGCCACGCTGTAGGGGATCGTCAGGAGCGCGCGGCTCATCGCGCGGCGCTCGAGCACGTGGAGGAGCGCGTTCCGTGCTCCGGGGCGGTTGAGGCGCGCTGGCGCGTCGAAGCGCACCGCGTATGGCATTGGAAGTGACGGCAAGGCCATCGCCGCTGTCGTCGACGACACGATCAGCGCTCGCGGCTCGAAGCGCTCCGCCGCGGTTCGCACGGTCCTGCGCGCGGCGTGCATCTCGACGAGGTCGTTCACGGGATAGCCGCGGCGCAGGCGGTTCGCGGCGCCGCGGCCCACTGCGACGATCTCCGTCGACGCGCCCGCTCGCTCCAGCTGTGCAGCCAGCGTCTCGTCCGCCACGCGCCAGCCGAGCGTCGTGCTCAGCGAGACGAGCAGTACGTCAGGCCTGGCCACGGCCGATCGCCTCTTCGAACGCCTGTGCGTAGCCATCGACCATGCGCTCGCCCGTGAAGTGCTCGCGCTGGCGCCACTGGCCGGCGGCACCCATCGTGTCGGCGCGGTCGGGGTTTGCCGCGAGCGCGAGCAGCGCGCGTGTGACAGCGGTCGCGTCGCCGGGCGGGACGACGTGCCCGGTCTCGCCGTCGAGCACCAGGTCGGGTATGCCACCCACGTCGGTTGCCACGACCGGTCGCGCGAGCGCCATCGCCTCGAGGATGCTCATCGGTAGCGCCTCGGCCTCGCTCGGCAGGCACATCACGCCAGCGGCGGCGATCAGCTGGAGCACGTCGCGGCGTGCGCCGAGCAGGGCCACGCCGTGCTCGGCCGCGGCGGGGGCGAGCCGCTCTCGTTCCGGTCCCTCGCCCGCCACGAACGCGCGGATGGCCGGGTTCTCCCTCCGCGCCGCGCCGACCGCATCGATGAACAGGTCCACGCGCTTCTCCGGCCGCAGACCCGCCACGCACAGGACGCTGAAGCCTTCACCCGCGAGCTCTGGCGAGGGCGTGATGCCCTCCACGTCCTTGGCGAACACCCCGTTCGGCACCACCTCGATCCGGCTCCGGGGGTATCCGAGCGCCGCCAGCGGTGGCAGCTGGCGCTCGGTCACCGCGATCACGTTGTCGATCGCGCGTGCCACCAGCCGCGTGAGCGCGCGCTGGTGCGTGCGCGGCGGCACGAGTCGACCGGCCGGCGTGAGCGGCGTGTGCTCGTTGTAGACGTGCACCGCGTGGCGGCGGCGCGCGATCGCCTCGCCGACGAGCTGGCCGCTGACGCCGCGGGTCACCACCGCGTCCGGGCCGAAAGCGGCGGCCGCTGACATGGCCCGGCGCAGGCCGCTCGGGTCCATGCGGCGGCTCAGGTCGAGACACTCGGCTGGCACTCCGCGGGCCTCGAGCTCGTCGAAGAACGGCCCCTTCGCGGCGAGCGTCAGGAGCTTCACGTCCGCGCCACGCTCGACGAGCGCCGGGATCAGGGTGGCCCAGTGGCGCTCGGCGCCGCCGGTGCGCATGTCGGGGCAGACGAACAGGAGGCGCACCTCAGCCGCCGCCCCCGCGCGCCGTCCGGTGCACCGCGAGCACCTCTCCGGCGCGGGCGCTCGGGAGGTAGGGGCGGTCGGCCAGGAAGCGGGCGGCCTCGCCGATTGCCTCGTCGCGCGAATAGGTGGCCGCGACGAGGCCCGACTCGTGTCGCACCGGCAGCGCGTCCACAACGCCGAGCCGCCAGCCGCGCTGCGCGGCCAGTGCGGCCCAGTGAAGGTCGAGTCCCCAGCCGTAGCGAAGCTCCGGGAACGGGAGCAGCTCCTCCGCGGCTCGGCGGCTGAACGCCGTGACCGGCCCGATCTCGACAAAGCGCGTCTCCCGCACGAGCGACGCCGGCCGCCGCCGCGTGACCTTCCAGGCGGAATGGCTTCGGAGCGTTTGCGCAGGCTGCGCGAGGTCGAGCCGGAAGGCCTCGCAGA
>JAXDIL010000174.1:0-8459 GCA_034664005.1 Thermoleophilaceae bacterium | reverse complement strand
CGCCAGGTCGAGCAGCACGAGGCTCGGCCTGCGCACCTCGATCGCCCGCAGCCCCTCCCCCGCGCTCGACGCCCCGGCCACGCGGAACCCGTCGGCCGCGAGGTTCTCGAGCAGGAACGCCCGCGTCGCCTCGTCGTCCTCCACAACCAGGATCACCCGTTGCTCGTCCATAGTGCTTCGTGGGAGTCCGGCCGGAGAATTTCTCGCCCCGGTGCAACCCGCATTGCACCCGCCACGGCTCGGCAGGAAACCGGCTTATGATCGCGACGCCGGACGGTCACGCCGCCGGCCACTTGACCTATGGATACCGCGCGGAGAGGCAATTACGAATCGGGCTCGGACTACGTGCTCGAGTACGGGGAGCTGCGCTTCACGTTCAACGAGCGCGACTTCACGGAGCGCGTCGAGCAGGCTGCCTGCAAGCTCGGCTTCGTGGACGGTCCGCTCGGTGACGACGAGCGCGAGGACCTCGTCAACCTTGCCGTGAACGGCGAGGTGAACGAGCCCCACTCCGACCTCGGCGAGCACATCAACGAGTGCTGGTCGGACCTGAACGGGCCCTCCGAGCGCTCGCTCGTCCACTGGATCCGCCGCCTCGTCTTCCGCGGCGCATGGCTCGACCAGCGCGTCATGGAGGGCGAGCTCGAGGTCGTCTTCGACGAGACGAACAGCTCCTTCGGCTACGCCCAGCCCGACCGCAACTTCGAGCTCATCGAGCTCTCACCGGAGCCGAGCTGGCACCGGGTCGCGTACCGCCGCTAGCGCGGCCGGTCGCGAAGCGTCAGGACAGCGCTTCGGCGCGCAGCGTGCCGCTCTCGGGCGAGAGCTTGCCGGCGGCGTCGAGCACCACGCGCGTGGTCGCCCAGCGGAGCGCCTCGCGATCGGTTCCCACGGAGGCGATCACGGTCAGCGTGCCGCCCTCCTCGGTCGCCCGGCCGGCGCCGAAGATCCTGCGGCGCGCCCCGGCGGGCAGGGCGTCCAGCGAGTCGATCACGACGACCGCGTGGCCGCCGCGCTCCACCCGCCGCTTCGCGCGCTCCACCGCCAGCTCGGCGGCCTGCGCCTGAGCATCGGACGAGCGGTCGAAGCTGCCGCCCGAGACCGGGAGACCGTCCTGGCGGCGCCACTCGGTGACCTCCTCGGGCATCGCTCCCACGAGCACCACCTGGACGCCCAGCTCCTCGTCGCCCGCGAGCTCGACGGCCAGCTCCCGCAGCAGCGGCGTGACGTCGGCGCCGGGCGCCGCGGCGATCGCCACGCGCGAGCCGCGACCGAACGGCGCACCCTTCGGCGCCTTTGCGCCACCGAGCTTCTGGGTGGGGAAGATGGGTGTGAGGTCGCCGAAGTGCGGGCGCTCCTCGACGGGCTCAGCGGGCGCCCCGTTCACGGTCTCGACCCGCACGAGCGAGGGATGGCGCTCGTTGCGGCGCGCGCCTCGCGCCGGGCCGCTCAGCTCGTCGCCGGCACGCAGCTCGCAGCGGCGGATCTGGGCGGGCGACACGTAGACGTCGCCGCGCGACTGCCCGGCAGCATCCACGCGCACGAAGCCGCTCCCGTTGGCGAGCACGTCGAGCACGCCGGACGTGATCTCCTCGTCGGAGACCTCGTCCTCGACCACCTCGGGCTCCTCCTCCCCGGCCGGGGAGCGGCGCCCGCGCCGTCCGCGCCGCGCGGGGCGCTCGAGCGCCTCCTCCGCCGGCACCTCGTCGGGCTCGTCCTCGGAGGTGCCCTCCGATGTGCCCTCCGATGTGCCCTCAGAGGTGTCCTCGGAAGTGTCCTCGGAGGTTCCCTCTGAGGTGTCTTCGTCACGCTCCTCGTCATCCGCGCCGGACTTGTCCTCGTCCGCGGCGGCCTCGTCGCCGGCCGGAGCGGCATCCTCGGCGGGGGCCTCAGCATCGTCCGCCGGCTCGTCGGGCACGCCGGCCGCGTTCAGGATCGCCCCGATCAGGGCGTCCTTGCGCATCGAGCGATAGCCCTCGACACCAAGCTCCGAGGCAATCTGGTGGAGGTCGGCGAGCGTGCTGCCCGCGAGCTCCTTCCTGTTCAGGACCGACGACATAGCGGCGCCGTACCCTAGCGGGGCGCGACTACCGACTCGCGGCGGTGCTCTCCTCGACGAGACCACGCAGCCACTCGCCGAACTCCGGCCGGCTCTTCCAGTCGTCCGTGAAGCGGGCGATGCCGGACTCCGTGAGCGGGTGCGCCAGCATCGCCTTGAGCACCTTCCCCGGGATCGTCGCGACCTCGCAGCCGAGCTTCGCAGCTATCACGGCGTGCATGGGGTGACGGATGGAAGCCGCGAGCACCTGCGCGTCGCGCTCGGGGCCGAGCGCATCGACGATCTCCCCGACGACCGACTCGGAGTCGATCGAGATGTCGTCCAGCCGGCCCATGAAGCACGACACGTAGCTCGCGCCTGCCTCCGCCGTGAGGATCGCCTGGGCGGCTGAGAACACCAGCGTCATGTTCACCGGGATGCCGTCCGAGACCAACTCGCGGGTAGCGGCGAGTCCCTCCGACGAGAACGGGACCTTGACGACGACCCGGTCGTCCAGCCCGGCGAGCGCGCGGCCCTCGGCCACCATCGCCCGCGCGTCCTCCGAGACGACCTCTCCGGAGACCGGGCCGTCGACCAGCTCGCAGATGCGGCGGATGCTGTCGCCCGGCTCACCGTCCTCCTTCGCGAGCAGGCTCGGATTGGTCGTGGCGCCCGAGAGCACTCCCCAGGCCGCGATCTCCTCGACCTCTTTAACTGACCCGGTGTCGATGAACAGCTTCATTGAACCTCCTGGACCGCATCGAGCACCAGCTGCATGAGCTGAGCGAGCGTGTCGTCGACGTTTTCGTTGTCTATCACCGTGACCCCCTCCGAGCGAGCCCGCTCCCAGAGGTGATCCTGAAGCCGGCGTATGTCCTCGAAGCTAGCGAGGTAGCGCTCGGCCGGCCGTGTGCCCGTGCGGTGCGAGAAGTGCCCGCGGTGCAGATCGGGATCGTCCACCACCACGAGCGCCTCCACGAGCACGCAGCGCTCGCGCGTGCGCGGGTGCACCCCGCCCGGCACGACGTGCACGCCCTCGACCACGACCGGCTTCGCCTCGTTGGCCGCGCGGTCCACGATCGCCGTGATGCCCGTGCCGACCCGCTCGGCCTGGTCGCGATAGCCGGCGATGCCGCCCACCTCGAACGCGGAGTAGTGAACCGTGGGCATCGCCTCATGGGTAAAGAATGCCCGGAGCACCTGCCGAATCACGTCCGTCGCGATGACTCGGTTGACGCCCAGGCGCCCGGCGAGCATCGTCGCGATGGTCGACTTGCCGACCCCGGTGGTGCCGCCGATCAGCACGACCAGCGGGCGGTCGAGGCGATCGAGCCGCCGCCAGCTCGCGTAGCGGCGGGCCGTGACGTCGCCCTCCTCTGCGGTCAGCACGTCCTCGGCGAGTGTGTGCAGGGCGGCGATCTCGATCTCTCCACCACCGTTTGCGTCGAGGCGCTGCTCGATCTTACGTGCGAGCTCGAACGCCCGGCCCTGGGGCAGGCCGGTCGCCGAGATCGCCTGCGCCATCAGCCCCTTCGAGTAGGGGAGGCCGTGGCCGCGCCGGAAGACGATGGTCTCGCGGGAGGGCGCGGGCGTGCCCGCGCCGGATCGTTCATCCCCGGGTGGCATCTCGGTAAAGCTTGACGAGTGCGTCGTCGATTCCGACGGGCCGGTTGCGGATGAACACCACGCGCGCGCCCAACGCGCGGGCGCGCCGGGCCACCGTGTCGATCGCCGCCGCCTTCAGCTCGGTGAGGTAGACGTCGCAGCGCTCGGCCGCCGCGCGGTCGAGCTCGGCCGCGAGCGCGGTGCGGCGAGCGAGGTTCGTCGAGAGGAGGATCGGCTCGGGGATGCCCTCGACCCGGGTCGCGCCCGTGGTGAAGACGGCCACGCGCGCCTCGCCCGGCAGGTCCTCGACCGGCTCGGGGCGCAGCGTGAACGGGAGCGCGCCCGGCGGGGCATCGCGCGCTCCCTCGGCCGCCAGCACGAGGTCCGCGCGGGCGAGCCTGTACTCGGCGAATGGCTCGTGCTCCCCCGCGCCGAGGATGCACACCGTGCGGTCCGCCTCGACCGGCGGGATGCACGCACCGGAGCCCTCGAGCAGGATCGCGCCCGGGCCTAGCGACGCCGCGAGCGCCGCCCCCGCCGGCACGTTCGACTCGAACGGCTGGCCCGCGAAGCCGCCCCCGACTCGGCGGCACCCCACCGTGCGGACGCCCGCGAGCACAGCGTCCTCGAGGTAGTCGGAGGCGGCGTGCGAGCCCGAGTCGGCGATCGCGATCAGGTCGTCGAGCGAGAGCCCCGTCTCGGCGACCTGCGGCTCGGCCGGCCCGCCGCGGCCCATGCAGACGATCACCGGGTCCGCGCCCTCCTCGCGCAGCAGGCCCGCCCAGTGCCCGGCCACGGCCGTCTTGCCGGTGCGCTTGCCGGTGGCGATCACGGCCAGCTTGGGGCCCTCGAACTCGAGCGGCTCGTAGCGCGGGGGCTCGAGCCGCGCTCCCGGCGTCTCGTAGGCGAGGTCGAGGCTGAGCGCGAGCGCGGCGAGCCGCAGCTTCCGGCGCGCGGGCACCACGGGCTCGTCGGCCAGGTCCACCACCGCGTCGGCACCCGGGGCGAGCCGCCGCAGCGCCTCCTCGGGATCCGTCTCGACGGGCATCCCGTAGTGGTCCTCGAGCGGCCCCGGCCCGAGCTTCTCCTCGCCGCCGCAGAAGACGACGCCGGCGAGGTCGAGCCGGGCGAGCGCGTCGCGCACCGCCGAGGGATGGTGTTCCCCGTCGATGAGGGCGATCACCGGCACGGGTCGCGCCTAGCCGGTCGCGGTCTCGCCGAGCAGGCCCTGGTCCTTCTCGTAGTCGTAGGTGCGCGGGTCGAACGCGAGGATCGCGTCGCGCTCGTGGAACGGATACTTGCGGTACACCGTGACGCGATCGGGCCTGGCCTCGACGACGTTGTAACAGGGCTTCGTCTTCCCGCGCAGGCGCGTGGTGGACACCGTCCCCGCGTTCACGACGAACAGGTTCTCGAGACGCCACGCGTACGGAACGTGCTTGTGACCGGAGAGCACGAGATGAGCATCGGCGCGCTGGAGGCACTCGAGCGTGTCGCCCGCGTCGTGCACGATGTTGCGCTCCCGGCCCGTGCCGGGCACCGGCAGCAGGTGGTGGTGGAGCACGAAGATGCGCAGGAACGCCTCGTGCGCCCCGAAGCGCTCCTCGATCCACTCGTAGCGGCCGCGGCCGATCAGGCCGTTGTCGAGGTCGGGCTCGGTGGAGTCCACGGCGAGGATCGAGACGCCGCTCATGTGGAGCTCGGAGCGGCGCTCGCCGAACAGCTCCTCGAAGTGCACGTAGCCCACGTTGCGCGAGTCGTGGTTTCCGGGGATCACGATCAGCCGCTCGCAGTCGACCTTGTCGAGGTACTCGCGGGCGAGCTCGAACTCGCCGCGGTAGCCGTCGCCCGTCAGGTCGCCGGAGACGACGACCACGTCGGGGCCGAGCTCGTTCAGCTCCACGATCGCGCGGTCGAGCAGGCTCGGGACGAAGTGCGGCGACCCGCAGTGCAGATCCGACAGCTGCGCGATGGTGAGGCCCTCGCTCACACGGCCTCCCGGCGCAGATTCGGCGCGAGCTCGAGGGAGCTGTCCGCGCCGTTGGTGAGCGCGCCGTGCACGCGCAGGTAGTCGTGCGCGCCCGCCACGTCGTGCACGCGGATGATGCCGGCGCCGCCGCGTGCCGCGGCGCCCACCGCTGCGAGCGTTCCGGCGTCGCGCGCCGACGGCGGCCGCTCGGTGAGCGCCCCGACGAAGTCCTTGCGCGACACCGCGAGCAGGAGCGGCCGGCCCAGCTCGACCAGCTCCGGGAGCCGGCGGATGAGCTCGATGGACTCCGACGGCGACTTCGCGATGTCGATCCCGGGGTCGAGCACGATGCGCTCCTCCTCCACCCCGGCCGCGCGCGCCGCCGCCATCCGCTCGGCGAGGAATTGCCGCACATGTGTGACGACGTCGTCGTACTCCGGGTACACCTTTGTCTTCGGCGGCGCCTCCGTGTGCGTGATGACGAGCGCGGCGCCCGTCTCGGCGCACGCCAGCGCCAGCGTCTCGTCGCTCAGCCCGCTCACGTCGTTGATCATGGCGGCACCCGCCTCGAGCGCGGCGCGCGCCACCGGTCCGCGCCAGGTGTCGACCGACACGAGGACGCCCTCGGCCGCCAGCCGCTCGATCACCGGAACGACGCGCGCGGCCTCCTCCTCCACCGAGACTGCCTCGGTATCGGTGCGGCCGGACTCGCCGCCCACGTCGACGATCGCGGCGCCGTCCTCGACCAGCCGCAGGCCGAGCGCGGCGAGCTCGCCGGGGTCCTTCGGCCCCTGGCGATCGGAGAACGAGTCTGGCGTCGCGTTGACGATGCCCATCAGGACGGGCGCCGACAGGTCCAGCTCGCGCTCGCGAAGCCGGAGCCTCACGCGGCCTCCTCGGGCGCCGCGCCGGGAGCCGTGGGCGAGGGCTCCGCGGGCGGAGCGGCCGCCCCATCCGCGGCCCCGGGCGTGGCCGCCCCATCCGCGGCGCCGGGCACGGTCGCGCCGGGCGCGGCCGCGCCGTCCACGGCCGCGCCGACCGGCGCCGCGGCCTCCGGCACCAGGCCCTCCGCTCGCGCGATCTCCGCCCAGTCCGCCAGCTCGCGCTCCAGTTGCGCGTCGTCCCAGCCGAGCTTGCCCGCCATCGCGCGCGCCACCGCGCGCGGGCCCTCGGCGTCCGGCTGGCACAGGGCTCGCGCGTCCAGCAGGCCGAGGCGCGTGCGGCGGAGCAGCACGTCGGCGACCGAGTGCGCCTGCTCGGCGTCGACCGCGAAGGCCGCCTCGGCGACGATGTCCGGCAGCTCCGGGCTGATCCGCGCCGCGAGCGCGGGGTCGGTCGCCGCCAGCCTCATCACGACGTTTGCGGCGTGCCCGTAGCGCGACGCGAGATGCACGCGGCTGTCCTCGTCCACGCCGGGCGCATCCGGAAGCGAGTCGGCATTCACCGGCATGCCAAGCTGGATCTCGTGCGTCCGGCAGGGCGCCTCGCGCCCCTCACGTTCCACGATCCGGTCCACCACCATCTTCGCCATCCGCCGCCACGTGGTGAGCTTGCCACCCGTGATCGTCACGAGCCCGGAGCTCGTCTCGTACAGCTCGGCCTTGCGCGAGATGTCCACGGACTTCTTGGGATCACCCGTCGAAATCAAGGGGCGCACGCCCGCGTAGGCGGCGCTCAGATCGTCCGGGCCCAGCTCGGTGCCGAAGAACGCGTTCACCGCCTCGAGCAGGTAGGTCACATCCTCCGCGGCGGGCGGCACGTGATCCACCGAGCCCTCGTAGTCGTTGTCCGTGGTCCCCACCAGCGTGCGCCCGAGCCAGGGCAGCACGAACACGGTCCGTCCGCCGCCGGCCGGCACGATCGCGCCGGCGCGCACGTCGAGCCGTTCGCGCGGGAGCGTCACGTGCGTGCCGCGGCTCGGACGGATCACCGGCACCTCCTCCTCGGTGTAGAGCTCCTGCGGGCGCAGCCGGTCGGCCCACACTCCGGTGGCGTTCACCACGTTGTCGGCCGCCAGCTCGAACTCGCCGCCGCCGAGCGTGTCGCGCACCAGCACGCCGGCAGCGCGGCCCGCGCGCTCTACCAGCCCGGTCACCTCGCAACGGTTCGCCATCACCGCGCCGAAGCGCTCCGCCTCGCCGAGCACGGTCAGCACGAGGCGCGCGTCGTCGGTCTGGCAGTCGTAGAAGAGATAGCCCGCCGTCGGATCGCGGCCGGCGAGCGCGGGAACGAGCTCGAGCACCTCGTCCGCGTCGATCGTGCGGTGGCGCTCGGGACTCCACTCCTCGGCCTCGTCGCGGCCACGACGCCACGACATCACGTCGTACATGTTCAGCCCCATGCCCAGCAGGCGGTCGGGACGCTGGCCCTCGAAGGCCGCCACGACGAGGGGCAGCGGGCGGACGAGGTGCGGCGCCAGGGCGGCGAGCAGCTGGCGCTCGAGCAGCGCCTCGCGCACCAGCCCGAGGTCGAACTGCTGGAGGTAGCGCAACCCGCCGTGGACCAGCTTGCTCGAGCGGCTGGAGGTGCCCGACGCGAAGTCGGCCTTCTCCACCAGCGCGACCGAGTAGCCACGGCTGGCCGCGTCCAGCGCCACGCCCGCGCCGGTGATCCCGCCTCCGACCACCACCACGTCGAACGGGTCGGACTGCAGCGCCGCGATGGCGTCCGCGCGCGGGATCATGGGAGCCAGGTGGCGAAGTCGGCCACGTCCCCACGCGGCGGCGGCCGCTTGCCCTCGCGCGGCGCGCCGAGGTGGATGAGACCGACGAAGCGCTCGTCGTCGCCCAGGCCCACCGCGGCGCGCCCCGCGGGTGTGCGCAGGACGGCCGGCGTGCGCCAGTAACC
>JAXDIL010000166.1:0-8153 GCA_034664005.1 Thermoleophilaceae bacterium | reverse complement strand
GCGGCGTCGACTTCCAGGGCATCGGCCGTGCCCTGGTCAAAGACATCCTCAGCCAGAGCGCCGCTCAGGGCGGCTCGACGATCACCGAGCAGTTCGTCAAGAACGCGCTGCGGGCCCAGGGCAGCCGGACCATCTTCGAGAAGCTCCGCGAGGCTGCGCTGGCCTATCACCTCGAGCGGCGCTGGTCGAAGCAGAAGATCCTCACCCAGTACCTCAACACCGTGTACTTCGGCAACGGGGCCTACGGCATCGAGGCGGCCGTGCGGACCTACTTCGGCCAGGGCGACCCGCCGAGCGAGCGCGCCGGGGCCGCCGACGCGGGCGTGAACTACACGCCGCCGGTGGCCGAGGAGCAACAGGACCCGGACGCCCGCGAGGCGGTGGACGTGGCGCCGCACGAGGCGGCGCTGCTCGCGGGCATGATCGCCTCGCCGAGCATGTACGACCCCGTCGCGCATCCGCGCGCCTCGCGCGCGCGCCGGAACCTCGTCCTTCAGCGGATGCTGTCCATGGGCACGATCAGCCAGGCCCAGTACGACACGGCCGTGCGGCAGAGCCTGCCCGCGGAGGACGACATCGACCCGCCGAACACCGAGTCGCAGCAGCCGTACTTCACGACCTGGATGACCGAGCACCTGCTCGCCGAGTACCGGCCCGGCAAGGTCTTCGCCGGCGGCCTCAAGGTGCGCACGACGATCGACCCCGAGCTCCAGCAGGCCGCGGAGAGCGCGATCGTGGGCCGGCTCTCGGGCATCGGCCCGGACGCCGCGCTCGTGGCGATCAAGAACAAGACCGGGGAGGTACGCGCGATGGTGGGCGGCTCGGACTACAACGCGCGGCCGTTCAACCTGGCCACGAACGGCCATCGCCAGCCCGGCTCCGCCTTCAAGCCGTTCATCCTCGCCCGTGCTCTCGACGACGGCATCGACCCGAACAGCAGCTGGGCATCGCAGCCGAAGGTCTTCTACTCGAAGAACGGCCGCGGCCAGAAGGTGCGCTTCCCCGTCTCCAACTACGAGGACTCGTACCTCGGGACGGCCTCGCTGTGGTCGGCCACCGCCACCTCCGACAACTCGGTGTTCGCCGAGCTCGGCATGAAGGTGAAGCCACGCCGGGTCGCCGCGCTCGCGCAGGACATGGGCATCCGCACCAAGCTCTCCACGAACCCGGCCATGCTGCTCGGTGGCCTCAAGGAGGGCGTCACACCGCTCGAGATGGCCTATGCCTACTCGACGCTCGCGAACGACGGCAAGCGCATCTCCGGCACGCTCGCGCCGAACGACCGCGGGCCCGTGGCGATCGAGAGCGTCGAGGAGGCGGACGGGACCGTCAACGAGAACACGCCCGTCGTGGAGCAGGTGCTGCCGCCGAAGGTCGCCCAGGTCGAGAAGGACATGCTCTCGCTGGTCGTCCGGAGCGGCACCGGACGCGCCGCCCAGGTGGGCGACGAGTTCGTCTGGGGCAAGACCGGCACGACCGAGAACTACGGCGACGCCTGGTTCGTCGGCGGGAACGAAGACATCACGGTCGCGATCTGGGTCGGCTACGCCGACAGGCTCCAGCCGATGGAGTTCGAGCACGCGGGCGGCCCGGTGGCCGGCGGAACGTTCCCCGCCGAGATCTTCCACGACTTCATGAGCTCGTGGCTCGAGCTGCGGACGCAGCGCCGCCTGCTGCGCGGCTCGAAGGACGACAGCGGCACGACCCAGGACATCGCGCCCGCGGTGCCGGTGTCGCCCAGCGACATCCCGCCCGCAGAGCAGGCCCCCACCACCACGCCCGACGACGGCACGGAGTCAGGCGGCGGTCAGGCGGGCGACGGCACGGGCGGCGGTACCCCAGGCGAGAATGCGCCTCAGAACCCGACGCCCCCGGCAGAGCCGGCGCCGACCCCCGCTCCCGACCCGACGGCTCCACCAAGCGGTGGCGGTGGCGGCGGCGGCGCGAGTCCCGGCACCACGGGCTGAGCCCGTTCCGGCCTAGGCCGCGTTCGCCCGCATCGCCGCGGGCCACGGGCGCGAGACGTGACGCGAGTCGGCGTCGCAGAAGCGCCAGGGAAGCTCGGCCGCCTTCGTGATCCCGACCCGCTCGCCCGCCACGATGCGAGGCACGCGCGAGCCGGGCTCGCGCGTGAGCAGCTCGATCGGGCCGTCCACCAGCGACGTGCCGTTCAGCGACAGCCCGATGCCGAGCGCCTGGGTCAGCTTGCCCGGCCCCGAGCAGAGCTCCTCGTCGCTCGCCACGCCGCGGCGCGCGCGCATCAGCTCCACCCCGTCCACCGGCTCGAGCGCGCGGATCAGCACGGCCGCGCCCACTCCCTCGTCCTCCGCCACGGCGTTGAGCAGCGAGTGGATGCCGTACGAGAAGTAGACGTAGGCCCGGCCCGGCTCCCCGAACAGCGTCCGCGTGCGCTCCGTGACGCCGGCGAAGGCGTGGCAGGCGGGCTCCTCCATGTGGTAGCTCTCGGTCTCGACGATCCGGCCGGCCGTCTCGCCGTGGCGGACGACGCAGCCGATCAGGTCGCGCGCCACGTCGTGTACCGAGCGGCTGTAGAAGTCCCCGGCGAGCCTCACCCGCGCGCCTCGCGCAGCACCTGCCGTGCCTGCGCGAGCTGGTCGCGCACGCGCGACATCGCCGTGCCGCCGTCGGACACCTTGGACTCGAGCACCGACTGCTCGTCGAGCAGCTCGTAGAAGCCCCCGTCGAGCTGCGGCGCGAGCTCGGCGAGCTCCTCCTCGGTCAGCTCCGAGAGCTGCTTGCCGCGCTCCACGGCGGCGCGCACCAGGCCGCCCACGACGCCGTGCGCCTCCCGGAACGGCACGCCGCGGCGCACGAGGTGGTCGGCCACGTCGGTGGCGGCGATGAACTCGTCCGAGGCCGCGGCCGCCATGCGCTCGCGGTTGAACTCGATGCTCTCGAGCATCCCGGCCGCCACGCGCAGGCTCAGCTCGAGCGTGTCGACCGTGTCGAAGAGCGGCTCCTTGTCCTCCTGCAGGTCCTTGTTGTAGGTGAGCGGCAGTCCGTGGAGCACGCCATGGACCGCGGTCAGGTGGCCGGTCACGCGCGGCGCCTTGGCGCGCAGCAGCTCGGCCGCGTCCGGGTTCTTCTTCTGCGGCATCAGGCTCGACCCGGACGAGAACGCGTCCGCCACCTGGCAGAAGCCGAACTCCTCGGTCGACCACAGCACGATCTCGCCGCCGAGCTGCGAGAGGTGCGTGGCGCAGGTGGCGGCCGCCGACAGGTAGTCGAGCACGAAGTCGCGGTTCGACACCGCGTCGAGCGAGTTCTCGGCGATGCCGCCGAAGCCGAGCTCCTGGGCCACGAACATGCGGCTCGTGTCGAAGTTGACGCCCGCGAGCGCGCCGGCGCCGAGCGGCAGGTCGTCCGTGCTCGTCATGCAGAAGTTGAAGCGCTGGAGATCGCGGCGGAACTTCCAGAAGTAGGCGAGCAGGTGATGCGAGAGGTAGACCGGCTGGGCGCGCTGGAGGTGGGTGTAGCCCGGCAGCCGCCAGTCGAGGTGGCGCTCGGCGAGCGCCATCAGCGTGCCCATCAGCTTCTGCAGCAGCTCCTTCGCCTCGAGGCTGTGCGCGCGCACCAGCATCGCGACGTCGGTGGCCACCTGGTCGTTCCGCGAGCGCGCGGTGTGGAGCTTGCCGCCCACGGGCCCGACGATCTCGGTGAGCCTGCGCTCGATCGCCATGTGGATGTCCTCGTCGTCGGGCTTGACGACGAAGGTGTCCGCGTCGATCTCCTCGCGCACCGCGTCGAGGCCGCGCTCGATCTCCGCGAGGTCGTCGTCGCCGATGATCGCGCTGCGCGCAAGCATGCGCGCGTGCGCGCGTGACTGCTCCAGGTCGTACGGCGCGAGCCGGTAGTCGAACCGGATCGACGAGTTGAGCGCCTGGAAGAGCGGGTCCTGGGGGTCACGGAAGCGGCCCATGCGGTGGGGGAGTCTAGGCTTTCACGCGTGCGGGTTCGCGAGGCGCGTCAGGACGACGTCGCGGCGGTGGCGGGGCTGCTGCACGAGAGCTCGTCCCTGATCTACGACCGCTTCACCGGCAAGCGCGAGCGCGCGCTCGCTCTGCTCGAGGAGGCGTTCGGCCTGGACGGCAACGTCGCGAGCCGTGAGGTGGTGCGCGTGCTCGACCTGGAAGGACGGCCCGCGGCGGTGATGGCGGCCTTCCCGATCGACGAGGGACACGAGCGGGCGCAGGCCTTCGTCCGGCTCGCGCTGCGGCGCGTGCCGGTGTGGCTCTGGCACAGGACGCTGCGGCTCTACACCGCCGGTACGCGGGTGGCGCGAGAGGACGCGCTCTACATCGACGCGCTCGCCACGGACCCGGAGCTGCGCAGGCGCGGCGCCGCGCGTGCCCTCCTGGAGGACGCCGAGCGCGACGCCCACGCGCGCGGCCTGCGCGCCGTGACGCTCGACACCACGCTCGACAACGAGGCCGCGCGCGCTCTCTACGCGAGCGCCGGCTTCGAGGAGGTGGCCTACCGTGCCGCCGGGCGCGGGCTGCCGGGCTTCGTGGCGCTCGTCAAGCCGCTTGGCCGATGACGTCGAGGAGCGCCCCGGCCACCTGCTCCACCTGGCCGTCGGTCAGCTCCGGGAAGAAGGGCAGGGCGAGCGAGCGGGCGGCCACGTCCTCGCAGACCGGGAACTGGCCCTCCCGGTGCCCGAAGCGCTCCCGGTAGAAGCTCATCAGGTGGATCGCGGGCAGGTAGGGCTTCGTGTCGACGCCGCGCTCGCGCATCGCCGCCACGGCGCCGTCGCGGTCCACCCCGCGCGGCAGCTGGACCACGTATACGAACCAGCTGCGGCGCTCTCCGCCCTCGTCTGGGCAGGGCAGCTCGAGTCCCTCCACTTCGCCGAGCGCCTCGCTGTAGAGGCCGGCCACGCGCGCGCGGGCGGCGAGCAGCTCGTCGAGGCGCTCGAGCTGGGCGATGCCGAGCGCGCAGGACAGGTCGTCGAGCCGGTAGTTGAAGCCGAGCCGGTCGTGGTCGAGCCAGCCCATGTCCGGGGCGCGGCCCTGGTTGCGCTCGGAGTCGATGCGCTCCTTCAGCTTCGCCGAGGGCGCCACGACGGCTCCCCCCTCCCCGGTGGTGATCTGCTTGTTCGGGTAGAACGCGAACACGCTGGGGTTGCCGCGCGCGCCCACCCGCGTGCCGTCCGCGTGCACCGCGCCGAGCGCCTCGCAGGCGTCCTCCACGATCCAGAGCCCGCAGTCGCGTGAGAGCAGCTCGATCGAGTCCATGTCGGCCGGGTAGCCGAAGATGTGCACCGGCAGGACGCCGGTGGTGCGCTCGGTGAGCGCCTCGCCGGCCGCCTCGGGCGACATGTTGAGCGTGCGCGCATCGATGTCGCAGAAGACCGGCCGCGCTCCCTCGTAGAGCAGGCAGTTCGCGGACGCGACGAAGCTGAACGGCGTCGTGACCACGTCGTCACCGGGCTGGATGCCCGCGGCGCGCACCGCGAGGTGGAGGCCTGCGGTGCCGGAGGAGACCGCCGAGACGTGCTCGACGCCGAGCCGCTCCCCGAACGCGCTCTCGAACTCGGGCAGGCGCGGGCCGAGCGCCAGGCGCCCCGAGCGGAGCGTCTCGAGCACCAGCTGCTCCTCGCGCTCGCCTATGAGCGGCCGCGCGAGCGGGATCACGAAGAAGCGGACGGCATCGCGGCGCCGCGGGTGCGCGAGGGCAGCATCCCGGCCTCGAGCGAGTCGACGAGCGCGTCCCAGCTCGCCTCGATGATGTTCTCGGAGACGCCGATCGCGCCCCAGGTGTCCTGGCCGTCGGTGGTGTCGAGCAGCACGCGCGTCACGGCGCCCGTGCCCTTGCGCTCGTCGAGGATGCGCACCTTGAAGTTCACGAGCTCCATGTCGCGCAGGTGCGGGTGGCGCTCGCCGATCGCGCCACGCAGCGCCTTGTCGAGCGCGTTCACGGGGCCGTTGCCCTCCGCGGTCCGCACGTAGCGCTCGCCGTCGACCCAGATCTTGATCGTGGCCTCGGTCTCCACGCGACCGTCCTCGCGCTTCTCGACGATCGCACGCCACGACTCGAGCCGGAACAGCGGCTCGTACTCACCGGTTTCCCTGCGGATCAGCAGGTCGAACGAGCCGTCGGCAGCCTCGAACTGGTAGCCGCGGTTCTCGAGCTCCTTCACGCGGTCGATCACGCGCGAGGCGGTCTCGTCGTCCACGTCGGCGCGCGCCTGGACCGTGCCCTTGCCGGACAGCTCGGATACGAGCACGCGACGGTCGGCGCCCACCTCGGCGGGGTCCACGTGCTCGAACGTGCGCGCGTCGCGGTTGATGCCCGCCACGTGCATGCCGCCCTTGTGCGCGAACGCGTTGGCGCCCACGTAGGGCTGGTTCGGGTTCGGCGTGACGTTGCAGAGCTCGTCGATCAGGTGGGCCGTCTCCGTGAGCCGCAGCAGGCGGTCTGCGCCGATCGACTCCAGACCGAGCTTCAGCTCCAGCGCCGGCAGGACCGAGATCAGGTTGCAGTTGCCGCAGCGCTCGCCGTAGCCGTTCATCGTGCCCTGCACCATCCGCGCGCCAGCCTCCACGGCCACCAGCGCGTTCGCCACGCCGCAGCCGGCGTCGTCGTGCGTGTGGATGCCCACCTGCACCGAGTCGCCGAGCTCGGCGACCACCTGCGCGGTGGCCTCGGTCACCTGCGCCGGCAGCGACGAGCCGTTCGTGTCGCAGAGCGTCACGTTCTCGGCGCCCGCGTCCGCCGCGGCGCGCAGGCAGCGGAGCGCGTAGTCGCGGTCGTCGCGGAACGCGTCGAAGAAGTGCTCGGCGTCGTACACGACGCGCTTGCCCTGGCCCGCGAGGAAGGCAACCGAGTCCGCGATCATGCGGAGGTTCTCCTCCTGGTCCACCTGGGTGACCTTCTCGAGGTGGAGCGACCAGGTCTTCCCGACGAGCGTGCATACGGGCGCGAAGCTGTCAGCCAGCACCCTGAGACCCTCATCTTCGTCCGCCGCGCAATCGCGCCGACGGGTCATGCCGAATGCGGCGATAACCGCGGTGCTGAAGCTTTCTCTCGAGAGGAGGTCGAAGAGCGCGACCTCCTTGGGATTGGAGGCCGGGAACCCGGCTTCGATCAGGTGAATCCCGAGATCGTCGAGAGCATGGGCGACGCGAACCTTCTCGTCGACCGACAGGGACATTCCCTCTCCCTGCATGCCGTCTCGAAGCGTCGTGTCATAGACGGTGATCACGCTTGCGACGGCACAGGCACGAGATCGAGCCAGTCCGCGTAGCGGGCGTCGCGGCCGCTCAGCGCGTCCTCGAACACGCCCTGGATCTCGCGCGTGATCGGGCCCGGAGGGCCGATCTCGATGTCGTCGATCTCGCGCATCGGCGTGAGCTCCGCGGCCGTGCCGGTGAGGAACACCTCGTCCGCGAGCGTGAGCTCGGCGCGAGCGATGTCGCGTTCCACGACCTCGTAGCCGAGATCGCGCGCGATCTTGATGCACGACTTGCGGTTGATCCCGTCGAGGATCGACGCCGCCTGGCCCGGCGTGTTGATCACGCCGTCCTTGATCACGAAGACGTTCTCGCCCGTGCCCTCGCAGACGTTGCCGCGCTCGTCGAGCAGGATCGCCTCCTCGTAGCCGGCCTTGACCGACTCGATCTTCGCCAGCACCGAGTTCAGGTACTGACCGGAGGCCTTCGACTGCGGGATCAGCGAGTCAGACGAGATGCGGCGGTAGGACGACACGCGCGCGCGGACGCCGTTGCGCTTGCCCTCGTCGCCCAGGTAGGCGCCCCACTCCCAGACGGCGATCATCGCCTCGACCGGGTTCTCGAGCGGATTCAGGCCCATCGGGCCGTAGCCGCGGTAGACGAGCGGGCGGATGTAGCAGCTCTTCAGCCCGTTGCGGACGATCAGCTCGTGCGTCACCTCGCGCAGCTGCTCCTTGGAGAAGGGCAGGTCCATGTAGTAGAGCTTCGCCGAGTTCTCCAGGCGCGCCAGGTGGTCCTGGTTGCGGAAGATCGCGGTCCCCTGCGGCGTCTCGTAGGCCCGGATGCCCTCGAACACGCCGGTCCCGTAGTGCATGGCGTGCGTGAGTACGTGCACCTTGGCGTCCTCCCAGGCGACGAACTCTCCGTTCAGCCAGATGAGGTCGGCGGTGTTCACGTACG
>JAXDIL010000158.1:0-6253 GCA_034664005.1 Thermoleophilaceae bacterium | reverse complement strand
CCGAGCGCCTCGGCCAGCTCGCCGGACTCGAACATCTCCATCACGATGTCGCAGCCGCCCACGAGCTCGCCGTCCACGAAGAGCTGCGGGATCGTCGGCCACCCGGACACGGCGGAGAGCTCCTCGCGGATGCGCGGGTCGGGGAGGATGTCGAGCGCGGCGTACTTCACACCGAGTGCGTTGAGCGCGCCCGACGTGCGCATAGAGAACCCGCAGGCCGGCTGCTGAGGCGTGCCCTTCATGAAGAGCATCACCTGGTTCTCCTTGATGGCGTTCTCGATGAAGCCCTTGATCTCGTCGTTCGTCATCGTCCGTCTCCGGCCGGGGATGGGGTTCCAGTCTTGATTGAGAGCGCGTGGATCGCGCCGCCGACCTCGTCGCCGAACACGTCGTAGATCAGCTGGTGCTGCTGGATGCGCGTGAGGCCCTCGAAGCGCTCGGACACGATCTCGGCCCGGAAATGATCGCCGCCGCCCGTGGTGTCCATCACGGATACGTCGGCTCCCGGAAGGGCCTGTTCGATGCGTTCACGAAGCTCGTCAGCGCTTGGCATGCTGTCCTTGAGGGTACCTACGGAAGCACCGATACAATCTGGGACAGATGGTCACTCTCACCGACATCGCCGCAGAGAAGGTCCACGAGTTCATGGCGGGCCAGGGGGCCGAGGGCGACGTGGGCCTGCGAGTCGGCGTCAAGGGCGGTGGCTGCTCCGGGTTCCAGTACGCACTGGCGCTCGACGAGAAGCGCGAGGACGACAACGTCTTCGAGGCCTCCGGCGTCCGCGTCCTCGTGGACCCCGCGAGCATGCAGTACGTCGAGGGCTCCACGGTCGACTTCACCGAGACCTTCATGGGCTCCGGGTTCGAGGTGTCGAACCCGAACGTCGTGGCCTCATGCGGCTGCGGCTCCTCCTTCCGGGTGGCGGAAGAGGAGCCGAGCTGCGGCGCGGCCGTCTGAACTCGCCGCCGGGCTAGTCCGGCTTGTTGTCCAGCGAGCTCCATAGGTAGAGGCACGCCAGCGTCCGGTACGGGCGCCAGGGGCGCGCGATCTTCTCCATGCGCTTCGGGTCGGGCAGCTTCCGCAGCCCGTACTGCACCCGGATGGCGTTGCGGATGCCCTGGTCGCCGACCGGCAGGATGTCCGGGCGGCTCAGGTGGAACATCAGGAACATGTGGGCGCTCCACTCGCCGATCCCCTTCACGGCGGTGAGCTGCTCGATGACCTCCTCGTCCGGCAACCCGTCCAGCCGGTCGAGCTGAAGCTCGCCCCTCTCCACGTGCTCGGCGAGGTCGCGGAGATACGAGATCTTCGGCCGGGAGAGCCCGGCGGCGCGGATCGCGTCAGGGTCCGCGGCCAGCAGCTGCTTCGGAGTCGGGGCGTGGCCGTCGAACAGCTCGAGCATCCGCCCGTAGATCGTCCGGGCCGCCTTTGTCGAGAGCTGCTGCCCGACGATCGAGCGGAGCAGCGCGCCGTAGGCGTCGTGGCGACGCTCCTCCTCGAGCTCCCTCTTCACGATCGCCCCGTGCTCCTCGATGAGCCGGGCCATCACCTCGTCGGCGCGCAGGACGCTGAGCGCCTGGCGCGTGGCGCTGATCAAGCGGCGGCCCGCGTGTGGAACGGCTCCTCGAGCGCGCCCAGCTCGGTCGACGGCGGGTCGCCGAACAGCCATTCGCGTGCGATCCGGTGCCAGTTCGCCGTGGCCTCGAGCTGGCCGAGCACGCCGAGCGTCAGCGCCTCCATGCGGCGGGCGAGCATCGCCTGGGCCGGCATCGTCTCGCGGCGCATCAGCTGCCAGTGGCGCGAGCGCGGGTCGCCGAAGTCGATCAGCGTCTGGGCCACCAGCTCGCGGTCGACCGTCACCTCGCGATCCTCCGTGTACCAGGCGGTCACGTCGTGGAAGTGGTCGAAGACGCGCTCGGGCGTGACCTGCTTGTCGTCCGGGTCGAAGAAGCCCATTGCGGCCAGGCGCCGGTAGAGCCCGTCGGGGTCGCCGTCCATCACGGCGCCCAGCGCGCCCACCTCGGCGTCGATGTCCTCGCGCGCCACCCGCTTGGTCATCCCGAAGTCGAGGAAGGCCACGCGGCCGTCCGGCATGAGCCGGTAGTTGCCGGGATGCGGGTCGCCCGAGAAGTGGCCGTTCCGGTAGAGCGACCCGAAGAAGAAGCGGAACACGATCTCGCCGAAGCGGTCACGCGTGGCGCGGTCCAGAGCGCGCACCTCCTCGAAGCCGATCCCGTCGACCCACTCGGTCACGAGCACGTGCTCGGTCGACAGCTCCGTCACGACGGCCGGTACGTAGATGAACGGGTGCCCGCGCCACGAGCGCGCGAAGGCGCGGTGCTGCTGCGCCTCGTGCTCGTAGTCGAGCTCGTCGGTGAGCCGCTCCTTGATCTCGGCGGTCATCGCCTTGGCGTCCATACCGGGCGCGATCCGCTTCGCCACGCGCATGATCAGCCCGAGGTTCTGGAGGTCGGCGCGCACCGCCTTGGCGACGCCGGGGTACTGCACCTTCACCGCCACGTCGCGCCCGTCGTGCAGGCGCGCGCGATAGACCTGGCCGATCGAGGCGGCCGCCACGGCGTCCTCGCCGAACTCGGCGAACACGTCGCCGAGCTTCTCGCCGAGGTCGTCCTCGATGACCTTCCGCATCTTGTCGAAGGACACGCGCGGCGCCGCGTCGCGCAGCTCGGCCAGCTTCGCCTGGATGCGCTCCTGGAACTCGGGCGGGAAGGCGCCCGTGTCGATGAACGACGCCACCTGGCCGACCTTCATCGCCGCGCCCTTCATCTGGCCGAGCACGTCGAAGATCTGCTCCGCCGCCTCCAGCTGGCGGCGCGATGCCGCGGCCTGGCGCGCCTCCTCGTCGCGCGTGAGGTTCGCGGCCTTGGTCGCGTAGCCGCGCGCGGCCTGTCCGCCCGCGAGCCGTCCCACCTTCGCGGCCCTTCTCACCCTGCCCGTCGGAAGGTCCTTCGCCATCGGCCACCAGGGTACGCTGCCGCGCCAATGAGACTCGTGAGCTTTGAGGCGAACGGGCATCCGCGCGCCGCACTGCTGCGCGACGGCTGCATCTACGACATCTGGGGCGACGCCTCGCGCGGCGCACGGGTCACCGATAAGACGGTCGAGGCGATCCTCGAGGGCGGCCTGCTCGGCGAGCTCAGCCCGGTCGAGGGCGACGACGGCGTCCCGGTCGAGGGCGTGCGGCTGCTCGCGCCGCTCACGCGCCCGGGGAAGATCATCTGCATCGGCCTCAACTACCGCGGGCACGCGGAGGAGCAGGGCCTCGAGGCGCCCGAGACGGCGACCTTCTTCGCCAAGTTCCGCAACGCGCTCGCGTCCCCCGGCGCGACCGTGCAGCTCCCCGCGTGGAGCGACAGGGTCGACTACGAGGCCGAGGTGGCGTTCGTGATCGGCGACCGCTGCAAGGACGTGGCCGAGGCCGACGCGCTCGATCACGTGGCCGGCTACATGCTCCTGAACGACCTGTCGGCGCGCGACTACCAGCGCATGACGCCGCAGTGGATGCCTGGCAAGACCTTCGACGGGTCGGCGCCCTGCGGGCCCGCGCTGGTGACACCCGACGAGGCCGGCCCGCACGACGCGATCGAGATCGAGCTGAGCCTGAACGGCGAGCTCATGCAGAAGAGCTCGACCGCCGACCTCGTGCACTCCGTGCCGGCGCTGATCGCGTACCTGTCGAAGCTGATGACGCTCGAGCCCGGCGACATCGTCTCCACCGGGACGCCCGCCGGGGTCGGCAGCATGCGCGACCCGAAGGTGTGGCTGAAGCCGGGCGACGAGGTCGTCGTCTCCTCGCCGCAGCTGGGCGTGCTCGAGACGCGCCTGGCCTAGTCGCTGACAGCGCGCCGCGTGGAGCGGTACCTGTCGAAGGCGATCAGCGCCCAGATCGCCTCGACGACGCCGAACGGCCAGGTGCCGGCCAGGAAGCCGTAGGCGCTCGACAGGAGGCAGCCGCAGCCGAAAGCCAGGATGAAACCTCTGCCGCGCCGCTCGAGCGCATACATGAGCATCATGAAGGTGACGGCCGCGGCGCCGAAGGCGGTGAGCATCGGTGGCCGCCTAGGACTCGATCTCGACGTCGCGGCCGAGCGCGTCCGAGAGCAGGTCGGCGTTGCGGCGGGCGGCCCAGATCGGGACGGTGGCGTCGAGCGAGGGGTCTGACTCGGTGCGCAGCGAGACGCTCGCTCCGTTCGCCGCCACGCTCACGTCCGTGATCGCGCGGTCGCGACTTCGCTCGAGCTGCTCGGCGAGCCGGATCACGCCGCAGAGGAGCTGGAGCCGCTCGTCGTCGCCCGGCTCCTTCAGGTCCCCCAGCTCCGATGCGTCCGGCGCGCCCTTGCGGTGGTAGCGCGCGATCAGGCCGATCAGGATCAGCTCGCGGGGCGTGAAGCCCGGCAGCCCGGCGTTCAGCGTGAGGTAGTGCGAGTGGCGGTGGTGGTCGTCGTAGTTCACGGCCACGCCGATGTCGTGCAGCAGGCACGCGGCCCACAGCAGCTCGCGCTCCGGGCGCCCGTAGCCGTGCAGCCCGACCTCCGCGAGGCCGTCGTAGATCGAGCGCGACAGCGCCCACACGTGCAGGTCGTGGGCGCCGTGGTGGCCGAAGCGGTGGGCGAGGTTGCGCACCGACTCGGCGCGCACGTCGGCGAAGAGCGGGTCCTCGCCGAGCAGGCGCTCGAAGAAGATCCCCTCGCGCAGGCCCGCCTCCGTCACCTCGATCGACTCGAACCCGCCGCGCTCCATCACCTCGGCGAGGACGAGCGCCCCGCCGAGAATCACGTCGGCGCGGTCGTACTTGATGCCCTTCACGTGGCTGCGCTTCGACACCGGCCGCGCGGCCAGCTCCTCGATCACCTCGGCGAGCGCGTCCCCGGTGAGCGAGAAGCCCTGCACGTCGATGTCCGGCAGGTCGAGCCGCTTCATCGCCGCGGCGGCGAGGTTGCGGATCGTGCCGCCGATCCCGACGATGCGCCCGCCGCCGCTCCACCAGCCGAGCTCGTCGAGCTGCTCTCCCACGTGCGCGCGCAGCGCCTTGATCTGCTTGCCGGTGACCTTGTCGTCGGGCAGGAAGCGCTCGCTCACGCGAACCGCGCCGAGCGGGAGCGAGCGCGCCTCCGCCAGCCGGCGCCCCTCGATGCGCATCGCCTGGATCGAGCCGCCGCCGATGTCGAGCCCGAAGCCGTCCTCGACGGTCGTCGAGTTCGCGATCGCGAGCCAGCCGTAGCGAGCCTCCTCCTCGCCGCTGATCACGCGCGCGTGGAGGCCTGTGATGCGCTCGATGTCCGCGAGCAGCTCCTCTCCGTTCGCCGCATCCCGGATCGCGCTCGTGGCCACCGCCTCCACCTGGTCCACCGCCGTCGCGCGGCAGAAGGCGGAGAACACCGCAGCGGTATGAAGGGCGAGCTCGACCCGGTCGGGGCGCAGCATCCGGGCGCCCTCTCCGTCGGCCCGGCCGAGCCCCGCGGCGATGCGGACCGCCTCCCGGATCTCGTCCACGAGACTCCACCACTCCGTGGCGGGCTCGTACCCGAACACGACGAGCCGCCAGGAGTTGGAGCCCATGTCGATGACGGCGATCCGCTCCACCCCCGGGGATGATGCCCGCAACGCTTAATTTCCGCCCGCCGCGTGCCGATGGTGGGAGGGATGAACGCCATCGCACAGGCATCTGCCGCCCCTGCAACGGGCCCCAAGCTCGACAACCGCCGCGTGATCGCGGGCATCGTGGACCTGATCATCGTCAGCCTCGGCGGCGTCGTGATCCTGGTTGCGGCGGACGCCCTCTCGGGCGAGCGCCAGAGCGGACTCGCGGCCGTCATCGTGGGCTGGGCGCTCTATTACTACTTCGCGCTCGAGTCGGGCGCCGGGCAGACCGTCGGCAAGAAGCTGATGAAGCTGCGCGTGATGCGCGCCGACGGCCGTCCGGCCGGGATGCGCGAGATCGCCGTGCGGACCGTCCTTCGGGTGGTCGATGGACTCGGCGCCTACATCGTCGGGCTGATCGTGATGCTCGTGACCGGGGAGCGGCGCCAGCGGATCGGCGACCTCGCCGCAAACACGATCGTCGTGGATGCCTCGACCCCCACGAGCGCGCCGCCACAGCCGGCCGCGGTCCTGGAGGCTGACGATGACGCCGGCGACGAGGAGACGGACGAGCCCGTCGAGGACGAGCCCCAGTACACGTCGACGATCACGCTGCCCACGCGCGCCGCGCCGCCCACCACGCTGGTGGACC
>JAXDIL010000147.1:0-3565 GCA_034664005.1 Thermoleophilaceae bacterium | reverse complement strand
CGACCAGGCGATCGGCCTCGATCGGCTTGTCCTCGAGGTAGTCCTCCATCAGCTCGTCGTCGTACTCGGCGATCGCCTCGATCAGCTCCGTGCGCGCCTGGGTGGCAGCGTCCTGGAGGTCGGCGGGAATGTCGGTGACCTCCCATTCCTGGCCGAGGTCGTCCTTGTAGACGATCGCCTTCATGTTCACGAGGTCGATGACGCCCGTGAAGTCGGCCTCTGCGCCGATCGGCAGCTGCACCGGCACCGGGTGGGCGCCGAGGCGGTCGATCATCGTCTGGACCGAGCCCTCGAAGTTGGCGCCGATGCGGTCCATCTTGTTGATGAAGGCCATGCGCGGCACGCGGTACTTGTCGGCCTGGCGCCAGACGGTCTCGGACTGCGGCTCGACGCCGGCCACCGAGTCGAAGACGGCGATGGCGCCGTCGAGCACTCGCAGGGAGCGCTCCACCTCGACGGTGAAGTCCACGTGGCCCGGCGTGTCGATGATGTTGATGCGGTGATCGCGCCAGAAGGCGGTGGTCGCGGCGGACGTGATCGTGATGCCGCGCTCCTGCTCCTGCTCCATCCAGTCCATCACGGCGGCGCCCTCGTGAACCTCACCCATCTTGTGGGTGCGGCCCGTGTAAAAGAGGATGCGCTCGGTCGTCGTCGTCTTACCGGCGTCGATGTGCGCCATGATCCCGATGTTGCGCGTGTTATCGAGTGAGACTGTTCTTGCCATGACCTTTAGTTGTTCAAGTCCGTTTCCGAGCAGAAAAAAGGCCCATTCCGGGCCCGGTGCTACGTGCGGTTGCTGCCCGGAAGAGTTCTATGTCGTAGAGGACTCCATCGATGTAAGCGACCGCCCGCCCTCGCGTGGCTGAGCGAGGCGTTGGGCGGAGGGAGTCCGCCCGCAGAGCGACGTCCGATGGTAGCAGGCATCTGGCGCTCCCAACGGGCCTTTCGCCAGTTGCAATCGCGGTCGCCGTGGCCGCCATTCTCGCGGGCGCGCTGATGCTGCTCACGCTCGTGTCGACGGTCATTTCGGTGGACCTGAGGAACACGAGCTGCGAGGTCATCTACGACTCGAGCCCGGCGCTCGCCGACAACTGCTCCCAGACCGGCCTCGAACGCAGCTCGGTAGCCCTGCTCCTGCTCGGCCTCCTGACGTTCGCGATGGGCTCCGGAGCGGCCTTCGGACGCTCGCGGCCGGCCGCGCTGGCGCTGATCGGGATCGGCGCGGTCGTGCTCGGGATCGCGCTGCTGGGCGATCTGCCGGCCAGTGACGACACCGGCCTGATTGGGCGCGACTACGCCGAGGCGACCGCCTCGGCTGGGGCGGGGCTGTGGTTCGAGCTGATCGGCGGAGCGTTGGCGGTGGCGGCCGGCGTACTGCGGCTCTTGCGACCGGACGACTAGCGGCGCCGGCGCTTGCGGTCTTCGGCGAAGCCCGCCTGGCGCTTGGCCTCGCGCTCCTTGCGCTTCGAGTTCGACTCCCTGGCCGCCTTGCCCGTCAGTCCCACCGGCACGCGCGGTTCACCGATCGGGCTGTACAGCCGCTCTACTTCGGACGACTTGCATTGAGGGCACGGCGCTGCCTCGCCGACACGCACCAATTCCTCGAAGCGCGCCCCGCATCCACCGCATTTGAACTCGTAGATCGGAATGGTTTCTAACTTAGCCGCCTATATGGCGGGTAAGTCAGAAGAGATTCGCTACCAGCGGTAGTGGGCGAAGGCCTGGTTGGCCTTTGCCATGCGGAAGATGTCGTCCTTCCGCTTGTAGGCGCCGCCCTGCTGGGACTGGGCGTCTACGAGCTCACCGGCGAGGCGCTCGGACATCGACTTCTCGCGGCGGGCGCGGGCGAACTCGATCAGCCAGCGGACCGCGAGCGTCTTGGCGCGGCGCTGGGGCACCTCGACGGGCACCTGGTAGGTGGCACCGCCGACACGGCGCGAGCGCACCTCGAGGACCGGGGTGATCTGCTTGAGCGACTCCTCGAGGGCAGGGACGGGGTCCATGCTCGTGCGGCGAGCGAGAATCTCGAGCGCGTCGTAGACGATCTTCTCGGCGGTGGACTTCTTGCCGTCCACCATGACCTTGTTGATCACCTGCTGGACGACCTTGGACCCGTACATCGGGTCGGGCTCGACCGGGCGAGTTCCTGGAGACGCGCGCCGCGGCATCGCTACTTGGCCTTCGCCCCATACTGGGAGCGGGCCTTCTTGCGGTCGGACACGCCGGCCGCGTCGAGCGTTCCGCGCACGACCTTGTAGCGGACTCCCGGCAGGTCCTTCACTCGTCCGCCGCGCACCAGCACAACCGAGTGCTCCTGAAGGTTGTGGCCCTCGCCCGGGATGTAGGAGGTGACCTCCATCCCGTTTGTGAGCCGCACGCGCGCCACCTTGCGGAGCGCCGAGTTCGGCTTCTTGGGCGTGGTCGTATACACGCGGGTGCACACGCCGCGCCGCTGCGGGGCGGCGATGCGCTTCTTGCGGCCCTGACCGGACTTGAGACCCGGGGTCGAGACCTTCTTCTTGGGCTTGGTGCGGCCCTTGCGTACGAGCTGATTGATGCTGGGCATGCGGCGGGTGATGGTAGCAGCGGGGCCTCAGCCGGACAGGGGCTCGTCGCCGAACGGGCTCACCGGCAGATCCGGCGTGGGGACGGCCTTGAAGGGCAGCGACTCGCTCCGCCCGACGCGCGCGCGGAGCAGCTCGCCCTCGAGCCCGGCACGGCGCGACCGGAACAGGCCGTGGCGGTTGGCCCTCACCCGCGCGACGCGCTCCCACCCCGTGCCGGCGCGCCGCTCGATCGTGACCACACGCGCAGCGCTGTCCGGCGTCCTTCCCCAGAGCGTCACGCCGCGGGGCCCGGGGATGGCGGCGAACGGGAACCTGAACACGCGCGCGACCGGCTTTCGCCGCTCGCCCGCGTAGAGATCTCCGGTCCGGAAGAACAGCCCCGCCTCGCCAAATGGCGACCAGGGCGCGTCGGCCGGGATGTCGCGCAGCTGGAACCAGACGAGGAGGCTCACCCCGCTCGCCCACATCCGGTACATCGC
This sequence comes from Thermoleophilaceae bacterium, assembly GCA_034664005.1. Classification (GTDB taxonomy): domain Bacteria; phylum Actinomycetota; class Thermoleophilia; order Solirubrobacterales; family Thermoleophilaceae; genus JACVRW01. Next base: position 519 of record JAXDIL010000147.1, on the reverse strand, counting down.
CTCCGCCACCCAGCGCGCGTGCCGGCGCACCGGCACGCCGTACGGGTCCGGCGGCTTCGTATCCCACGAGAACTCGGTCACCCAGAAGCGCACGCGGCCCCGCGCGGTCACGTGGCCCGCGCGCCGCGCTGCCGCCAGGAGGCCGCGCATCTCCGGCAGGTCGCCGAGCGAGACGTCGTCGGGCTTACGTGCCGAGTGAGTCGGACCGCCCGAGGTGTAGGGGTGGTGCGACCAGACGTCGAAGCTGGCGCGCGCGCCGCAGCTCGGGCGCGGATCGCGGTGCCCCTTCATGCAGAGCATCCTCCGCATGTAGCTGAGCGGCGAGATCCCCTCGCCGGGCGGAGCGCCGAGCGGCGCCTGCCCGCCGGCCACGACAAGGTTGCCGCGCTCGGGGCTGTGGAGCTCCCGGTAGGCGGCGTTCACGAGCGCCCGGTAGCGCTGCGCCCCGCGGCGGAGACTGAGGTAGAAGGAGAGGTTCGGCTCGTTCCAGATCTGCCAGAGCCGCACGCGCGGATGCCC
>JAXDIL010000186.1:0-9764 GCA_034664005.1 Thermoleophilaceae bacterium | reverse complement strand
GCCACGGCACGTAGTCCGAGGGGCCGATGTATACGTCGTCGGCGGGCAGCTCGTGTCCCATGATCGACGTGACCGCCTGCGTCTTCGAGATCTTCTTGGACTCCAGGCGCTCGCGCTCGAGCATGTTGTAGAAGTCCATGTTGCCGCCCACGTTGAGCTGCGACGTGCGCTTCATCTCGACGCCGCGCTCGAAGAAGAGCCGTGCCAGCATCCTGTGGACGATCGTGGCGCCGACCTGCGACTTGATGTCGTCGCCGATGATCGGCAGCCCGGCCTTCTCGAAGCGGGTCGCCCAGTAGTTCTCGCCCGCGATGAACACGGGGATGCAGTTCACGAAGCCGCAGCCGGCCTCGAGAACGTGCTCGACGTACCACTTGGTCGCCTGCTCGGAGCCCACCGGCAGGTAGGAGACGACGACGTCCGTCTTCGTCTCCTTGAGGATCTTCACGATGTCGGCCGTCTCGCCCGGCGCCTTCGTGATCTTCTCCTTGAGGTACTTGCCGAGGCCGTCGTGCGTCATACCGCGGTGGACCGGCACGCCCAGGTTCGGCACGTCGGAGAACTTGATCGTGTTGTTCTGGCCGGACCAGATCGCCTCGGACAGGTCCTTGCCGACCTTGTCCGCGTCGATGTCGAACGCGGCGCTGAACTCGATGTCGGAGATGTGGTAGCCGCCGAGGTCCACGTGCATGAGGCCGGGGACGGAGGCGTCGGGGTCGGCGTCCTTGTAGTACTCGACGCCCTGGACCAGGGAGGAGGCGCAGTTGCCGACGCCGATGATGGCGACGCGCACCTTGTCGCTCTGGTAGCGCGACGCGCCGTTTGAAGAGATTGTCGAATCAGTCATCGAAGAACACACCCGCCAAGCTTGTCTGGGTTACACGGTGCTCGGGCCGCCGGCGAGCTGCCGGCGCACGTGGAGCACCCTCTGTAATGCCGTGAACACGGTGAGCGCTGCCATCACGTAGATGGCGGGCTCGAGCAGGTCTAGGTCTGGAATGAGCTCGCCAGCGGCGAAGACCAAGCCCACCGAGAGGATAACTACCCGCACCGCACGAGAAGCGATCCCCACTTTGCACTCCACGCCGAGCGCCTCCGCGCGGGCACGCGTGTAACTGACCATGTAGGAGCCGACCACGGCGATCACGGTGGCCCCGACGGCGAGGTCGTTTCCCTCCTGCGCGAACCAGGCCGCCACGGCGGCCAGCACGACCCCCTCCTCCACGCGGTCGAGCGTGGAGTCGAGGAACGCACCGAACGGCGTGCCCTTGCCCGACATGCGCGAGTAGCGCCCGTCGAACATGTCGCACACCGAGCCGAGGATGAAGGCGACGCCCGCGAGCACGAAGTGGTGCTCGAGGATCAGGACGGCGGCGATCAGGTTCCCCACGAGCCCGGTCACCGAGATCGCGTTCGGCGTGAGCCTCGACTCGATCAGGCGGTTGCGGGCGAGCTCCCGCATCTCCGCGGTGGTGCGGGTGCTCATGCGTGAGCTGTGCGCCACGCCCAGGCCTCCGGGCGGGCGCGGGCGAAGGCCGCGTAGGCGGCGTACGCCGAGAGCACGGCCACGAGCGCGCCGAGCGCGGCGTCGAGCCAGAAGTGGTTGGCCGTGACCATCACCACGAAGGTCACGACGGCGGGGTAGATCCCCCAGAGCACCTTCAGCGCGCGATTCTTGACGAGCATGATCGCGGGCACGGCGATCATGAGGGCGAACGCCACGTGCATGCTCGGCACCGCGGCGAACGGGTTGTAGAGGACGTTCGCGCTCTGCTCCGCGCCCTCGCCCACGAAGTTCGCCACCGAATCGCTGAAGCCCCACTCGGGGAGGAAGCGCGGCGGCGCGGTCGGGTAGGCCATGTAGCCCACGAGCGCGAGGCCCATGGCGACCATGAACATGTTGCGCACGAAGTAGAAGGCCTGGTTGCGGGCGATGTAGAGCCAGATCAGGAACGTCGTCGTGATCACGAAGTGCGAGTTCACGTACATCCAGCTCGAGAGCGTCACGATCCAGTCCGTGCCCTCCGCCCAGGCCTGGAGGCCCGGCTCGAAGAAGAGTCCTAGCGCGCGCTCGGCGTCCACCAGGTTGCGGGCGTTCTCGAATGCGAGGCTCGCCTGGCCGTCCACGAAGCCGCGGACGATCCGGTACAGGTAATACGCGCCGGCGAACAGGGCGAGCTGGCGGATGGCGTCGAGCCAGCCGTTCGGGAGCCAGCGGCCGCTTAGGCGCCAGACCCGGGCCAGCTGCACCAGGAGCGGGTGGGAGGACGGCACGGGCGCCTAGCGTAGCTGGCGGCGCTAGCCCGAGGAGTCGTCGCAGCGGCGTCCGCGCGAGACCAGCCGCTCGGGCGCGAAGCGCGTCGAGAGGCGCACGAAGCCGGTGTCGTCGGCGATCACCTTCGTCCAGTCGCCGTAGGGCTCCACGCACGCGTGAGACGCGAACCAGTACGGCGTCCAGCGCACCTTCACGATCGCCTCGCCAGGGCGCTTGACGTCGAGCAGCACCTCGTCCGACTGGAACTGCTCGAGCACGAAGCGCGCGTTCTTCTGCGAGATCACAAGCGGCGCCGGCAACAGCACCTCGTACACCCGCCAGTCATCCGACTTCCAGCGCAACCGCAGGTACGGCAACCCCTTCTCGATCAACGCCCGCTCACCGTACGAGCTCTTGTCCGGTTTGGCGCTCGGCAACGCCACGTAGCGCACCGCGTTGTCCGACAACCAGCTCGCGTACGTCAGCCGGTTCAGCTGCCCCCTGTAGAAGATCGGGTGCAGCCTCGTGTCGAGCTGACGCAGCCAGCCTCGCGCAAGCGCCTGGTCCATCGCGATCTCGGAGCCCTCCCAGTGGGAGCGGGTGAACGGGATCTCGATGCGGCGCTGGTCGGGCAGCCGGAAGAGGAATTCGCGCAGCGGCGTGAAGTAGTCGGCCTTCGCGGCCGGGTCCTCGATGTACTTGATCACGTCGCGCACGGCCGGCGACCACTGCCAGAAGGCCAGCGCGGCGAAGCCGACGGTGAGGATCGGGAGCACCCAGATGCGCTTCGTCCACGGCTGTCCCCAGATCGCGCACAGGAGCAGCGGGCCGCCGAACAACGCGCCGAGCCGCACCGCGTTGCCGCCCATCGGCGTCTCGATCACGAGGGCGAGGGCCGAGCCGAGGCCATAGAGCACGGCGCCCCAGCGGAGCGCGCTCTGCTCGCGCGGCAGCACGATCAGGCAGGCGATCACGAACAGCGGGATCGGGACGAACGCCGACGTCGGGAAGGGGGCCCAGCCGCCCTCCGGGAACGCCCAGGACAGGAAGAGGGGTGGCAGGAAGGCGGCTGCCGCGATGGCCAGCCCCTCTATGCGCTTCGAGCGGTCACGGCGCTCGGCGATCGCGTAGGCCACACCGGCCATCGCGAGGAACAGCCCGGCCACCGGGCTGCCGAGCGGGCACAGCACCGCGAGCAGGATCGCCAGCCAGTAGCGGCGGCGCTGGAGCGCCAGCAGCGCCGCGAGCCCGAAGGCCACGCCGATGGCGAACGGGAGCCGGCTGGTGAAGAGGAGCGTCGCCGTGGCTGCGCCGAACCAGACCGAGCCCCAGCGGGCACGCTCCTCGCCGAACCAGCCGCGCGCGAGCGGCGGGAACAGCGCGGCCGACGCGAGCGCGGCGGCGGCGAGCGCGAAGGGCGGCCCCAAGAGCCACGCCAGCGGCGGCGACAGGACGCTGTACGCGGGCGTGTGATGACCGCCGTACCACTGGCCGTTCCAAATCGTGAAGCCCTCCTTGCCGAACAGGTCGGCGCGGAAGGTGTGGGCGGCGAGGTCGACGGTGCGCGGCTGCCAGATCAGATAGGCGGCCGCGAACAGGAGCGCGATGACGATCGGCGCGGCGTGCCACGGGTCGATGCGCCGGTACCAGCGCGCAGCAGCGGGCTGCCCGCGGTCAGTGGGTGGCGGTGGCGACGCCGCATCCTCGGGCGGAGCTAGTGGAGAGGAGGGCGGCGCGGAGGACGGCGCGTCGCGCAGCACAAGAGGGACAGCTTAGAAGGACTAAGGAGCTGCGGGAGCGGTTGAACTGCCGGGCGCGTCTCCTGGAGAAGCATCGCCCGACCCGCCGGTCGTGACCGGCTCGTCAAGCGGCTGGGTCTCACGCTCCACGGGGGCCGCGCGGCCCACCGCGACGCTGTCCTTGCGTGCCGGTGCGCTGGCCCGAGGAGCGGCGGGCGTGGCGAACTGCGGCTGCGTGCTCACGGGGACCGCCTGGCGGACGACGGGAGCGCCCTGCACGACCTTCCGCACGTTCACGACCTTCGTGACCCGCACCACCTTCACGGGGCGCACGGTGGCCGCCTCGGCCTTGGCCGGAAGCTGCTCCTGAAGTCCCATGACGAGCAGTGCGGCCGGCACGACGAGCGCCGCGGTGGCGAGCGCGCTCAGGCGGCCGAGCTTGCGCCGGGGCGAGCCGGCGTGGAGCCGCGAGCCCGCGGCCCCGACGCGTCCGGAGAGGCGCTCGCCGCCCCGCGTCTCCCAGAGCGCGCGCTCGACCGGCACGAGGGCGAACATGAGCAGCTCGAAGCAGACGGTCCAGGCCACGCCGCGGATGAACCACGAGGTGACCGTGTCGACATGCTCGAACAGCAGGGGCCACCAGACCAGCACGACGCCGGCCGAGAGGCCACCTGCAGTCGACTTGGAGAGCAATTCCCGCACACCCCTTGACTCGACAACTACTGCCCGGTCTTGAGGCGCCTCGGAAAGTCTTTACATGTCTTTATGTCCGGAGGAACTCGCCGGTCCGTTCGATGAGCTCGGGACGCTCGGTCCAGGGCCAGTGACCGCCGTCCACGAGCTCGAGCTCGACCTCCCCGCCGAGCGCGTCGGCGTGGAGCCGGCCGAACTTCGCGGGGATGTAGGGATCGTCCCTGGACCAGAGGATGAGCGCCGGTGCCCGCACCTCCCCCAGCCGCTCGCCCGCGCGGGCGAGCACCCCGGGCGGCGCGGAGCGGTAGAGCCTCAGGATCGCCCGCTGAGTGCCGTGGTCGAACGACTCCCAGGCCCGGTCGGCGAGCTCGCGGGGCAGCTCGCGGCGGAGGCCCCAGCGGGTCGTGAAGCCCATCAGCAGCTCCCCGATCAGCCGCGTGCGCCAGCCGCGCGCGACCCGGTGCCACCTGTAGCCGGGCACGAACGGCACCACCGAGAACAGCACCAGGCGCTCGATCCGCTCCGGCAACCGCTGGGCGAGCGCGAGGCCCACGCCGCCCCAGTCGTGCATCACCAGCGAGACGCGCTCGAGGCCGAGCTCGTCGAGGAAGCGCTCGAGGAAGCGGTCGTATCCCTCGATCGAGTAGTCGAAGTCGCCGGGCTTCGCGGAGCGGCCGAACCCGGGCAGGTCGGGGGCGATGCCGCCGACGCGCTCGAGGAAGGGATTCCAATCCGAGGACTGGGTCGGCACGCCGTGCAGGTAGACGATCGGGGCGTCGCCGGCCTGGCGGTAGTGAACCGACAGGCCGGCCACTTCGACGGTGTGCTCTGCGATCTCCACGGGCGCGGTTCATACCATCAGTGCGTCATGGCAGACCGCCGCAAGCTCCGCGCCATCCGCGACCGGCTCCGCAAGGAGTACGGCCGCCCGGTGCTGCGCCCGCACCGGGCGCCTGTGGACGAGCTCGTCCTGACGGTCCTCTCGCAGAACACGAACGACCGCAATCGCGACGTCGCATACGGGCGGCTGCGCGAGCGCTTCTCGTCATGGGCCGAGGTGCGCGACGCGCCCGTGGCCGACGTGGAGGACGCGATCCGGCCGGGCGGGCTCGCGCCCACGAAGGCCGTGCGCATCAAGCAGATCCTCGGGGCCCTCGGCGACGACGACCTCGCCTGGATGGAGGACGCTCCGCTCGCCGAGGCGCGCGACTACCTCTGCGACCTGCCCGGCGTGGGGCGCAAGACGGCGGCGTGCGTGCTGCTCTTCTCCTACGGGCGCCCCGACGTGCCCGTGGACACGCACGTGTATCGCGTGGGCACCCGGCTCGGACTGTGGCCGGAGCGCACGAGCCTCGAGCAGGCACACGACGAGATGCTCCGGCTCGTGGATCCCGACGACGCGTACGAGATCCACGTCCTGCTGATCCGGCATGGGCGCCGCACCTGCACGGCGCGCAATCCGGACTGCGCCGTCTGCCCACTCAAACGGATCTGCCCGGAGGGGCGCAGGCGGCTCAGTTCACCGAAACAGCGTCAATGACGTACACGAGCGTCTCGTTCGGCGGGATGTCGGGCGGGTCGCCCTCGGCCCCGTAGCCGAGCTCGGGCGGAATCGTGAGCTTCCTGCGCCCGCCCGCCCTGATGCCGACGAGGCCCTTCTCCCAGCCCTCGATCACACCGCCGGCGCCGAGCTGCAACGGGAACGGCTGTCCGCGGTCCCACGACGCGTCGAACTCCTTGGCGTTCGAGAAGTTCATGCCCACGTAGTTCATGACCACGGTGTCGCCCGGCTTGGCAGCGCGCCCCTTGCCCTTGACGATGTCCTCCTTGACGAGCTTCCGCGGAGGCGTGCCGGTCGGCTTGGGGATCACGGGCTTGACGCTCGTGTCCCTGAGCGCCTGCTCCGCCTCCTGCGGGGACGCGGTCTCGGTTCCGGTGTCCCGCTCCTGCGTGGCCGTATCGGCGCTGCCTCCGCTGGCGTTCTCCTCGTCGTCGCCGCCGCAGGCCGGCAGGCCGAAAACGGCAACGACGGCAATGAGGGTGAGCATGCGGCGGAGCGGCGAGTCCATCGGCGGCGGGATCCTAGACCGCCCGAATCCGGACCGTGTCGACGTTTGTCGCCCTCTGGTTGCCTAAGGGCGACCGGGTCACTTTCCAGTGCTCGCAAATCTGCCATACTCCCGCTTAGATTTCTTTCGACTCGACTAAGGAGAAGTAACGGATGGGCAAGACGATCGGCATCGATCTCGGCACGACCAACTCGTGCATGGCCGTCCTCGAGGGCGGCGAGCCCACCGTGATCGAGAATGCCGAGGGCGCGCGCACCACTCCCTCGGTGGTCGCGTTCACGGAGGGTGGGGAGCGTCTTGTTGGCGCGCCGGCCAAGCGGCAGGCGGTGACGAACCCCGAGAACACGGTCTTCTCGATCAAGCGCTTCATGGGGCGCAAGGAGGCCGAGGTCAAGGAGGAGGAGAAGATCGTCCCGTTCGAGGTCATCGCTGGCCCGAACGGAGACGCGCGCGTGAAGGCGGGCGGCAAGGAGTACGCCCCGCCGGAGATCAGCGCGATGATCCTCCAGAAGCTGAAGGCCGACGCCGAGGCATACCTGGGCGACACCGTGGACAGCGCGGTGATCACCGTCCCGGCCTACTTCAACGACGACCAGCGCCAGGCGACCCAGGATGCCGGCAAGGTCGCGGGCCTCGACGTCAAGCGGATCATCAACGAGCCGACGGCGGCCTCGCTCGCCTACGGGCTCGACAAGGAGGACGACCAGACGATCCTCGTCTTCGACCTCGGCGGCGGCACGTTCGACGTGTCGGTGCTCGATATCGGCGACGGCGTGTTCGAGGTCAAGTCGACCGCGGGTGACAACCACCTCGGCGGCGACAACTTCGACAAGGCGGTCGTGGACTGGCTCGTCGCGGAGTTCAAGAAGGCCGAAGGCGTTGACCTGTCGGCCGACAAGATGGCCCTCCAGCGTCTCTACCAGGAGGCCGAGAAGGCCAAGACCGAGCTGAGCTCGGCACAGGAGACCCAGATCAACCTGCCGTTCATCACGGCGGTCGACTCGGTCCCGAAGCACCTGAACCAGCGGCTGACCCGCTCGAAGCTGAACGAGCTGACCGCTGACCTGATCGACCGCGTCGTCGGACCGACGAAGCAGGCGCTCAAGGACGCGGGCGTCGAGGGCGGCGCCGGCATCGACCACGTCGTCCTCGTGGGCGGCATGACGCGCATGCCGGCCGTGCAGGAGAAGGTCAAGGAGCTCACCGGCAAGGACCCGCACCGCGGCGTCAACCCGGACGAGGTCGTCGCCGTGGGCGCCGCCATCCAGGCGGGCGTGCTCGCCGGCGACGTCAAGGACATCCTCCTGCTCGACGTCACCCCGCTCACCCTCGGCATCGAGACCAAGGGCGGCGTCATGACCAAGCTGATCGAGCGCAACACCACGATCCCGACGCGCAAGTCGGAGATCTTCTCGACGGCAGACGACAACCAGCCGAGCGTGGAGGTCCACGTGCTCCAGGGTGAGCGCGAGATGGCCGCCTACAACAAGTCGCTCGGCAAGTTCCAGCTCACCGGCATCCCGCCGGCGCCGCGTGGCGTGCCACAGATCGAGGTGACGTTCGACATCGACGCGAACGGCATCCTCGCCGTGGGCGCCAAGGATCTCGGCACCGGCAAGGAGCAGAAGATCGAGATCAAGGCCGGCTCGGGCCTCGCGGACGAGGAGGTCGAGCGGATGGTGAAGGACGCCGAGGCTCACGCCGAGGACGACCGTCGCCAGCGCGAGATCGTCGAGGCGCGCAACCAGGCCGAGAACGCCGCCTACCAGGCCGAGCGCCAGGTGACCGAGCTCGGCGACTCGCTCGACGAGTCCTCCAAGGAGGAGATCGAGGCGGCCATCAAGGACGTTCGCGACAACCTTGAGTCCGACGACGTGGAGCTCCTGCATCAGAAGACCGAGGCGCTCCAGACCTCGTTCCACAAGGTGTCCGAGCAGATGTACGCGGCCGCGCAGCAGCAGGCCGCGGCCAACGGCGCATCCGCGGACGGCGAGCCCGCCACCGATGGCTCCGCCGACGAGGAGGAGGTCGTGGACGCCGAGGTGGTCGAGGGCGAGGAGCGTTCGTAGCCGATGGCGTTCGAGACTGAGGAGGACCTCGCTCCGGAGGACGAGCCCGTCACGTCACGCGACGAGGCGGGCGAGCCCTCCGGGGAGGAGGACCCGGCCAACGAGGAGCAGGGCCTGCGCGACAAGGAGGCGGCCGAGGAGGCTGCCGAGCAGCCCGAGGACTACCTCGCGCTGGCGCAGCGCATCCAGGCGGACTTCGAGAACTACCGCAAGCGCGCGGCCCGCGAGGCGGCGGTCGCCGGCGACCGCGCGAAGAGCGGACTGATCCGAGAGCTCCTTCCGATCGTGGACAACCTCGAGCGCGCTCTGGCCTCTGCCGAGGATGGGGAGCAGCACCTCGCCGAGGGTGTGCGTCTCGTGCACTCCGAGCTGATCGCCGTCTTGGAGCGCAACGGCATCCAGCCGTTCGATCCGGCAGGCGAGAAGTTCGATCCGAGTGAGCACGAGGCTCTCTCCGTGAGAGATGACGGGGAGCCTGGGCTGGTGGTGGAGGTCGTGGAACGCGGCTACCGCGCCAACGGCTCGGTGCTGCGGCCGGCGCGCGTGGTGGTTTCGGGCTGACATGCCGCCGGTGAAGGACCCGTACAAGACGCTCGGGGTCGACCGGAAGGCCTCCGACGAGGAGCTCAAGAAGGCCTACCGCAAGCTCGCGCGCCAGTACCACCCGGATACGAACCACGGCGACAAGGGAGCCGAGGAGCGCTTCAAGGAGGTCCAGGGCGCGTACGCGATCCTGTCCGACCCCGAGAAGCGCAAGCAGTACGACGCGGGCGGCGGGATCTTCGGCGGCGGCTTCCCGGGCGGCGGCGGCTTCGGCGGGGGCTTCCCCGGCGGCGGCGCGGGCGGCGGCTTCGGGGGCTTCGGCGACATCATCTCCGACCTGTTCGGCGGCGGCGGGACGGGTCGCGGCGGCGGTCGCGCCCCACGCCCCGAGCGCGGG
>JAXDIL010000169.1:0-67091 GCA_034664005.1 Thermoleophilaceae bacterium | reverse complement strand
CTTCAAGTACCTGGGCTTCTTCGTGTCCGAGATGGACAGCGCGCTCGACTCCATCGGGCTGGGCTCGCCGCTGCCCCTGGTCCAGATCGTGCTGCCGATCGGGATCTCCTTCTTCACGTTCCAGGCGATCTCGTACACGGTCGACGTCTACCGCGAGCTGATCCCGCCGGCGTCGACCCTCGACGTCTCGATCTACCTGAGCTTCTTCCCGCACCTCGTGGCCGGGCCGATCGTGCGCGCCAACGAGCTGCTGCCCCAGCTGCGCACGCCGCGCGACCCGCGCACGGTGCTGGCGGGTCCCGCGATCTTCCTGATCGCCGGTGGCCTGCTGAAGAAGACCGTGATCGCGGACGAGCTGGCACGGCGGGTGGTCGACCCCGTCTACAACGACCCGGCGGCGCACTCGGGGGCGGAGATCACGCTCGCGTTCTACGCGTTCGCCGCGCAGATCTACTGCGACTTCTCCGGCTACACGGACATGGCGATCGGCCTGGCGCTGCTGCTCGGCTACCAGCTGCCACAGAACTTCAACCGCCCATACCTCGCGCTCTCGCTGCGGGACTTCTGGCGGCGCTGGCACATGACGCTCTCGCGCTGGCTGCGCGACTACCTCTACATCCCGCTCGGCGGCAGCCGCGGCGGGCGGCTCCGCACGTATCGCAACCTGATGATCACGATGCTGCTCGGCGGTCTCTGGCACGGCGCGGCGTGGACGTTCGTCATCTGGGGCGGCATCCACGGCGGGGCGCTGTCGGCGGAGCGCTGGGCGCGCGAGCGCTACGCCGGCTTCCGGATGCCGGCCTGGGCGGCCTGGCTCGTGACCTTCCACGTGGTGTGCGTGGCGTGGGTGTTCTTCCGGGCGCCCGACCTCGGCACGGCGTTCGACGTGCTCGGCGGGCTCGGACTGTCGGGGCCGTCCCCGCTCGTGACGGTGCCGGTGGTCTTCCTGGTGGTCGCGGCGGTGGCGATCCAGGCGCTGCCGCCCGGGTGGTGGCTCGAGGCCGAGGCCTGGTTCGTCGCGCGGCCGGTGGTCCTCCAGGGGATCGCGGTCGGAGCGATCCTCGTGGCCGCCGACGCCGCGGTCGGGCAGCAGGGCGTGGCCCCGTTCATCTACTTCCGCTTCTGACGATGGATCCGCGTCGCGAAAACCCGCTCACGATGCCGGCCGGCCGGGTGCTCGGGGTGCTCGTGATCGCGCTCGCGGTGGCCTGGATCTTCAACTCGGAGGCGCTCGTGCGTGCTGGCGAGGGCATGAAGCCGGGGCCGACGCGCGACATCGTGCTGTCCGTGGGCCGCCCGGTCGACGACGCGGCGGGCGCGATCGGGCTTCACCTCCCCCGCAAGGGCCTCGACCTCGCGTTCGGACAGGAGTCGAAGACGAAGTCGGGCACCGAGCTGGAGCGCGGCTCGACCGCGGTCCTGCGTCCGAGGACCGAGCGCCAGAGCTTCCGCCAGCCGACGGAGACGCAGCCGCTCCAGGTGCTCGTGACCGGCGACTCGGAGGCGGAGTTCCTCGGGCAGCGGCTGACCGATCAGGCGCCGCTTGGCCTGCTCGACGTGGAGACGGTGGCGCGCAACGGCACGGGGCTCACCAACCCCGCCTTCTTCAACTGGGAGGTGAACGCCGAGCAGGAGCTCGCGGCGCGCGATCCCGACGCGGTCGTGATGGTGATCGGCGGAAACGACGGCTTCAACGTGCAGACGAGCGACGGCAGCCTCTACGGCCCGAATGACCCCGGCTGGGAGACCGAGTTCGCGCGCCGCGTGGCGGTGGTGAGCTCGGTGCTGTCCGGCGACGGCGAGCGGCCCGTCTACTGGGTGCCGCCGCCCACCGCGCGCGACCCCGACTTCAACAGGATCTTCGCGGCCCAGAACCAGGCCGTCGAGCGGGCGACGCAGGCTGTGCCGTCGCTCCGCTACGTGGACGTCTACTCCACGCTCAGCCGCGGTCGCTACAGCGACGAGCTGCGCATCGACGGGAGGCGAGTGCTCGCCCGCCAGCCCGACGGCATCCACTTCACGCGCGAGGGAGCGGTCGCCCCCGCGCGCCTTATCCTCGACGCCATGGCCGAGGACTTCCCGGTGCTGAGCCGGCGATGAGACTCGCTCTCGTTGCACTCAGCCTCCTCGTGAACGGCGACTCGCTTGCCGAGGGCACCCGACCGTACATCCCAGACGCGCTGCCGGGGTGGCAGGTGCGCCAATCCACCAAGGTCAGCCGTCACGCCTCCGAGGGCGCCGCCGTGATGCGTCGTTACGGCAGTTCGTTGCCGCACGTCATCCACGTGAGCCTCGGGACGAACGACGACCCCAACGACGTGGACGGCTTTCGCAGCGCGGTCAGGGCGGTGATGAGGGTGGCGGGCGCCAAACGCTGCGTCGTGTGGGCGAACATCAGGCGCCCGCCCTATCAGGGCGTGAGCTACCGCGGCTACAACCGCGTGCTCGCGGACGAGGATGCGGGCCGCGACAACCTGCGCGTCGTCAACTGGGTGCGGATGGTCCGGCGCCATCCGGACTGGCTTGCCGACGACGGCGTCCACGTGTCCGCCGCCGGGTACGAGGCCCGAGCCGACGCCGTTGCGCGGTCCGTTCGCAGATGCGTCAGTTGAGCGACGGGTCGGCGGGCATGGTGGCCATCAGCCTGTAGCGGCCGCCCTTGCGCTCCAGCGCGTGCGACCAGAGGTCACCGGAGCGGAACGGGTCGGACTCCTCCGCCTCGTGCACGATCCAGGCCTCCTGTTCGAGCTCCCCGTCGAGCTGGCCGGCCGCCCAGCCCGCGTAGCCCGCGAAGACGCGCATCCGCCTGAGCGACTCGTGCGGCCCCTCCGGGTCGAGCGTGCCGAGCGAGCCGACCACGTGGTTGCCGGCCTCGTCCGGGTCCCCGAACTCGCCGAGCGCGACGACCGACTCCGGCGACACCGGGCCGCCGAGGTAGACGACGTCGTCGGCGTCCGGCAGGTCGGCCAGTGCCGGCACGGCATCGGCGACCCTCGTCTCGCTCTCGCGGCCGAGCACGACGCCCATGGCGCCCTCGGGCGTGTGCTCCAGGACGAGCACGACCGTGCGCCGGAAATAGTCGAACAGCGACGGCGCCGCGATCAGTAGGTGTCCACGCAAGCTCTCCGGCACAGGGATAGATTCTGGGGCATGAACCAGAAGCTCGACGTAGGTCGCGTCTTCGAACGGGTCTTCGAGATCTACCGAGACCAGTTCGGCCTCCTGATCCCGGCCGCGCTCGTGGTGTTCGTGCCGGTGGCGATCGTCAACGGAATCGTCTACGCGGGCGACGTGAGCCTCGGCGGCGTGCTGCTCATCCTCGCGCTCGGGACGGTCGCGACCTATTGGTTCCAGGGCATGGTCGTCGAGGCAGCCGAGGACATCCTCGACGGCCGCCGCGACCACACCGTCGGCAGCCTGGTGCGCTCGGCCGCGCCGGTGATCCTCCCCCTGTTCGCCGCGGGCGTGCTGGTTGGAATCGCGTTCCTGATCGGCTTCGTCCTCCTGATCATCCCCGGCCTCCTGGTGCTCACCTTCCTGGCGGTGGTCGCGCCGGTGATCGTGCTCGAGCGCGTGGGCGTATTCGAGGCGTTCCGCCGCAGCGTCGAGCTGGTGCGCCAGAGCTGGCTCCAGGTCCTGATCGTGATCGTGCTGCTGTTCCTGCTCCGCTTCATCGTGGGAGCGGTGATCCAGGCGATCGCGAACGGCCTCTCCGACTCATTCGCCGGCTACGCGGTCTCGGACCTGGTCCTCCAGCTCCTGGTGGCTCCCCTGAACGCGCTGGCGGCGGCGGTGCTGTACTTCGAGCTGCGCGGGCGCCGCGCCGAGCCCAACACGACGAGCACCGAAGCAGCCCCGCCCGCCCCTGCCGGCTGATCGATTCCAGCTTTGCCGCGTATATCGCGGCTAAGTTAGAAACGATCCGTGTGTCGGGCCGCTTCGGCGAGGAATCGCGCCGCGATTCCGCGGCCCACTTCGTTCTGTTCCTCGATGCGTAGTTCGCTGGCGGTGCGGATTGCGAGAGGGTCGAACGACGTTTGCGTCGCCTCGGAGGACTCCCACCCGTCGAGCCACGCGTTCAGGTTCTCGCTCGTCACCTCGGCGTGGAACTGCAGTCCCCATGCGGGCTTTCCCTCGATGCGGAACGCCTGTACGCACGCGGGCGTCCGCGCGAGCTCCACGGCGCCGGGCGGCAGCGGCGCCACGTAGTGGTGCCACTCGAACAGCTCCACCGACGGGGCGAGCGGGCCGAGCAGGGGGTCTGCCGCGCCGGCGTCGGTCACCTCGATCTCGTACCAGCCGATCTCCGGATCGGAAGAGCGATGAGGGCTGGCGCCCGCCGCTTCGGCGAGCAGCTGGCTGCCGAGGCACACACCGAGGATCGGCACGCCGCGCGAAAGCGCCTCCCGGATGAACTCCTTCTCCGGACCAAGCCATGGGAACTCGTCGTTCTGGTCCACATGCATGGACCCACCGAAGACCATCACCGCATCGGGCATCGGGGGAGGCGGCCCCTCGCTGGGAACCCAGGTCTCGAAGTCCCCGAACACGCCCGCCCCCGCGTCCGCCTGGTGGACGACCGACAGGACCCTCACTCGGGAGTTACGTACGCACCCGACAGGCCGCCGTCGACGAGGAAGGTCTGGGCGGTGACATAGGAGGACTCGTCGCTCGCGAGGAACAGGACGCCGTTCGCGATCTCGCGCGCCTCGGCGAAGCGGCCCATCGGCACGTGCACGAGCCGGCGTGCCGCGGCCTCCTGGTCCTTCGCGTAGAGCTCCTGGAGGAGCGGCGTGTTCACCGGTCCCGGGCAGAGCGCGTTCACGCGCACGCCCTGGCGCGCGAACTCCACCCCCAGCTCGCGCGAGAGAGCGAGCACGCCGCCCTTCGACGCGGTGTAGGAGATCTGCGAGGTCGCGGCGCCCATCACAGCCACGAACGAAGCCGTGTTGATGACCGACCCGCCGCCCGCCTCGAGCAGATGCGGAATGCCGTGCTTGCAGCACAGGAACACGGACTTCAGGTTCACGTCCTGAACGCGCTGCCAGGCCTCGAGGGAGGTGTCGAGCACGGACACGTCGTCGGGCGGCGAGATGCCCGCGTTGTTGAAGAGCACGTCGATGTGGCCGAACTCCTCGCGGGTCTGCGCGTACATGCCGCGCACCTGCTCCTCGTCCGTCACGTCCGCCTGGATGGCGAGGTCGCCCTCCGAGCCCTCGGAGAGATCGATGCCGACAACGGTCGCGCCCTCCTCCTTGAAGCGCCTCGCGGTCTCGGCGCCGATGCCGCTCGCCGCGCCCGTGATCACGCACACCTTCCCGTCGAGTCGTGCCATCAGCCCTCCGTGGCGTAGTAGACGTTCTTGACTTCGCTGTAGTGGTCGAGCGCGTCCGGCCCGAGCTCGCGGCCGTAACCGGACTGCTTGAAGCCGCCGAACGGCGTGGACACGCGCACCGATGTGTTCGAGTTGATCGAGATGACGCCCGCGTCGAGCGCGCGGGCGGTGCGCAGCGCCTTCGCGCCGTCGCGCGTCCAGACCGAGCCCGACAGCCCGTAGATCGTGTCGTTCGCGAGCCGGACCGCCTCCTCCTCGTCGCGGAACGGGATCACCGCGGCCACCGGGCCGAAGATCTCCTCGCGCGCGGCGCGGTCGTCGTTGTCGACCGGGCACAGGACGGTCGGCGGAAACCAGAAGCCGGGCCCGTCGGGCGCTTCGCCGCGGATCGCCACGGGCGCGTCGTCGGGGACGAACGAGGAGACGGCCTCGCGCTGGTCCGCCGAGATCAACGGACCCATCTGGGTCGACTCGTCGAGCGGATCGCCCACCCTGATCCCTTCCACGGCCTCCTCCAGCACCTCCATGAAGCGATCGAGCGCCGAGCGCTCCACGAGGATGCGCGAGCGCGCGCAGCAGTCCTGGCCCGCGTTGCCGAACACGGCGCCGGGCGCGGACGCGGCCGCCTGCTCCAGGTCCGCGTCCGCGAACACGATGTTCGCCGACTTGCCGCCCAGCTCGAGCGTGACGCGCTTGATCGTCCCGGCGGCGCCGGCGGCGATCCGGCGCCCCACCTCGGTCGAGCCGGTGAAGGCGATCTTCGCCACGTCCGGGTGCTCGACGAGCCGCTGCCCGCAGACGGAGCCCGGTCCCGCGACCACGTTCACCACGCCCTCCGGGATGCCCGCCTCCAGCGCGATCCGCTCGAACTCGAGCGCTGTGAGCGGCGTGAGCTCCGCCGGCTTCAGCACGACGGTGTTGCCCGCGGCCAGCGCCGGGCCGAGCTTCCAGCCCGCGATCGTCAGCGGGAAGTTCCACGGCGTGATCAGGCCGACCACGCCGAGCGGCTCGCGGAAGGTCATGTCGACCCCGCCCGCCACCGGGATCGTCCGGCCCGTGTGGCGCTCGGGCGCGCCCGCGTAGTAACGGAAGGTGTCGACGACCATGCCCATCTCGCCGCGCGCGTCGGAGATGGGCTTGCCCGCGTTGCGCGCCTCGAGCCGCGCCAGCAGCTCGAGGTTCTCCTCGAGCGCGTTGGCCAGCCGGTGCAGCAGCGACGCGCGGTCGCCTGGCGTGACGGCCCGCCAGGCCGGGAAGGCCTCCTTGGCGCGGGCAACGGCGGCGTCCGTCTCCTCGACCCCGGCCTGCGGGATCTCCGCCATCACCTCGGCGGTCGCCGGCTCGACGACGGCGATCATCCGTGCGCCTCGCGCAGGGGCGCGGGCGCGGCTCGGGGGGCGCGCGAGCGCGCCTCCTCCACCAGCGCACCGACCACGCGGCTCTGCTCGTCCTCCTCGGGATGCCACAGGACCCCGCACGCGAACGTCTTGTCGGGGAGCTCGATCGCCTCCACCGTGCCGTCGTCGGCGTAGCCGCTTGCCACGAGGCCCTCGCCGAGCTCCTCGATGCCCTGATGGTGTGCCGACTTCACCTCGGTGAGCTCGTCGCCGACGACGCGCGCGGCGAGCGAGCCGGAATCGAGCCGCACGCGGTGATCCGTGAAGACGCCCGGCGTGTGCCGGTGGAGCTCCAGACCGGGGACGTGCTGGTTCAGCGTGCCGCCCTGGATCACGTTGAGCATCTGCATGCCGCGGCAGATCCCGAGCACCGGCATGTCGCGCTCGAGCGCCCGCGTGCCGAGCGCGATCTCGAAGCGGTCGCGCTCGGGCCAGGTGCCGCGCGTCTCCTCATGCGGCACCGCCCCGTAGCTGCCCGGGTCGATGTCGGAGCCGCCGGCGAGGATCAGGCCGTCGATGCGGTCGAGCAGCAGGTCGGGCGACTCCGCCACCGTGTCGTCCGCCGGCAGGATGATCGCGAGGCCGCCCGCGCGCTGGACCGCGAGCGAGTACGTGCGCGGTGAGAGGTTCACGACGACGTCCCAGGCTGCCCAGCGCGCCGACTCGATCGCCGCGCAGATGCCGATCACAGGCCGCTCGACGCTCACAGGCGCTCGAACCCCCGGTACTTCTCCCAGTCGGTCACGGCGGCCTCGTAGGCGTCGAGCTCGACCCGTGCCCGGTTCAGGTAGTGGTCCACGACCTCTTCGCCGAACGCCTCGCGCGCGAACGCCGAGCCCTCGAACAGGTCGCGCGCCGCGTACAGCGTGTGCGGCACGCGCGGCTTGTCCGACTCATAGGCGTTGCCCTCGAAGGCGGGCTCTAGCTCGAGGCCCCGGTCCACGCCGTCGAGCCCGGCGGCGATCATCGCGGCGAGCGCCAGGTAGGGGTTCACGTCAGCGCCCGGCAGCCGGTTCTCGAACCGCAGCGACTGCCCGTGGCCGACCACTCGCATCGAGCAGGTGCGGTTGTCCTTGCCCCACGCAACCGCGGTCGGCGCGAACGAGCCGGGCACGAAGCGCTTGTAGGAGTTCACCTGCGGCGCGAAGAACAGCGTGAGCTCCTCCAGATGGGCCAGCTGGCCGGCCACGAAGCGCTCGAACAGCGGCTCGTCGTCTCCGAACACGTTGCGGCCGTCGCCGTCGGCGAGCGACAGGTGGATGTGGCACGAGTTCCCCTCGCGCTCGTTCCACTTCGCCATGAACGTGATCGCCTGGCCCTCCTGGGCGGCGATCTCCTTCGCCCCGTTCTTGTAGATCACGTGCTCGTCGGCGGTGTCGAGCGCGGGGCCGTAGCGGAAGTTGATCTCGTGCTGGCCGAAGTTGCACTCGCCCTTCGAGGTCTCCACCCGCATCCCGGCGCCCATCATCGAGTTCCTGATACGCCGGATCAGCGGCTCCACGCGCGCGGTCCCGAGCATCGAGTAGTCGACGTTGTAGAGGTTGGCCGGGTCGAGGTCGCGGAAACCCTTGCGCCAGGCGTCCTCGTAGCTCTCGTTGAACAGGATGAACTCGAGCTCGGTGCCTGCCGCCGCGCTCCAGCCGCGTTCGGCGAGCCGGTCGAGCTGGCGCCGCAGGATCTGCCGCGGCGACGCCACCACGTCGCTCCCGTCCTCCCAGACGAGGTCAGCCATGACGAGCGCCGTGCCCGGATGCCACGGGATCATCCGCAGCGTGTCGAGGTCGGGCCGCATGACGAAGTCGCCGTAGCCGCGCGACCACGAGGACATCGCGTAGCCCTCGACGGTGTTCATGTCGACGTCGACCGCCAGCAGGTAGTTGCAGCCCTCGGCGGCGTGCTCGGCTACCTCGTCCAGGAAGTGCCGCGCCGTCAGCCGCTTGCCCTGGAGCCGACCCTCCATGTCGGCAACCGTGAGCAGGACGGTGTCCACCGTCCCGTCGTCGGTCGCCTTGCGAAGCTCGTCGAGCGTCACACGCCCGAGGCTACTGACCGTCGGGCTGCTTCCCGGCGACGAACTCCGGATCCACGTGCTCCTCGCCCTCGACCACGGTGTCCGGCATCCGGAATTTGTCCTTGGCCCCGAGCACCCACCAGATCCAGACGGCGACGATCACCACGATCACCGTGATCGGCGCGTAGTTCACGTACTTCCAGTCGAACTCGTCGCGCCACGGCACGCCGGCCGGGGTGAACGGGAGGCAGAAGATGATCGTGATCAGCCCGACCCAGAAGACCGAGAAGGCGTTCATCCACTTGTACTTCTTGCCGAGCGTCCACGGCCCCGGCTCGAACGCGTCGCCCATCCGCCAGCGCAGGTAGATCGGAATCACGTACGCGATGTAGAGGCCGATCACCGTGATCGACACGACCGCGAAGAATGCGTACGGGAACGCGTTCTCGTCGCCCTCGAGCGCCGGGAGCGTGACGACCAGCGCCGCGATGCAGACGAAGATGACGGCGTAGACCGGCACGCCCTTCTCGTTCACGCGTCGGAGCGCGCGCGAGAAGGGCAGCCCGTTGTCGCGCGAGAAGGCGAACGTCATGCGCGAGGCGCTGGTCACGCACGCCATTCCGCAGAAGAGCTGCCCGAACGTCGAGATCAGCACGACCGCCTTCTCGGCTGCCGGGCTGAGCGAGCTGCTGAAGACCGCTAGCGACGAGCCCGCGCCATCGTTGATGGCGCCGACGTCCGTCGCGGCGAACGTGATCGCGAGCAGCACGAACCAGCCGATCAGAGCCGAGTAAAAGACGGACTGCCACACGCCGCGCGCCGCACCGATCGCCGCGCCCTTGGTCTCCTCGGAGATGTGCGCGGACGCGTCGAAGCCGGTGATCGTGTACTGCGTGAGCAGGAAGCCCAGCGGCAGCACGTAGAACCAGTACATCCCGCTGCTGAAGCCCGAGTTGTTGATCCGCTCGGTGAAGACGAAGTCCACGCTCTGGTGCGTGTCCGGCACGAAGACGAGGATCCCGATGATCACGGCGACGCCGACCACGTGGACCCAGACCGAGACGTTGTTCAGCAACGCGAGCAGGTGCGTCTGGAAGATGTTGATCAGCGCGTGGAGGAAGAGGATGATCGCGAACAAGATGAACGTCTCGCGGAGGATGTGCTCCGAGTCGCCGAAGTCCATCCCGAGGATGTTCACCCCGTAGAGGCCGAGCGACGCGTTCAGGAAGGTCGCGCACGCGTAGTCCACCGAGGCGACGACGCCCACGAGGCCGATCAGGTTGAACCAGCCCGTGAACCAGCCGGCGCGCTTGCCGCCGAGCGCCGTGGCCCAGTAGTAGATGCCGCCCGCGGTGGGGTACTTCGACACCAGCTCGGACATCGACCACGCGATGATCAGGATCGCGATGGAGATGAGCGGCCATCCCCAGGAGATCGCGACGGGTCCACCGTTGTTCCACGCCTGGCCGTAGGTCGTGAACGTCCCGGCCAGGATCGAGATGATCGTGAACGAGATCGCGAAATTGGAGAAACCGCTCCAAGCACGATGGAGCTCCTGCTTGTAGCCAAGCTCGGCCAGCCGCCGCTCGTCCTCGTCCTGAGACTCGGGCGGGCGCTCCTCGATTGTGGACACTCGACCTCCTCCTCGCGGGTGGGTGCTGGCGGACCCTACGCCCGCGCCCGGACGCATGTCAATCCACGCGCAGCGCGGGGCTCAGCGCGCCAGAGCGCCGATGACCTCCTGCCACCACGCCCGAGCGGCCGCATCCTGCTCCGACGACAGGCGCCGGCGCGCGTAGCGCTGCAGCTGGAGCGGCCCCCCGATCGCGAGCAGCGGGCCCGTCACCGCGTGGCGGCCGTCCTCGAGCACGACGAGCGCGCCGCGGGTGTCGCGGCGCGTGCGGAGGTGGTCCGCCACCGGCGTGCCCTCGACCTGCTTCGGGAAGCCGGCGTCGCCGTCCGCCTCCGTCCACGGACGGGTGGTGAACACCGACGATCCCGAGCGCAGCAGCGGACGCCGCACCTGCGGGATGCCGACCGGGCCGAGCCGCCAGCGCTCCAGAATGTCGCCGAGCTGGTCAGCCACCTCCTCGCGCACCATCACGTGGAGACGGTCGTCGGCCTCGATGCGCGTGGAGCCACGCGGCAGCAGGGCCTCCTCGCCGCGCACGATCACGCTCAGCAGAGCGTCGCGCGGGAGGCCGAGCTCCCGGACGAGCTGGCCCACGATCGCGTCGTCCTGGCCGACGGGGTACTCGACGATCTCCGCCCCTAGCCGCCGCACCGTGCCGGTCTCGACGAGCGGGCGCGGGAGCGCGGGCTCGGTGGTCGTCACGCCGAGCTTGCGCGCGAGCCACTCCACGGTCGTGCCCTGCAGGATTGTCGAGATCACGACCGCGAAGAAGACGATGTTGAAGAACTCCCGGTACTGCCCCTCGGGGACCTTGTCGATCACCGCGAACGTGGCAAGCACCACGGGCACCGCTCCACGGAGCCCCGCCCAGCCGAGCACGATCCGCTCCGCCGCGCTGAACTTGTCGAACGCGGTGGCGATCGCGGCCGAGAGCGGCCGCGCCACGAACACGAGGAAGAGCGCGAGCACGGTCCCCTTGAACCACACGTGGCCGAGCTCGCTCGGGAACACGAGCAGCCCGAGCGCGAGGAACATCGTGATCTGCGCGACCCAGGCGAGCCCCTCGTGGAAGACGGTGACCGTCTGCTTCGCGGGGATGCGCGCCGAGCCGAGCATCAGGCCTGCCAGGTAGGCGGCGAGGAAGCCCGACCCGTGCAGCGTGGCCGCGCCGCCGAACGCGAGACCGGCCGCGGAGAGGGTCGCCACCGGGTAGAGGCCCGGGCTCGCCAGCTTCGTGTTGCGGAGCGCGCGGACCGCCCCCCAGCCGACCGCGAGGCCCACGGCCGCGCCGATCCCCATCTCGGTCACGAACAGGCCGACCAGGTCGAGCACGCCGTAGTCCGGCTCCCGCTGGATCCACTCGATGAAGCCGATCACGAGCAGCACGGCCACGGGGTCGTTGAAGCCGGCCTCGCCCTCGAGCGTGCGCGCGACCTTCCGGCGCAGCGTGGACTCGCGGAGCAGCGCGAAGATCGCGGCGCCGTCCGTGGACGAGATGATCGCGCCGAGCAGCATCCCCTCGAGCGTCGACAGGTCGAACAGCCAGGCGGCCGCGAAGCCGCACATCACCGCGGTGCCCAGCGTGCCGACGATCGCCAGCATCAACGACGGCCGCAGCACGGGCCGGATCTCGTGGAAGCCGGCGGTGAGTCCGCCCTCGAACAGGATCAGCGCGAGCGCGACCACGCCGATCGTGCGCGCGAGCTCGTAGTCGTTGAAGTCGATCCAGCCGACCCCGTCGGACCCGATCGCCATCCCGACCGCCAGGAACAGCAGAAGGCCGGGCAGGCGGATACGCGACGCCAGCAGGGATGCGCCGATTCCCGCGGCGAGCAGAGCTGCCGCGACGAGAATGAGCTGGCCGTCGGACATCCGGGGACTGGGAGCCTCGCATGTCCGGCGACCTCGGCGTAAAGTCGAGTCATCGACGGCGAGTTCACGATTCCCGAGTTGACCGAGGTGGTCGCGCGGCTCGCCGCGCTGCTCGGGCCGCGTGAGGGGGCCGTCGTCCAGCTCGAGGGCGGGATCACCAACCGGAACTTCCGCGTCAACTTCGGGGGGACGGACTACGTCGTGCGGCTCCCCGGCAAGCGCACGCAGCTGCTCGGCATCAACCGCCAGGCGGAGTGCATAGCGAACAAGGCGGCCGCCCAGCTCGGCATCGCTCCGCGAGTGGCCGCGCTGCTCGACGAGCCCTCCTGCCTCGTGACGGCCTTCATCTCAGGCCGCGAGATGACCGCCGACGAGCTCCGCGAGCCGGAGGCGCTCGCCGAGGTGGCGCATGACCTGCGCCTGCTCCACGAGTCCGACACCGAGCTACCGAACGGCTTCGACTCGTTCCGCCTGGTCGAGGAGTACGCGCAGACGGGCCGCGAGCACGGCAGCGAGCCGCCGGCCGAGTACGAGGACGCGCTGGAGGCGGCGCGACGCATCCAGAAGGCCGTGCGCGACCGGCCCGAACACGAGCCCGTACCCGCCCACAACGACCTGCTCACGGCGAACTTCCTCCGCGAGAACGGCCACATCCAGCTGATCGACTGGGAGTACGCGGGCATGGGCGACCGTTGGTTCGACCTCGGCAACTTCGCCGTCAACAACGAGCTCGACGACGACCAGGAGGCCGGCCTCTTGGAGGCCTACTTCGGCGAGCCGCCCGACGAGGGCCGCCGCGCCACGCTGAAGCTGTTCCGCTTCATGTCGGACTTCCGCGAGGCGATGTGGGGCGTCGTCCAGACAGGCGTCTCGGAGCTCGACTTCGACTTCAGGGAGTACACCCGCAAGCACTTCGAGCGCCTGCAGCAGACGCTGGGCGACCCGCGCTTCGACGACTGGCTCAAAGCAGCCCGCGGGTAGTGGCAGCGCGGCGCGAGCTTCCGGGCAGCGCACGCTGCGTGATCGTCGGCGGCGGGGTCGGCGGCACCTCGATCGCCTACCACCTCGCCGAACTGGGCTGGGACGACGTGGTCGTCGTGGACCGCAACCAGCTCACCTCGGGGTCGACCTTCCACTCCGCGGGGCTCGTGGGCCAGCTCCGCGGCTCGGTGAACCTGACCAAGATGATGATGTACTCGGTCGAGCTGTACCGGCGGCTCGGAGAGGAGTGCGGCTGGGTCGAGTGCGGCGGCATCAGGCTCGCTTCGAGTCAGGAGCGCATGGAGGAGCTCCGCCGCCAGGCGGGCTGGGCGAAGACGTTCGGGCTGCCGCTCGAGCTGATCTCGGCCGACGAGGCGCGGGAGCTGTTCCCGCTGATGTCGACGGACGGCGTGCTCGGCGCGGCCTGGCTGCCGACCGACGGCTACCTCGACCCCTCGCAGCTCACGTTCGCGCTCGCCGAGGGCGCGCGCGCGGGCGGTGCTCAGGTCTTCACGAACACCCGCGTGACCGGGATCGAGCAGGGGCTCGTCAGGACCGAGCGCGGCGACATCCAGGCCGAGGCGATCGTGATCGCGGGCGGGATGTTCTCGGCCGAGCTCGGGCGGATGGCGGGCGTGCGCATCCCGATCGTGCCGATGTCGCACGAGTACATCGTCACGCAGCCGTTCCGCGAGCGCGACCCGCAGAACCCGCTGCCGACGCTGCGCGACCCCGACCTGCTCATCTACTTCCGCGAGGAGGGCGGCGGCCTCGTGATGGGCGGCTACGAGCGGCCCGCGATGCCGGCCTTCACGCCGCGCGACGGCAGCGACTTCGACCGCATCCCGCCGGACTTCAACGGCCGCCTGCTCGAGGACGACTGGGACCGCTTCGAGGAGATCGTCGTGAACTCGCGCAGGCGCGTTCCTCAGATGGAGGACGTGAAGGTCACGCGGATGATCAACGGGCCGGAGGGGTTCACGCCCGACAATGAGTTCTGCCTCGGCGAGACCGAGCTGCCGGGGATATTCGTGGCGGGCGGGTTCTGCGCGCACGGCCTGGCCGGGGCAGGCGGCGTGGGCAAGGCGATGGCGGAGTGGATCGTGGGCGGCGAGCCGTCGATGGACCTGTGGCAGATGGACGTGCGCCGCTTCGGCACGCAGTACCGCTCGCCGTCGTACACGCTGAAGCGGGTGCTCGAGACCTACGAGACCTACTACGACATCCACTACCCGTTCGAGGAGCGCCAGGCGGGCCGGCCGCTGCGCACCTCGCCCGCGTACGAGTGGCATCGCGCGCACGACGCCGCCTTCGGCGAGAAGTCGGGCTGGGAGCGGGTGAACTGGTACGAGTCGAACGCCTCGCGCGGCGACGAGTCGCTTCGCCCGCGCGGCTGGGCCGGCAAGCACTGGTCGCCCGCGATCGGCGCGGAGCACCTGGCCTGCCGCGAGACGGCGGCGATCTTCGACGAGTCCTCGTTCGCCAAGCTGGAGGTGACGGGCCCGGGCGCGGCCGCGCTGCTCGAGTGGCTGTGCGACAACGAGGTCGCGCGCGACGTCGGGCGTGTGACCTACACGCAGATGCTGAACTCCCGCGGCGGCATCGAGTGCGACTTCACGGTGTCGCGGTTGGCGGAGGAGCGCTTCCTGATCGTCACCGGCACCGCGTTCGGCAACCACGACCGCGAGTGGATCCAGCGCCACCTCCCTGACGACGGGTCGGCACAGGTGCGCGACGTGACCTCGGCGTGGGCGTGCTTCGGCGTCTGGGGCCCGCGGGCGCGCGACCTGCTCGCGCCGCTCACGCCCCATGCACTCGACAACGAGGCGTTCCCGTACATGTCGGTGCGCGAGCTGACGATCGGCGACGTGCCGGTGCGCGCGCTGCGCGTGACCTACGTCGGCGAGCTCGGCTGGGAGCTGTACTGCCCGGCGGAGTACGGGATGACGCTCTGGCGCACGCTCTGGGAGGCGGGTGAGCCGCACGGGCTCGTTGCGGGCGGGTACCGGGCCGTCGACTCGATGCGGCTCGAGAAGGGCTACCGGGTCTGGGGAGCCGACATCACTCCAGACGAGACACCCCACGAGGCAGGCCTGGACTTCGCGGTGAAGCCCGACAAGAAGTTCCTCGGCGGCGAGGCGCTGCGCGAGCGCGGACCGCGCAAGCGGCTCTGCTGCATCACGCTCGAGGACGCTCGCTCGGTGGCGCTCGGTAACGAGCCGGTCCGGGTGGACGGGGAGATCGTCGGGCGCGTCACGTCAGGCGGCTACGGCTACACGGTCGAGCGCTCGATCGCCTACGCCTACCTCCCGCCGGAGCGGTCCGAGCCCGGCACGGCGGTGGAGCTCGACATCTTCGGCCGGTGGGTCGGCGGTGAGGTCGCGAGCGAGCCGCTGTTCGACCCGCGCGGCGAGCGGGTACGCGGCGCAGGGTGAGCCGCCCTTACGACGAGGCCTACGACGAGAGCGGCAACCCGCGCCCGCACTACGCCGAGGTGCTGGCCGCGCTGGAGGAGCCGGGTCCGGTGGCGGCCGAGGTCGCGCGCCGGCTGGAGGCGCGCGGGGTCACGTTCGGGGCGGCCGAGGACGGCGTGTTCACGCTCGACCCGGTGCCGCGCATCCTGATCGCGGCGGAGTGGTCCGAGCTGCAGACGGGGATCGCACAGCGCCTGCAGGCGCTCGAGGCGTTCGTCGCGGACGTCTACGGGGAGGGTCGCGTCTTCGAGGCCGGCATCCTCGCGCGCGAGGACGTGGAGGCCTCGCCGCACTTCGAGCCGGTGATGCGCGGCGCATCGCCGCGGCGCTGGATCTCGTTCGCGGGCATGGACGTGGTCCGCTCGCCCGACGGCCGCTTCCGCGTGATCGAGGACCAGGTGCGCATGGCGGCCGGGATGGCGTACGCGGTGGCGGCGCGCGACACGCTCCGGGACCTGGTCGGGGTGCCGCCGCCGCAGGCGGACGTGTCGCTCGCGTTCGGCGAGCTGGCGCTCGCGCTCCAGGACGCTGCCCCGGCCGGGATCGACGAGCCGCGCACCGTGATCCTGACCGAGGGGCCGTCCGCCGCCGGCTGGTGGGAGCACGAGCGCCTCGCGCGTGAGCTGTGCGCGCCGCTCGTGCGGCTCGCGGACCTCGAGCACCGCGACGGCCGGCTCGTCGCCTGGCTCGACGGGCGCCCGCGCGCGGTCGACGTGGTCTACCAGCGCACCGGCGAGGACCGCTTCACCTCACCCGACGGGTCTCCCACCGCCGTGGGCGAGGCGCTGCTCGGCCCGAGCGCCGCCGGCGTGCTGGCCGTCGTGAACGCGCCGGGCGCAGGCGTGGCCGACGACAAGCTCGTACACGCGCACGTGGACGAGCTGGTGAGCTTCTACCTCGACCAGGAGGCGCTCCTGCCGTCGATCCCATCGCGGCCGCTCGCCGCGGGCGACGAGCTGGACGGCCTCGTCGTGAAGCCGCGCGGCGAGATGGGCGGCGATGGCGTCGTGATCTGGCGCGATGCCGACGAATTCGCACGCGCGCGCGTGCGCGCGCGAATCGAGGCGGAGCCGGGCGGCTGGATCGGCCAGGAGCTGGTGGAGCTGTCGGTCCACCCGACGGTCGTGGACGGGCGCCTCGAGCCGCGCCACGTGGACCTCCGCCCGTACGCGCTCCTCACCGACGAGGGGGTGCGGGTGCTGCCCGCATGCATCAGCCGCGTGGCGCTGGAGGAGGGCTCGATGGTCGTGAACAGCGGCCAGGGCGGCGGGGCGAAGGACACGTGGGTGCCCGTGGCGGGCCCCGGAAGCCGCTAGATTGCGGCGCCGTGGAGAACCGCCAGGAGAAAGTCGTCGTCGAGACGGACCGCTACCGGGTCGAGGGGATGCTCACCCTGCCGCGCGAGGGCTACCGCAGCCGCGTCTCCGACCACGTCAACCGGCGCGACCACGAGTTCTTCACGATCCTGGACGCCCAGCTCGTCGCAATCGACGGCTCGGGGCGCGACTGGGAGACGCCGGTCCTGATGCTGGCCCGCCGCCACATCCGGCTGATCGTGCCCGCCCCGGACGGCGCCTAGCTCTCATTCCGTCCGAGGGTCGTCCCAGCATGGGCTCACGCCATGCTGTACGCGATTCTCATATGCAGCGACCAGTCCTGCGCCGAGGAGTTCGAGGCCTGGGGCGAGCTCGGGGACTTCGACGACCTGGTCTGCGACGGCTGCGGCTGCACGCTCCAGGCGCTGGCCTTCTCAGAGGTGAGCCTCTCGACGATCGTCGCCTTCCCGCGCCGCACGCCCCACGTGCAGCTGCGCAACGCCGCCTAGGGGCGCCGCGCAGCTAGGCTCAGACCCGCTCAGGAGAGGTGACCGAGCGGCTTAAGGTGCACGACTGGAAATCGTGTGGGCGGGTCAAACTGCCTCGTGGGTTCGAATCCCACCCTCTCCGTTTGTAGTCCTGCGCCCGCCTCAGCGGCCCTTCCAGAGCCGCGCGGCCTCGCCGTCCAGGCTGTCCTCGTCGTACGGGATGCCCATCGCGTCGAGGATCGTCGGCAGGACGTCCACGTGCCGCAGCAGGCGGTTCGAGTCCTTCGAGGACACGCCCGGTCCGTAGAACACCATCGGGATCTCCTGGATCTCGCGGTTGTGGCCGCCGTGGTCTCCGGTGACTCCGTACGTCACGTCGTCCGCGACCAGCCCGACCACGTCAGGCCCGTTCGGAGACGGCATCGTGTCGACGAGCTCCTCCGCGTGGCGCACGAACCAGCTGCGCTCCGACCCGGTCATCCGGTTGGTCCCGAAGCGGACGTAGTCGTTCTGAGCCGCGTTGGTGCGGTAGCTCGCGATCACGCCACCCATGTCGAGCACCGCCGCCGCCGCCTCGTCCTTGTCGGCAGGGGTCGGGTTGTCGAGCCATACCGCGACGTGGCCGTCCTCGTAGGTGAACTTGAGCTTGGTACCGAGCCTGTTCTTCAGCCTCTCGACCTCGCTGCTCGGGTCCAGGTAGCGCTCGTCGGAGTCCTGGCCGTAGTACCAGTTGCAGTCGGAGCGAATCCCGTTGGACCCCGTCAGCGCGTTGCACGAATTGAGGTCCGTGCGGCCGAAGAAGCGGTTGCCGAGGGCCGGGTCGCCGCTCTGCGCGGCGTGGTCGGCCGTGATGACGACGAGCGTGTCGTCGAGCAGCCCGCGACCACGCAGGGCGGCCACGATCCGGCCGACCTGCGCATCAGCGTTCTTGGCAGCGAACGGCAGATGCGCGAGCTGAGCGTTCGAGCCGGCCGGGCCGGTCACGTTGTCGTCCGGCCCCCACATGTGGCCCATCTTGTCGATGGCGCCGAGGCTGACCATCATGCCGCGCCAGCTCGTGGAGGTCTCGTTCTGGATGACGCGGATGGCCGCGTCGGCCGACCAGGTGTCACCGCCGATGTGTGGGGCGTCGGAGGGCACGCCCGGCACGAAGCGGTTGCCGTCGAGCGGGTAGATCGCCGCCGGCTGCTCGGTGCCCGTGCCGTAGGCGCCCGCCTGCTGCCAGGTCCACCAGCGGTTGGTGCAGTTGGGGACGTCGTTGAAGTAGAGCGGCATGTCGCCATTGCCGGACTGCGGCTTGCGCCAGTCTGGCCTGCCGTCACAGCTGATCCGCGTGGCGCCGTCCATGGGCCGGTCACCGCGGATCTGGAAGATGATGTCCTCGGGGTCCGTCGAGGTTCCATCGCCGACGGGCGAGCCCAGCGCGGGGCCGGTGTGGCCGGCGGTGCAGGCCGAGCTGCGCTTCTGTGAGATCGAGGCGAACTTGGTGCCCTGACCGAACTTCTCGTCGAGGTAGTCCTGCAGCTTCGGATAGCCACCCGCGTTGATGAGCGCCTTGTACTGGTCGCACGACATGCTGGAGGTCACGTGGTACGCGCCGGGCGTGCCAAGCAGGCCGTTCACGTCGCGGTAGACCTCGTTCGACCAGCCCATGTGCTTCGGGAAGAGGCCGCTCGTGAGCACGTTGTGGCTGATCACTGTCTCGGCCGCCATGTGGCCCACCAGGGCGTTCGGGAAGTTCCTGCCCTCACGCTGCAAGCGCCGGACGTTCGGCATGTCGTAGCGCTTGATCGTGTCGTCACGCGCCTGGTCGAGCACGATGATCACGACGTGCGACGGCCGATGGGGTGAGTCGGGGCGCGCCTGCGCGGGCGCCACGACCAGCAGGGACAGGACGAACAGCAGAGCGACGACTTTGCGATGAAGCACGGGCCAGACCCCTCTGGTAATCCTGCGAGTGAGGGGTTGTCCTACCTCATATATCAGTGCGAAGTCAACCGGACGGGCAGCGTCTTCAGCTGGTTGAGGAACGCCGACTCGGTGTAGAGCGGCTCTCCGGCCAGCTCCATCGCCGGGAAGCGGGCGAGCGTTTCCTCGAACAGGATCCTGAGCTCGAGCCGGGCCAGCGCGGTGCCGAGGCAGAAATGGCGGCCACCGGCGCCGAACGCCTGGTGCTCCGGGTTGCGCGTCGCGTCGAAGCTGTCCGGGTCCTCGTAGCGCGTCTCGTCGCGGTTCGAGGAGACGTACCACATGACCACCTTGTCGCCCTCGCGGATCTGCTGGCCGCCCAGCTCGACATCGCGCGTGGCCGTGCGCCGGAAGTGCGCGAAGGCCGGGAACATCCGCAGCGACTCCTCGACCGCGCTCGGGATCAGCGCGGGGTCGTCGAGCAGCAGCTTCCGCTGCTCGGGCTGCTCGAGCAGCGCCCGCATGCCGCTGCAGTAGGTGGACTTCGTGCTGTCGTTGCCCGCGGCCACGAGCAGGAAGAAGCCCATGACGATCTCGTGCTCCTCGAGCTGGTGGCCGTCCACCTCGGCATGCACGAGGACGCTCGTGAGGTCGTCCGTCGGGTGCTCGCGTCGCTCCGCGATCAGGCGTTGGCAGCGCTCGAAGATCTCCGGGACGTCGCGCGCCATGATGGCCTCGACTCCCTCCGGATTGATGTCCGGGTCGTCCGCGGCGAGCGCCGAGTTCATCAGCCGCGCCCAGATCGCGTCGTCCTCGGGCGGGATGCCCATGAAGCTGCCGATCACGCGCGCCACCACAGGCTGAGCTACGTCCGTCACGAGGTCGCACTCGTCGCGACCGTCGAGCCGGTCGAGCACGCCGGTCACGATCTCGCGGATCTCGTCCTCGTGCTCGGCGATCCGCTTCGGGGTGAAGCCGCGCTGGAAGAGCGCCTTCAGCCGGTCGTGCTTCGGCGGGTCCATGCCGATGAACATCGCGCGCGCGAGCTCGAGCGGAAAGACCGCGTCGGTGATGGCCGTAACGCCGCCCAGCTCCGACGAGTAGGTCTGCCAGTCGCGGCTCACCTCGTGCACGTGATCCGCGGTCGTGACCGACCAGAACCCGGCCTCGGTCGGATACTCGGGGATCTCGGAGGTCCAGTGCACGGGACAACCGCGGCGGAGCTCCTTGAACAGCTCGAGCGGCGGCCCGTTCAGCCAGTGCTCGCGGTCGGCGACGAGCACGTCGTCGAGGGCACGCGCGTCGTGGGCCATGACGCCGACCATACCGTGAAGGTTTCACCAGAGGCGCCCGGGTAGCCGTGACTGACCCCGGCTTGGAAGGACCGATGTGACTACCACGGCAACCCGGCCCCCCGTTCCGAGAGCCCCCTCGCCCGAGGCCGAGCTGACCCGCTTCCTCGGCTGGTTCAGCCTCGGGCTCGGCGTGCCGCAGACCGTCGCTCCTGGGCGCGTGAACCGGCTGATCGGAGTCCGCGACGACCGCACCAGCCGCGCCTGGCAGCGCGTCGTCGGCGTGCGCGAGCTGGCCGCTGCCGCCGGCATCTTCAGCCGGCCCCGTCCCGCCGGCTGGCTGTGGGCGCGCGTGGCGGGCGACATCAAGGACCTGGCGCTGCTCGCCTCGGCGTGGCGCAACAAGGAGCTGTCCGCGGGCCGGCTCGCGGCGGCCACGGCGTCCGTCGCCGGGATCACGGCCGTCGACGCGTTCACGGCCGCGCGGATCAGCCGCGCGCCGGCGGGCGCGACGAAGGACCCGACCTTCCGCGTGAAGGCCTCCATGACCGTGCGGAAGCCGCGCGACGACGTCTACGCGTTCTGGAGGAACTTCCAGAACTTCCCGCGCTTCATGGCGCACCTCGAGTCGGTGGAGATTCATCCCGACGGTCAGTCGCACTGGCGTGCGTGCGGTCCCGCCGGCCTCAGCGTCGACTGGGACGCGGAGGCGGTCGAGGACCGGCCCGGCGAGTTGATCGCCTGGCGGTCGCTTCCCGGCGGCGACGTGGTCCACTCGGGGATCGTCGGCTTCGCGGACGCGCCCGGCGACCGCGGCACCGAGGTCCACGTGGACCTGGAGTACGCGCCACCCGCCGGCAAGGCCGGCTCGCTGATCGCGAAGCTGTTCGGCGAGGAGCCGAACCTGCAGGTCCGCGACGACCTGCGCCGCTTCAAGCAGGTGATCGAGACGGGCGAGGTCGTGCGCTCCGAGGGCACGCCGGAGGGAACGCTCGCACGCAGGCTGGTCGCGCAACGCCCGGCCCAGCCGCTCGAAGGGAGCATGTCATGAGGGCCAACGTCTGGTCAGGCAGGAACACGGTTCAGGTGGAGAACGTCCCGGATCCGAAGATCCTCAACTCGCGCGACGCGATCGTGAGGATCACCTCCACGGCGATCTGCGGGTCGGACCTCCACATGTACAACGGCTACATGCCGACGATGAAGAGCGGCGACATCCTGGGCCACGAGTTCATGGGTGAGGTCGTGGAGACCGGTCGCGACGTGGACAACCTCAGCGTCGGCGACCGGGTGGTGGTGCCGTTCCCGATTGCCTGCGGCAACTGCAACGCCTGCCAGAACGAGCTGTATTCGGTTTGCGAGAACTCGAACCCGAACGCGGGGCTCGCCGAGAAGATGATGGGGCGCTCACCGTCCGGGATCTTCGGCTACACGCACATGCTCGGCGGCTACGCCGGCGGGCAGGCGGAGTACGCCCGCGTCCCGTTCGCGGACGTCGGGCCGATCAAGATCGAGAACGACCTGCCCGACCAGAGCGTGCTGTTCCTGTCCGACATCTTCCCCACCGGCTACATGGGCGCGGACATGTGCGACATCAAGCCGGGCGACGTGATCGCGGTGTGGGGCGCGGGCCCGGTCGGCCAGTTCGCGATCGCGAGCGCCAAGCTGCTCGGCGCGGAGCGCGTGATAGCGATCGACCGCTTCGCCTACCGGCTCGACATGGCCCGAGACCAGGCGGGGGCGGACGACGTCATCGACTACGAGGAGGCCGACGTCGGGGCCACTCTCAACGAGATCACGGGCGGTCGCGGGCCAGATGCCTGCATCGACGCCGTGGGCATGGAGGGCCACCACTCGCACGTGGCGCTTCACGCGTATGACCGCGTCAAGCAGGCCACACGCATGGAGATGGACCGGCCGCATGCGCTGCGCGAGGCGATCATGAGCTGCCGCAACGGCGGCACCATCTCGATCATCGGTGCCTACGGCGGGCTCGTCGACAAGTTCCCGCTGGGGGCTGCGATGAACAGGTCGCTCACGTTCAAGATGGGCCAGTGCCACGTGCACAAGTACCTGCGTCCGCTGCTCGAGCGGATCGAGAACGGGGAGATCGACCCGAGCTTCGTGATCACCCACGAGCTGAACCTCGACGACACGCCGCGCGGCTACGAGATGTTCAAGAACAAGGAGGACCGCTGCGAGAAGGTGGTCCTGCACCCCTAGAGGCCGAGGTCTTGCACCCCGCGCTCGTGCCACCCCAGATGGTGGGCCAGCTCGTGGCGTAGCGTCCGCTCGACCTGTGCCCGCAGCAGGTCGGCGTCGTGTCCGAAGTCACGCTCGAGCGTGTCCTGGTAGAGGACGATCCGGTCCGGATAGTTGTCGCGCGCGACCGTGTCGCCGAAGTAGTGGCCGTACGCCCGGTTCTCCGCGCCGAGCTGCGACACCACAACCGGCATGTCGTCGAGCAGCCGCTGGAACTCCTCGGGCAGGCGGTCGATCGCCTCCGCCACGAGCAGGTCGAACTCGTCGGCGTACGTGCGCAGCTCGGGGTCCGCGGCCAGCTCCTCGCTGCGCCGCACGAGCCGCTCGAACTCGTGCTCCGGCATCGAGTCGCTCCCGCTCAGGGCGACGCTCATCCAGGCCACCAGGAGGAACAGGGCCACGGCGCCCCCGGCGAGCACCAGGAGTCCCTCGGCGCCGCTCAGCGACGGCGGATTGACGAACATCAGCAGGAGCCCGACGGCGAAGAGCGCCGCAAGGCCCGCCTTCAGCGGCCCCCGAAACGTGTCCACGCTTCGAGGTTACGCAACCGGTCAGCAGCAGTCCGTGCTACTCCTCGGCGCCGGCGGCATCGGGGTTGCCGGTGCTCGTCTCCTCCTCGCCGGGCACTCCCGGGCTGTCCGTGCCCTTCTCCCCAGGGGCGTCGTCTTCGACGACCTCCGCCGGGTTCTCCTCCGGCAGCTGGTCCGAGCGTTCGGGCGTCTCGGTCATTCGTCCTCCTGGTCCGGGTCCGGCTGGGCTCCCGGGACGGAGGCGTCCTGCTCCTTCTGCTCCCAGTCGCTCTGGACGTCATCGATTCGCTCGCCGAGCTGCTCGGAGTGCTCCTCCATGCGCTCGGCGTCCTCTTCCATGCGGTCAGCCTGCTCCTCGTGCTCCATGAGCACCCCTTACCCGCGCGGGCGCCTGAGATACCAGGCGAGCGCTCGTTCGGAGCGCCGGTCCGCGAGTGAAAAGTCTGTGACCGGCTAGCCGGAGTTGATCTCGCACGGGGCCGTCTGCGACGGCGCGTACTGATCGGTGCCCGCGTAGCGGGCGGTGATGAACCAGTCACCGGCCTGGTTGCCGACGTACGAGGTCTGGTACTGGCCCTCAGCGTTGGTCGTGGTCGTCTCGGTGTGGGTGGTGTCGGACGACGGATGCTCGTACGTGACCGTCACGGTCGATCCGGGGGGCGGGCCGGACAGCGTCCCGGTCATGAACATCGGATCGTTGGTCCCGCTGCCGCCGGAGCAGTCCCCGGAGATCGACGTCTCGGCCTTCGGCTCCTCGTTCTGCACGTCGATCGTGACCGGCTTGTAGCCGTCGGCCTCCATCGCGACCTGGAGCTGGCCGGATGGCTTCGAGCCGTCGGCGAGCGAGGCCGGGATCCGGGCCTGGTCACCGGAGACGACCGCCTTGCCGAGCACCTCTCCGTTGTGCAGCACGCTGATCGTCTGCCCGTTCAGCCCCTTCGGCAGGGTCACGACGACCCAGTACGGCGGCGGGTCGCCCGGCGGCGGATCGACGACCGCCTTCTGGAATACGGCGGCGAATTGGGCTACGTCGAGTACGAGCGGGTCGCGCGCGCCCCACATCTGCATCGTCGGGTCGCCGAAGTAGTGCCACAGGTAGAGCTCGTTGCGGGTGCTGCCGTCGGTGGCCGGCGGAGCGAGCCCGGCCAGGCGGAGCTTTCCGTTGATGAGGGCGTCGCCCGTGCGCTGGCGTGTGGCCGGCCCCTCGCTCGGGAGAACGAACGGGAGCAGCCCGTCTGCAAAGCCGAGCGCTATCTGGGTGTTGTGCCAGGTCGGGGAGTCGCGCGTGTCGCCGAATGCCCCGACGGCGCCGCCGTTCGCCTTCACGAGCGCCTCCCCCACGAACGAGGTCTCGTCGTAGTCGTAGGCGGCACTCGAGCAGTTGACGCTCATGAGCACCGGAAGCATCGCTCCGTTCGTCAAGGCCTGGACATTCGCCGTCCCGTACGAGGGAGTGCCCCAGCCGTCGCTGTAGCCGTGGTCGCGGTGGACCATCAGGAAGCGGCCCTCGTTCCAGGCCGCCGTCACATCGGCGCCCGTCCCGTTCCAGGCGAAGGCCGGCTTCTTCAGGTCCGCGGGCAGGTCCGTGCCGTCGTTGAACTTCTGCGGGTTGTTCCCCGGATGCTCGCCGTAGACGCGGTTCACCGACTCGCGGTGGGCGACGAGCGCGCTGCGGAGCGTCTCGGCGAACTGGATGAAGGTGCGGTTCTCCTGGCCGTTGTTGTCGTCGTCCTGGAACTGGGCTGCGATCGCGGCGCGGTGGAGCCACGGCCCCGACGGGGGCGAGTTCTCGTAGCTGATGATCTTGTTGACCGCCGTCTGGATGGCAGGCAGGTCGTTGCCGATGATCCGGCCCACGGCGATGTCCGGGAGCTCGTCGAGGTCGTTGCGCATCGAGTAAGGGAGGTCGGACGGGATGCCGTTGATGCCCGGGAAGGTCGGCACGAGGTCGTCGTCGCCCAGGATCGTCACGTAACTGGGCCGGATGCACAGCGTGCGGTTGTTCACGCGGCCGCGGATGAAGGACTGGATCTCGGCCGGAGTGGATCCGATCCCGCCGGGGGCCGGGCCGGTCTGGAACACCCTCGTCCGGATGCCCGCTGCGCTGCGGGCGGCCGCGAACGAGTTCGCGGCGTTCACCGTCGCGGGGTTCGTGATCACGAGCATCTCCTCGCCGCAGCGGCGGATGATCTCGCGCACGTCGAACCGCCTCAGCAGGCGATCGTTCAGGAGCATCGCTCCCAGTCGGCGCTGGAACTGCTCCCACGGGTTCCTCAGCTCGTCGCTGAAGGTGTGCGTCCCGCCCGCGAACGTGAGCGTCACGTCGACGGACTTGAGGACGGTGAGCTTCTTCGATTCAGGGTTGTACTGGGCCGCCGGAATCTGGAGGGCGCCGAGCGTCAGGTCACGGGCCTGGCCGAGCATGTCCGCGTCGGCCGGCTTGGCCGGGATCGGTCCGTCGTGGTTGTAGGAGTTCCTGTTGAGCGTGAACGGCGCGTCGGCGAAGGGGGGCGCCAGGAAGTTGGGTGCTTCGGTGTCCTCGTCCACGGGGTCGGGCTGCGCGGGGAACACGTCGACCCCCTCGATCACGACCTTGTCCACGTCGTTCGTCTTGATCTTCAGCTTCGCGCCGTCCGGAACGGCCAGGAAGTTGCTCACCACCGGGATGCCGGGCGTTCCAGGCTTGCTCGGCGCATCCGTTCCGGGTAGCGACAGCTGAGTCCAGGCCTGCCCACCCGCCTGGCGCGCCCCGAAGCGGAGCTCCGGGAGCTGAACGCGCACGCGCAGCTTCCTGGTGGTGTTCGCCAGGATCTTGACCTTGGGGTTCTTCTTCGGGCCCAGCTTGATGCCGCCGCCACACCTGCGCGTTCGCTTGTTGGCGAGGAGGAGGCGGCTCGCGTCGAGCGAGGCCGGGCCGAGCGCTGCCAGCCGGTGCGCCGCGCGGCTCCGCTTGTTCCTCTTCAGCTTCACGCGTGCCAGGACGCGCCGGAACTGCGCTAGCGCGTGCACGGACGAGCATGGGTTGCCGCGCGCGGCCGCGCGGGCATGCTTTGCGATCTGCTTGAGCTGCCGGCGCTTCGAGGCGGGCGCGGACTTCGCGGGCAGCTTGCCCGTCTGCTTCACGAGCGTCTTGAGCGCCGACTTCGCCGTCGGCTTCTTGGCCGCGAGCGCGTCAGCGGGGCCGCCGACGAGCCCGACCGCGGCGAGGCACGTGAGCACTGCGAGGAGCCTGGGCCTTGCGAGTCCCATGGGGCCCGTCGAGCATAAACCCGTGGGCTAGTGCAATGCCACTTGAAGAGCGCGCAGGAGCCGGCGCGGGTGGCGCAGCAGACCCTCCGAGGCGACGCCGGCGACCGTCACCCGCCCGCGCGCGACGCCGAAGATCCGCTGGCTCCGCCGCGACGCGCGGAAGAGACCGCCGGCGATCCGGCGGCGGTGCGGGTAGGCGCGCTCCAGGGCGGCGGCGGACGAGCCGCGGTGTACGCGGCGGCTCACGTGGCGCGGCGAGCCCGTGACCACGAGCTCAACCCGGCCGCTCGTCCCGCGACTCGAGAAGACGGCCGTGACGGGCCCGCTCCCGCCCTTCGTGCAGTAGCGGAACGAGTCGGGCGTACGCGTGACGGGATCCACGCGCACGAGGAGCAACCGCGCGCGCGTGAAGCCGAGCCGGATCCGCCCGAGCCCGTTCCTGCCGAGCGTGGCGCGGCGCGCGAGGCAGCCCCGGTGGGCTCCTGTTGAGCCGCCGGGTCCGCTGCTGCGCGGGCGGCTCAGCACCGCGATGGCGGAGCGCGCCATGCTCGCCTCGCCCTTGCCGTTCGGGTGCAGCGGATAGGCGGGCTCGGTGGGAACGACGCCCTCGAACCAGCGCTCGGGCGGCACCTTGCAGACATCGTGGCCGCCACTGTCCCTGTAGGTGTCTACGAAGTCCGCGTCGTTCGCCGCTGCCTGGCCGGCGATCATGGTGTTGATGCGAACGATCAGCTCGTCGATGTAGCGGATGTCGTCGGGGCTCAGCGGGACCATCGGGTAGCAGCTCCCGCCGTTCTTCGGCAGGACGTCCGGATAGCCGACGATCGCCACGCGCGCGTGCGGCGCGCGCTGGTGGATGCCCTGGAGCACGGCGGCGATCTTGGGCTTGGTCGCCTCGATCTTGGCCGCGACCTGGTCGTTTCCGCCGGGCGCCCAGTAGTCGCGGCAGGCGGTGCCGTTCGGGTTCGTGGCGCCCAGCTCGGCGCACTTCTCGGCGACACCGACGAGCCCGGCGTCGTTGCCGCCGATGCCCACCGTCACGAGGTCCGCGTCGGCGCGCAGCGCGTCGAACTGCGGCGGATTCGTGCCGCCGAGCGGCAGGTCGGTCTGCGGCTCCGTCATGTGCTTCGTCTGGGCGCTGCCACAGCTCACGTCGACGAACGTCCCGATCTCGAGCGCCGCGGCCACGAGCGACGGATAGTTGTGGTCCGAGCGGCCGCAGTCGGGCGGGTCGCCGTGCTGGTTCGGCACGAGCGGCGCCGAGGTGTACGAATCACCGAGCGCGACGTAGACCGGCCCCGCCGCCTGCGCGGACGCCGCGCCGCCACAGAACGCGACCACCACGACGAGCAGGGCCAGGCGACGCGAGCGCGGAGGAGGCACATCCGCCTCGTACCCGCACCCGGCCGCTCGGCAAACGAAGGCGGAGGGGGAGAGATTCGAACTCTGGGCTGGTCGACGGTGCGTTTTCAGCGGTCGAGCTGCCCCGGGGTGACTCCTTCTCGGCCCGCGGCGACGATCCCCGCCTCGTAGGCGAGGACCACGGCCTGAACGCGATCCCGCAGCCCGAGCTTCATGAGAATCCGGCCTACGTGGGTCTTGACGGTTGGCAGGCTGACCACGAGCACGGCCGCGATCTCGGCGTTCGAGAGACCGCGGGCGATCAGCCGCAGGACCTCGACCTCACGCTCCGTCAGCTCGCCAAGCGCCTCGGGCGTCTCCGGGCGGGGTGCGGCGAAGCGCTCCACGAGCCGGCGTGTGATCTGGGGGGCGAGTAGTGCGTCGCCATCGCCGACCGTGCGGATGGCCTCGGCGAGCCGGCCAGGCGGGGTGTCCTTGAGCAGGAATCCGCTGGCTCCGGCACGCAGTGCCTCGTAGACGTACTCGTCGAGGTCGAACGTCGTAAGCACGAGGACGCGCGGGGAGGCGCTCGCCGCGGTGATCTCGCGCGTGGCGGCAATCCCGTCGAGCCCGGGCATCCGTATGTCCATCAGGACAACGTCGGGTCGCAGCCGCCTAGCCCCCTCAATCGCCGCCAGACCGTCGCCCGCGTCCCCGACCACGTCGATGCCGTCGTGGCGGTCGATCACCGTGCACAATCCCGCCCGGACGAGCTCCTGGTCGTCCACGACGAGCACCGAAGTCACTGCGCGGCCCCCTCCGGGTCGAGTGGGAGCCATATCGACAGCACGAACTCGTCGCTCGCCGTCGCCGCCGACAGCTCCCCGCCGAAGAGGCGCACCCGCTCGCGCATGCCCGGCAGCCCCTGCCCGGCACCGGCAACGGCCGGCGGCGAGCTCGATCGGCAGTTGCGAACCTCCAGGCATAGCGTCTGCCCGTCGCGCCGGACGCTGACTCGCGCTCTCCCGTCTCCGTGGCGAAGCGCGTTCGTGAGCCCCTCTTGGAGGACCCGGTAGGCGGCCAGGTCGATCCCCGGGGAGAGCGTCGCGAGGGACTCGTCGATCTGCGCGTCCACGCGCAGCCCGGCGCCCTCCATCTCTCCGATGAGGGCTGCCACCCCGCCCAGTCCGGGTTGGGGCTCGACGCCGGTGGCCTGACCGTCGGCGCGCAGGAATCCCAGGAGGCGCCGGAGCTCCACAAGCGCCTGCCGCCCCGACTCGCCGATAGCGCCGAACGCTTGCCGCGAGCGCTCCGGCTCGTCCGCGGTGGCGAGGCCGGAGTCCGACTGGATCACGATCGTGCTGACCCGATGCGCGACGATGTCGTGCAGCTCACGGGCGATCCGGGCCCGCTCTGCCGCGGCAGCCGTCCGCTCGCGCTCCTGCTGCTCGGCCTCAAGGCGGGCGGTGCGGCGCTCGAGCGCCGCGGTGCGCGCGCCGCGCGACCGTGTGACGCGCCCGACCGCCCAGGCGGCGGTGAACAGCAGGGCGGGGGCGGTCAGATCGGTCACGGTGGCGTCGGAGTCCCTCGCCGTCGTGACGCCGAGCACGACCAGCGCCGCCGCGAGCCCAGCAGCGGCGCGCTCGCCCGAGTTGTACGTGGCGAGCGAGTACAGCGCCACGAGCGTGACCGGCAGGAGAAAGATCGCCGTGGGCAGCTCCTCGACCGTGCCGAGCACCCCAACGGCCACCACCACCGTGAGCGCGGCCACGAGCGGGGCGCTCCGGCGCCAGACGAGCGCGGCGCACATCACCGCCGCCGCGAGGGAGGTCGAAACGCGCTGGCCCTCGCCTGCGGGCGTAAGCCACACCTCCGCTTGGGCGAGGAGCCCGAGCGCGGCGGCGAGGGCCGCGTCGACGCGGCGCGGATCCAGCGGGCGCACGCCCGGCGCGACTTTCACGGCTGCTGCCACGCCTCGACTCTACGCCTGCCCGCGAGGGGCGTCGTCATCCCTGAGACTGGTCGCGCTCATCCCCCAGACATTCAGAAAACCATTCCTGAGCCTGATGACGGACCAGCGCACGGCTGGCAGGTTGGCAGGCAGGCCCGGAGCGCTCCCGCGCCATCTGGGAAGCCAAAGAAGGAGGTCTCGATGAGTGAGATGACCAGCGCCCAGGGGATCCCCACCTACGAGCGACCGCACAACGGGGCGAGGCGTGTCGTGAGCTGGGGCGCCGGCGCAGCCCTGGCGAGCCCGTTCGTGGCCCTGTTCGGGGTCGCCGTGGGCGCATCGATCTACGCGGACGACGTGAGCCACGTGGCCGGCTCGGGGCGCTTCACGGTGGCGACCGTGACCGCCCTCGTCGCCCTGCTCTTGCTGGGCCTCGGCTTGGTCGCGCTCTATCTGCGCCAGGAGCACGCTCTCGGCGCGTTCGGCACTGCCGCCTTTGTGCTGGCGCTCGTCGGAACGGTGCTCGCCGCCGGCGGCGCCTGGGATCAGGTGTTCACGGTCCCCTACCTGGCGAACGAGGCCCCGGCCGTGCTTGACGGCGAGACATCGGGCTCGCTGCTGGCGGGGTTCTTCCTCTCCTACACGATCCTCGCCCTGGGTTGGGCGCTGTTCGCGATCGCCACCCGCCGCGCCGGAGTCTTCCCTCGAAGCGGGTCGACCGTTCTCCTGGTCGGCGGCGTGCTCGCGTTCGTTCCGGCACCGACGGCGCTGAGGTTGCTGGTGCTCACGATCGGCGCCGCCCTGCTGGCCCGAGCCGCGCTAGCGAAAGCCCCTCGGATGAGTTCCGCACTGGCGGTTGCTGCCGCGCTCTTGATCGCGGGGTGCGGCGGTGAGGATCGCCTCTCCGACGAGGAGGCGGCACAGCGAATAAACGAGATCTTCGGCGCGACCACCGGCGTGGTCCAGCACCAGTTCCACCCCATCTTCCAACAGCTCGAAGGGGTGCCCGAGGACGCCGGCGTACCGGAGCGCGTGCGCCCACAACTCGACCAGCCGGCGGGCGCGGTCGCCCGCGAGCTGCGCGAGACGGCCGACCGAGTGGAGGGCATGGGGAAGCAGCTGCTCTGCTAGTAGGTGGGCGGCGCTCCGGGCCTCGTCCACCTCGGGCTTGGGGGATTCGCGCGCCCGTCGCTCACCCTGAAGTACCCGCAGTGAACAGTCCTGCGGGACTAGCCGCCCACGTAGGCGGTCTTGACGATGGTGTAGAAGTCGCGGGCGTACCGCCCCTGTTCCCGCGGACCGTAGGACGACGCTTTGCGACCCCCGAACGGAACGTGAAAGTCGACGCCGGCCGTGGGGAGGTTGACCATCACCATGCCTGCCTCCGCGTTGCGTTGGAAGTGCCTCGCGCTCCGCAGCGAGCGCGTAACGATCCCGGCAGTCAGCCCGAACTCCGTGTCGTTCGCGACCGCGAGCGCCTCGTCGTAGTCGCTCACGCGGATCACGGATGCGACCGGGCCGAAGATCTCCTCCCGGCTGGTGCGCATCTCGTTCGTCGCCCCCACCAGCAACGCAGGCTCGAGGTAGAAGCCGTCGTGCTGCTGAACGGGACGCTCGCCGCCGACGACGTCGGCGCCCTCGTTTCGGCCGAGGTGAACGTAGTCGAGGTCCTGCCGGAGCTGCCGGGCATCGACAACGGGCCCGATATCGGTTGCAGGGTCGAGCGCGTGGCCGGTCCGGAGCTGGCTCATCCGACCGATCAGCCGCTCGACGAAGTCGTCGTAGACCTGCTCGGTCACGACCAAGCGGCTCGAGGCGGTGCAACGCTGCCCGGTCGAGAAGAAGGCACCCTGCGTCGCGATCTCGACAGCGAGGTCCAGATCGGCGTCGTCGAGAACCACGAGTGGATTCTTGCCGCCCATCTCAAGTTGCACCCGCGCTCCGCGCTTCGTGGCGGCGAGCGC
This sequence comes from Thermoleophilaceae bacterium, assembly GCA_034664005.1. Lineage (GTDB taxonomy): Bacteria > Actinomycetota > Thermoleophilia > Solirubrobacterales > Thermoleophilaceae > JACVRW01. Next base: position 35,087 of record JAXDIL010000169.1, on the reverse strand, counting down.
GACGCGGCGTCCCACCTGCGTCGACCCCGTGAACGAGACGGCGGCGATCTCAGAAGCCTCGATGAGAACGTCGCCGACAACGCTGCCCTGGCCGTTCACGAGGTTGAACGCTCCGTCGGGACTCCCCGCGCGGTGGATGATGTCCGCCAGCTCCCACGCGCTTCCGGGAACCAGCTCGGCGGGCTTGAACACCACGGTGTTACCGAACGCCAGGGCCGGCGCGATCTTCCACGCGGGGATCGCGACCGGGAAGTTCCAGGGCGTGATTATCAGAGTGACGCCGACCGGCTCACGTGTAACGGCCACGTCAACCTCGGGACGGATCGACTCGATGACGTCCCCGGCGTTCCTCACGGCCTCGCCGGCGAAGAACCTGAAGATCTGTCCGCCGCGGCGAACCTCGGCGACGGCCTCCTCGAGCGTCTTGCCTTCCTCGCGCGCCAGGAGCGTGCCGAGCTCCTCGCTGCGGGCGATGAGCTCCGCGCCGACGCGGTCGATGACCTCCGCGCGAGCGGCCGGCGACGTCCGGGACCAACCCGGCCAGGCGGCGACGGCAGCATCAACGGCGTCAGCGGCCTGGTGCGGCGTCGCGTGGGCGTAGTCGCCGATGACGTCGGTGACGTCCGAGGGATTGATGTTCGCGACCCCCTCCGGACCGTCGATCCACGCGCCACCGATCAGATTGCCCCTCACGCTCCACCCCCATCCAGGCGCCATCGCTCGAGACGATCCTCGGCGATCGTCACGCCGAGGCCGGGCCGCGACGACGGTCGGATGGTGCCGTCCTCGTAGTCGAGGCTCTCGCGGATGACGTCTTCCGGGTATCGCAGGTGACCGGTGATGTCGCTCGCGTATGCGAGGTTGCGCATCGCGACGCCGAGATGCGCCATCGCCGCGGTGCCTATCCCGAGCTCGCACTGGCTTCCGATCGTGCACGAGAGTCCGGCCGCCTCGGCGACGGCAAACGCCTTGGCCGCCGGAATGAGGCCACCCGCCTCGCACACATACACGGACAACACGTCCGCGGCACCCGCTCGCGCGATGAGATACGCATCCGACGGATGACGCATCGACTCGTCCGCGAGGATCGGGACCGGCAGGCGTCCGCGCAGAGTCGCGAGGTCGTCAAGGCGATCGCGCGCCAACGGTTGCTCGACGAGCTCTAGGTCGAACGGCGTGAGTCGTCCCAGCTCACGTAGCGCCTGCGCCACCGAGACGTACCCCGCGTTGGCATCGACCATCAGCGAGATGGAAGCGCCGAACTCCTCGCGCACGGCGGAGACCATCTCGAGATCTAGGTCGGTGTCTGGTCGGCCGACCTTGAGCTTGACGGACCGGAACCCCTCGTCGATGCGGGTCCGCAGCTCCGCAATCCCCGCCCCGGGGTCCCCGAAGCCGAGTCCCCAGCGCACGGGGATGCGCTGCCTCGCACGCCCGCCGAGCAGCTGATAGACGGGCACCCCCAAGGCCTTGCCCACAGCGTCCAGCATCGCCATCTCGATCCCTGCCTTGGCGGGCTCCGCCCCCTCGAGCAGCCTGTCCATCTCCGCGAGCGCCAACTGGACCGCCCGCGGGTCGCGCCCGATGAGCGCCGGTGCCAGCGTGCTGACGACGGCCTCGCACAGGATCGCGCCGTTGCAGGCGCCGTTCATCGATATCTCTCCGAGGCCCTCCGGGCCGTCGTCGACGCGGAGGCGCACGATGCCGAAGTCAGAGGAGACGATGGGATCGGCGGTGCCCGCGGACAGCATGGGCTTCGCGCGCGGGACCCGCACGGGGATCGCCTCGATCGACGTGATCCTCATGCCCACTCTGGAAAGAAGCGCTTCCAGTTCTCGTAGACGATCTGGTCTTGGACCTCGAGTGGGATGGTCGGCATGCCGGTCCCTTCCACGGGCGCGTTGACGCGACGCAGTCCGTCGATGACGTTCGCGATCGTCGCCGACGGGAAGTCCGAGCCGAGCAGGATCTTGTGGGTGACCCCGTACTCCATCGCGGTCACCATCGCCTGCCAGTAGCGCCACGGCCGGTAGTGCACGGCCGAGATGTCCATGTAGAGGTTCGGGCACTTGCGCACGAGCGCGACCGCGTCCTCTTCCCACGGATGTCCGAGGTGGGCGATGATCATCCGCAGGTCGGGAAAGTCCATCGCAACGTCCTCCAGCAGCAGGGGGTTCGCGACGCGGAGCTTCGCGCGGCTCGGGAACGTGGTTCCCTGGTGCCAAATGATCGGGAGGTCGAGCTCGGCGCACCGTTCGTAGAGCGGCCAATGGGCCCGATCCGACGGGTCGAAATGCTGGTACGGCGGCCCGAGCTTCAAGCCCCGCAGCCCGAGCTGCTCGACAGCATGGCTCAGCTGAGCGACGCAGTCGGGTTCGTTGGGATCGATCGACGCCCAGCCGACAAGCTTCTCAGGGTGCAGTGCGACATAGTCCGCGACGACCTCGTTGGGGATCCATACGCCGACCGCTTTTGCCTGGAGCCCGAACACGACCACGCGATCGGCGTCCGCCGACGCCGCCCAATGATCCTCCGGGTGCGAGTCATAGGAGTGCAGATCGAGACGTGCGGCGTGGGCGGCGCCACCGGACATCTCGAGCTTCACGAGCTTGGACGCCAGCGCCTCCTCGGCATAACGCTTCTCGACGTGATCCGGATACCACATGACGTGCGAGTGACAGTCGACGATCATCAGCTCTCCTGGAACGTCGGTAGATCCGTGAGCTCGAGGCCGGGGCAGCGCGGCAGCTCGAGCCTCAAGGTCATCTCAGCGCCCCCGTATGCCTGCCCGATGCGAAGGTCCCCCGCCGCCGAAATGAACGCGAGCGCGTCGCCGGCGGTCATCGCCAGCCGTGCCTCGAGCAGCGCCATCGCGGCGCTCACGGCGTGCCGGCGCGCGTCGGCGAAGTCCCACGCGCACGTCAGGACGGCGATGCGCGCGCGTGTCTCGACCCATGGCCAGCTGAGCGCGAGATCGGGAACTACGCTCAGCCGCAGGGTTACGTCGGCCGCTGTCTCGAGGGCGACGCCGGACAGCTCGCCATCGCCCTGGGCGGCATGGACGTCCCCGACGAAGAGGCGTGCGTCGTCTATGGACACCGGCAGGAGGACTCGGGCGCCCGGTCGCACGATCGTGTGATCCAGGTTGCCACCGTTGGGGCCGGCGCCCCCTGCCCCGACAGGCTCGTCAGGTGCGGTGCCCAGGCAGCCGACCATCGGCCGAGCCGGGAAGGCAACGCCGTCGGAATAGAGCACGTCGCCGTCTGCCACGCTCGCGATGCGACCGAAGGAGCGGTCGACACGTCCAGGCTCCAGCGGGTTGACGTGGGCGTGAGCGCCGACCCAGGCCGGACCCAGCGGTTCGATGGCGAGGACGTCGACAGCAAGGGCGTCCCCGCCACGAGCCCCGGCAACGGCGATAGGGCCGGTCAGCGGGTTGCTGGATCCCGCGCTCGGGGGCGGCAACTCAAAGGACGTGCCGGGCTCGATTTCGCTGAATGCGCCGCGGCGCGCATCGAGCGTCCGCACGACAACGCTGTCACCGGACGAGACCATGAGGCGAGGAGGGATGGCACCGTCGTACGCAGCGTGCACGACATCGGCGTCCAGGCGCTTCAACGTCCCGCGTCCTGCGTCGCTTCGACCAAGCGCTCCGTGAAGCGGAGGCTTGCGAGGCCTTCCTCGAGTCCCGGAACCGGTGGGCGGCCCGCCCGGACCGATGCGAGAAACCGCTCGAGCTGGAGCGCGAAGCACAGCGAAACCCGGTCAGAGCCCGCGGCAACGCGAACGGGCGTGCCGTCGACGACCCCCTCCAACGCGAAAGTCGCCATGTCGACATGGATCTGCCCTCGTGATCCCGTGACGGTGAAGTGCGAAGGCGGTAACTCCGGTGTCAGCCATCCGGTCTCGAGGCAGGCGACCGTGCCGTCTGGGTACTCGGCCCTCGCGACGTTGAAATTGGGTGTAGGTAGCGAGGGATCGGTCTTGACCGCGACGGCCGAGACCGTGGCCGGGGTGTCTCCCGTCAGGAAATTCAGCCAGTCGCACAGATGTGCCCCCTCGTGCACGATCGGCATCCCGTGCTCGAGGGTTCGCACCATTCTCGCGTAGTGGTCGGGCGATCCCACCGGGTCGGCGATCTCGTCAAATGCGGCGATGCGGATTAGGAGTGACGGTCCCAGCGCCTTCGACCTGACGAGGGTACGCAGGTGCTCGATCGACGGATGGTGTCGGTAGGTAAACCCAGTCTGGAGTCGATCCCGGCTCGGACCGTCGAGCCGCCGCAGGGACTCCGCCTCGGCTGAGGAGACCGCGAGTGGCTTCTCCGCAAGCACGTACGCGCCGGCCTCGAGAGCGAGCGGCGCTAGCCGCGCCGTCACCCACGGTGGCGTGGCGAGCACGATGGCCTCGATCCGCGGGTCCTCGAGCACCGGGTCGAGCTTCGCATGCACGTCGACGACATGTTCCAGGCGCGACGCCGCGCGGGCCAGTCTTATCTCGTCCGCATCGACCAGGGCGATCAACCGCGCGTCGGCGCCGGCCTCGATCGCCGGCAGGTGCCCCGATGTGCCTATGTCCCCAACGCCCACGAGCGCGATGCCGATCGGTGTTGCGTCTGCCACGCGCCCCTTTCCCATCTCTGTTTGCTCAACGAACGAACTGTCCGTGGAAAGATCATACAGAGGGAGCTCACTGCGGAGCGTCGCCGGTAGACTGATCCACGGTCAGTCTGTTTGCGCAACGAACGCACCCGAAGGAATCGAAAGGACGCAGATGGAGGGCACGACGACGGTGGGTGCGGTTCCGGTCATCGATGCGCACGTGACCCTCGGCGTGAATCGCGATGTGCAGCTCTCCGCGGAGACGCTGCTCACGACAATGGGGCGATGCGGCGTTGACGTCGCGCTGGTGGCGCCGGCAGAACGGTTCGTGGCCGTCTCCAACGAGGAGGGAAACCGATTCGTGGCGGCCGCGGCGCGTGCATCCGGGGGACGGCTGCTGCCATACGCGACGGCCTCCCCATGGCTGGGCGCCCGTGCCCTCGACATCCTCCGTGAGGCCGCCGATCTCGGCGCTCGCGCCTTGGCGCTCGATCCCGCGCTCCAGGGATTCGACCTGCTCGACGGCCAGATCGACGACCTCGTGCGATTCGCGGCCGCGCGGCGCTGGCCGGTCTACATCCGCACCGGAACGCCGCCCTGGGCGCTGCCGCTCTCGCTCGCAGCGCTCGCTCGACGCCATCCAGACGCGGCGTTCATCCTGGGGCGCAACGGCGCCACGGACTTCTGGCTCGACGTCGAGCCCGCCCTGCTCTCCGCGCCGAACCTCTATGCCAACACGGCGACCACCTTCTGGGACAACAACCTTCTGCCATTGGTCCGCAATCCTCACATCGGGGCGGGCCGCATCATCTACTCCAGCGACGCGCCGTTCGCGGCCTCCTTGGCCGAGGAGCTGGCCAACGTGCGAGCATTGCCGTCATCCGAGACCGACCACGCGCGCATCTTGGGCGGGACCATCTCACACCTGCTGGATCAGGCGATAGATTGACGCCGTGTTCACGGAGCGAACAGCCCAGGTACCGCTCCTAGCGAAAGCTTGGTCGCACAGCCCGTGAGCACTCGCCTGAACAGCCTTGAGAAGGGCCTGCTCATCGTGAGCGAGCTCGCGTCGCAGGAACGACCGCTGGAGCCGTCCGAGATTGCGGCGGCGACGGGACTCAACCGCAGCACCGTGTACCGGCTATGCGAAGTCCTGGAGCGCAGCGGTTGGCTTGCGCAGGCATCACCCGACGCCGGCAGGCGACCCGGGCCGTATGACATCGGGTTCGCGGCACACGGATTCGCGGCGCGCACCGAGCATCGCGCGGGCATCACGGCCACGATCAACGATGCGACCCGCCAACTCGCGCGTACGCTCGAGGAGACCGTCCACGCGGGCGTCCTCGACCAAACCGAGGTCGTGCACGTCGCACGAGCGCTTCCCGACGACGGTCCCAATATGGCCGTCCGGATTGGTGCTCGTTCGCCGGCGCACGCAACCGGTCTCGGAAAGGCGATGCTGGCCGCCCTGCCGCGCCAGGAGGTCGAGGCCCGCTACGCCGAGGAGACGCTGCCCGCTGCGCAGCCCAACTCGATCCGGACCCGGGCGGCGCTCTTCCAAGTGCTCGACCAGGTCGCAGAGACCGGTTACGCCTTCGACGACGAGGAAGCCCGCAGCGGAGTCCGCTGCCTTGCCGCGCCGATCTTCTCCGAGGACGGTCACCCGCTCTGCGCCATCAGCATCACGACGCTCGCGGTCGCGCTCGACGGGAGGCGACGGGCGGAGGTCGCCGAGGCCGTGATCGCCGCCGCCGCGCTGGCCACCGCAACGCTTGGTGGCCGCCCCCCGGAGCGCTGGCACCCCTTGGCGGGCCGCCTCGCGCCAACCTGATCGGCCATGCGCCGGGCCCCGAGGTGCCGAGAAGGTATATTGCTCTGCGGATGGATTGTTCGAAATACGAACATAGAGCTTCCGTGTGACTCAGGTGGTCGACGCAGGTCGGCTGACCCGCGAGGCGGCGAACGCCGTCGCCGCGGACTCGCTCCTAGTGATCCCGCTCGGGACCACCGAGCAGCACGGCCCGCACCTTCCCGCAAGCACCGACGCCGTGATCGTCACGGCGATCGCAGAGCGCGCGGCGTCACTCGCGCGACGGCCCGAAGTCGTGGTCGTCGCCCCAACCGTCCCGGTGGGTGCATCCGATCACCACCTTCCGTTCGGTGCGACGCTGTCGCTCTCGGCCGCAACTGCGTCCGCCGTAATGGCCGACCTGGTGCGCTCCGCCCTCCGGTCGCGCTTTACGACCGTCGTGCTCTTGAACGGACATGGCGGCAACGACACCGCCATGCGGTCCGCCATCGACACCACCGAGAGCGGCGAGGACGCGGTGATCGTCGGTTGCTCGTACTGGGAGTGCATCGATGCGAGCGAGCTGCCGCACGTTCCCGGGCGCTTTCCGGGGCATGCCGGGGTGTTCGAGACCTCCGTCATGCTCGCCCTCGCTCCGCACCTCGTGGACATCGATGCCGCGCGCCCCTCGCCGGGCGAGCCGCCTCGCGACGTTCCCGGCGCCCGCGTAGCGGCCGCCGGCGCCTGGGGCGCCATGGACGGCTTCACCGACGATCCGACGCAGGCGACCCGGGAGCTGGGCGACGCCGCGCTCGCGGCCTGCGCCGCCGGCGTCGCCCGCGTTCTAGACGACGCCTGGCAGCTCCGTCGCCGGGCGCGCGAGGCATGAGCGCCGCGCCCGACCTGCAGATTTGGGTCTACCCCGAGGAGATTCCCCTCGCGGGGCCGGTCGCGCTGGCTCGGCTCGTCGCGGATCTGGGGTTTGACGGGCTGAGCGTGGCGCTCAGCTATCACCAATGCCAGCGAGTGCTGCCGCGCTACGGGGTCGTCCGGCCGGGCGCCGCCGGCGGCCTTCAGTTTCGACCCGACCGCGATCGATACGCAACTCTCGCCCCCGTGCCGGCGCCCAATGCCGTCGGCGAGGACGCGATCCGCGCGCTCCGGAGGGCCTGCGACGACGTCGGCATCGCCTTCCGCGTCTGGCTCGTCGTCCTCGACAACGAACAGCTCGCGGGCGCGCATCCCGAGGAGGCGGCGCAGACGCTCGACGGGACCCCGACGCTTCATGCGCTGTGCCCCTCGCGGTCGAGCGTGCGTCGATACGCCGCAGCGCTCGTCGCGGATGTCGTCGACCGCTTTAGACCCGATGCCCTCGACCTCGAGGCCTCGATCTACCCGCGCTGGAACGGATACGTCGCAGAGATCGCCCTCGATCCGACGGCGCCCCGGCTCAGGCGGTTCACGGCGCAGTGCGTCTGCGGTGCGTGCTCGTCGCTTTTCGAGCGCGAAGGCGTGGACGTCGCCGAGGCGGAGGCTGCGCTCCGCGCGGCTGCCGGCCTCCCGGTGGGCGCTGTGGCGGAGGCGATCGACGGAGCGGCCACGCTCGCGAAGATCGCCGCGGCGCGCGACAGCGGCGCGGCGCGCCTGCTCGCCGACGTGGCAGGCGCCGCCGGCGACGCGCGCCTGCAGTTGCTCGCGTTCGGCGAGCCGCTCGACCTGATGATGCAGGGCCTCGGCTCGCACGTCGCCCAGATGGTCGACACGGTTCTCATCGGGCTCGGCGACGCAGGCGGCGCCGCCCTCGGGGCTGCGCTCGACCTGCACCTGGAGAATCGCGATCCCGTGCGAACCGCAATCGGCCTTAACTGGACGCCGGCACGATCGGGGGAGGCGTTCAGCCGCGATGTCGCCGACGCGGTGGCCCGGGGTATCGCGGGCCTGTCGATGTACAACCTGTCGCTCCTTCCCACCCGAGGGGTCGAGGAGGTCCGTGCGGCGATGGCGCTGCTCGGCGCCGCCACAACCACATGAATCCATCGCCGCCAGCGCCGGCAGCGCCGGTCGACGTCGACTTGCTGATCACGAACGCCTTCGTCATCACCATGGACGCCGAACGCCACGTGGTCCCCGACGGAGCGGTAGCGATTCGCGAGCGGAGGATCGAGCGCGTCGGTCCGGCTCGCGAGGTGGGCTCGCAGGTCCGGGCGAAGCGCACGATCGACGCGCGCGGCGGGCAAGTCCATCCCGGGTTCGTCGAATGCCATGCGCACGTGACGTTCCACCTGCTCCGCGGCGCGTTCGGCGACACCTGCTCCCTAAGCGAGTTCTCCGCGGCCCAGCGCCCCTTCGTGGAGAAGATGGAGGACGAGATCGAGCACTCCTCGGCGCTGCTGGCCGGGGTCGAGATGCTCCGCAACGGGACCACCTGCTTCCTCGAAGCGGGTACGGCGTTCTCGCCCGACGCCGCCGCCGAGGCGGCGGAGGCCGTCGGCATCCGCGCGCTGCTCGGGGATCCGTTCATCCAGGATGTCACGCCGGCGGGAGGGGGACAGGGAGCCAGGGATGGCCGGCTGGCAAGCCGCTCCCTGGAGCAGTCGCTCGACATGCTCGGCGGGCAGCTCAAGCGCAACCGCGATCCGGACGCGCTCGTGCGCGGTCACGTTGCGCTGATCGGGATGGGCACGGCGACGGACGAGCTGGCGCTCGCGGCGAAGGCGCTGGCCGACCGGGAGGGTGTGGTGTTGAACCAGCACCAGTCCTGCGAGCACGCGGATGCCGCCGCAGACGACACGCGGATGGGCAGGCACCCCCTCGTCCACCAGGAGGAGATCGGGCTGCTCGGCGCCAACTGCACGTTCGCGCACATGAACGTGCTCCGCGAGGACGAGCTCGACCCGATCGTTCGGAGCGGGCTCTCGATCGCGTGGTGCCCGGCGGCCTCGATGATCTGGGGCTTCGGTGGCACGTTCCGCGGCCACCACGCCGCCCTTCACGCGCGCGGGGCCAACATCGCGCTCGGGTGCGACATCTCGAACTTCGCGAACAGCTTCGACATCGGGCAGGAGGCGTATCTGGCCGTGCTCACCGCGCGCGAGCAGCATCAGCGTCGCGACATCCTCGACGCCGGCGACGCGCTTGCGATGGCGACGATCAACGGAGCGCGCGCGGTGGGCCTCGAGCACATGATCGGCTCGATCGAGCCCGGCAAGCGCGCCGACCTCGTGATTCGCGCGCTCGACGTGCCGGAGCAGTTCCCGCTGAACAACATGATCACGGAGCTGGTGTACAGCTCGGGGGCGAAGAGCATCCACTCGGTGGTCGTCGACGGCCGAGTGGTGCTCGAGGAGCGCCAGCCGACTCGGGTGGATGCAGTCTCCGTGTATCGCCGAGCGGAGCGGGCGGCACGAGCCACCCTCGATCGCGGTGCCCGCGACGGGGCGCCGGCGTGGCCGCTGCTCGACCGGGTGCGCAGCGCGCGATGATCGACTTCCACGTACACCAGCCGAGTCCCTCGGGGGCGTGGGGCGCGAGCGGATTCGACGCGAAGACCTACGTCGAGTTCATGGACGGCGTGGGGGTCGACGTAAGCGTCGTGTTCACGATCGACGGGCTGCTGGACCCGTCGCGCCCTGGCAACGACGGCCTCCGCGACTACGTCGCCGCCGCACCGGACCGCCTCGTCGGGTTCGGGACGTGCGCCCCACGCGACCCGGCGGCCCCGGACGAGGTCGAGCGGGCGCTCGGCGAACTCGGCCTCCGGGGGATCAAGTTCCATCCATGGCTGCAGGGCTTCGCGCCGCACGAGCCCTTCATGGATCCCATCTGCGAGGTGGCCGCACGAAACCAGGCTCCGATCCTGTTTCACGACGGGACGCCGCCATACAGCACGCCGCTGCAAATCGCCGCGCTTGCGGGCCGTCATCCACGCACGCCGATGGTGCTCGGCCACGGCGGCCTCCACGACATGTGGCGCGAAGCGATCGTGGCGGTGAACGAGAACGAGAACCTCCACATCTGCATGTGCGGGCTGCCGCCCTACGCGATGCGGCGCGTCGTCGACGACTGCCCCGTCGAGCGCATCCTGTTCGGCACCGATGGCGGTCTTGGAGACCGTGGCGACCAGCCCTATGTCGCGACCCGCCTTCGCCACCTCCAGGAGCTCGATCTGACCGACGACCAGCGCGCCGCCATCACCGATCGCAACGCCCGCCGCCTGCTGCGGTGGCAGTAGAGTGGCCACGGTGAGCGCGGACGGCGGACCGATCGGAAGCGGGACCCCCGCTTGGACCTGAGCAGCCTCGAGAAGGGGCTCGCCCTGCTGGACCAGATCGGCCTCGCGGACCGGCCGCTGACGCCCGCGGAGCTGGCCGAGCAAAGCGGGCTCAACCGCAGCTCGACCTACCGCCTCTGCGATGTCCTCGAGCGCGGCGGCTGGATCGAGCGGCGCGGCGACGCAACGGCACGCAGCACGATCGTTACCGTGGGATCCACCTCGCTGGGGTTCAGCGTGCTCCTGACGAACAAGTTCGACACGCCGACAACCCTGCAGCCGATCATCGCCGAGCTCGCCCATTCGGTCTCGGAGACGATCCATGTCGGCGTGCTCGACCACACGCACCTCGTCCACGTCGCCGGCGCCGTGCCGGACGACGGACCGAACATGGCGGCACAGATCGGATCGCGCGTGCCGGCCCACGCGACCGCGCTCGGGAAGGCGCTGCTTGCGACGAAATCGCGGGAGGAGCTGCTGCAGCTCTACCTCGACGAGGACCTGCCCGTGAAGACCTCCGCGACCATCAGCTCGCGGACCGATCTGCTGCGCGCGCTCGACGGCGTGGCGTCGGTCGGCTATGCCCTGGACGAGGCCGAGTCCCGCGAGGGAGTGCGGTGCGTCGGCGTGCCCGTCTTCGGCCCGGAGGGCGTCGCGGTCCTCGCTCTGAGCGTCACAAGCATGCCGGCTCGCCTCGACGACGAACGACTTGGCAGCGTCGTGGAAGCAACCGCTGAGACGGCACGGCTCGCCACGACGGCCATCGGGGGACACGCCCCGGCGGGTTGGCCATTGGCGATTCTCTAGCGCCGATCTGCGGCCCGTCCGCCCGCGACCGTCGCGATCGCCTCGATCTGAAGAGCAACGAGGGCCTGACGAGGTCGCAGACGACCGTGGAACGCGCGGGGTACGGCAAGGCGAACGTGGATCGATAGAGCTCGTTCATCGCAGCGAAGCCCTCCCTGCGGACGAGGTAGACCGTGGTCTTCACCCCCGTGGCGAGCGAGCCGCCGGCCTCGCGTAGGACACGGTCGAGATTCGCGAACGCCACGCCCACCTGCGCAGCGAATCGGCCGGCCGCCATCCCGTGTCCGAGTCGATCCCGACTTGCCCCGAGCTGAAGAGGAAGCCGCCCTCCGTCCGGACGAGACTCAGCGGGTTGCTCATCGAGCATCTTCCGGCGGGAGTCCGAATGCGGCGTCCAAGTCCCAGGTGAGGCTCACGCGCTCTCCCTGCTCGGGCACTGCAGTGCCGGTGTTCGCGCTCTCGCAGACCACAACTCCCACCGCCGCGGTTGCGACCTGGAGACGGGTCGACGTCCCGAAGTAGTCGATCGACTCGACGACCCCAACGAGCCGTGTCGCAGACGCCTCCGCAGTCTCCGCAAGCTGCACGCGGATTCGCTCCGGTCGCACCCCGAGATGCGTCGCCGCACGGCCGGATGCGTCGAGCTTCGCCACGATGCGCTGCCCGTCCTCCACGAGCATCGTGGCCAGGCCTGCGGCGCGCTCGTCCATCCGAAACGGAAAGACGTTCAGCGATCCGACGAAGTCGGCGACGAACCGCGTCGCGGGGCGCTCGTAGATCTCGCGAGGGACGGCGACCTGAAGGATGCGCCCCTCATTCATCACCGCGATGCGATCGGACATGACGAAGGCCTCCTCCTGATCGTGGGTGACGTACACGAAGGTCGTGCCAAGCCGGTGCTGAATCTGCTTGAGCTCCTGCTGCATCTGCTTGCGCAGCTTCACGTCCAGCGCGCTCAATGGCTCATCCAGAAGCAGCACGCCCGGCTCGTTCACGAGCGCCCGCGCTAGGGCGATGCGCTGCTGCTGCCCGCCCGACAGCTCCCGCGGGTACCGCGCCGCGAGGTGGGCGGCGGTCACGCTCTCGAGCGTCCGCGTGACGCGCGCCTCGATCTCAGTGCGACCGACACGCTTGATTTTGAGCCCGAAGGCCACGTTGTCGAACACCGTCATGTGCGGGAAGAGCTCGTAGCTCTGGAACACGAGATTGACCGGGCGACGATTCGCCGGCGTGCCTGTGACGTCCCTCGACCCCAACCTGACCGCACCGCTGTCTGGTTGCTCGAACCCGGCCATCATCCGCAAGCAGGTCGTCTTCCCGCAACCGCTGGGACCCAGCAGCGAGAAGAATTCGCCCTCCCCGATCTCGAGCGTCACGTCGTCGACGGCACGGAACCCGCCGAATCGTTTCGTCACGCCTTCCAGTGAGATCGCGGCTTGACGGACACCCGCTTGTGTCAGCTCAGCTCGAATCACCAACGGGGCCTCGTCCGCCGTGCAGCCAACAGGGCGAGCGCAGTCGTCGCTATAAGCAACAGCGCCGCGAGCGCGTTCAGCGAGGGGTCGACGCCACGCACCACCCGCGCCCAGATCAGCATCGGAAGCGTCGTATCGGCGCCCGCCGTGAAGAAGGCGATGAGGAATTCGTCGAGCGATACCGCCATCGCCAACAGCGCGGCGCCCTCGATCGCCGGTCGCAGGATCGGCAGGACGATCGACCAGTAGAGACGCGGGGCCGACGCGCCCAGATCGCGGCCGGCCTCCAGCATGGAGAAGCTGAAGCGGTCAAGGGCCGAACTCATAGTCAAGAGGACGAACGGCAGGGCGATCAGCACATGCCCGGAAATCGTGAGGCCCAGGCTCTGCTCGAAGTTCAGTTGGCGGTACAGCACCGCGAGACCGAACGCGATCATCAGTCCCGGCACTGCGATCGGCAAGGCCGACAGGCCGAGCGCGATCGGGCGCAGGCGCTGCGGAACGCGCATCAGCGCGAGCGCCGCGGACATGCCGAGCGCGAGCGCCCCGACGGCGGTCGCCGCCGCCGCGATCGCAGAGTGCTTCAGAGCCTGCATCGCCTCCGGGTCGGCGAACACATCCTGATACCAACGCGTGGAGAGACCGGCTAGGTGCAGCTCAGCTGATGAGTTGAACGAGAACATTACGACGATCACGACCGGTGCGAAGAGGAACACCAGCAACGCCGCGACGAACAGCTTCGCGCCGAGGTGGCGGGGCATTCTCTGCGCAGCCGTGGCCCTCATCGCGTGGCCGCCTTCATGGTCCAGCCGAACGTGGCCACGACGGCCAGGACGACCGCCATCAGCGTGAACGAAAGCGCGGCGCCGAACGGCCAGTCGAAGGTGGTGCCGAACTGCGCCTGCACCGCGGTGCCGACCATCTGTGCCTGCACCCCGCCGAGCAGAGTCGGCGTGACGACGTCAGCAGCCGAGGCGATGAACACGAACGCGAACGCGACCACGATGCCGCCGCGGGTGAGCGGCAGCAGCACCTGCCGGAAGATCGTCACCGGCCCTGCTCCGAGATCCCGTGCCGCCTCGAGGGTCTTCGGAGACACGTTGGCCATCGCGGCATGGAGAGGGAGGACCGCCAACGGGATCATGAAGTTGACGAGCGCGACGCCGACGGCGAACCATCCGTTGAGCAGGAATCGCAGCGGACGATCGATCAGCCCGATCGTCAAGAGAGCCTCGTTCACCACCCCCTGAGCGCCGAGCAGAGTCCGCCAGGCGTAGATCCGCACCAGGTAGCCGCTGAAGAGGCTGACCAGCACGAGGAAGTAGAGCAGCGCCCGATGGCGGGCAAACACGAAGTTGATCAGGTACACAAACGTGTAACTGACCGTTACGACCACGACTGACACGGCGAGCGCAAGCAGCAGCGTCCTGAGAATCAGGGTCTGGTAGAGCTCACTGCCGAGGACGTCCCCGTAGTTCCCAAGTTGGAAGGCGGGGACGAAGTCGAAGTCCTCGAACCGGTAGAAGCTGTACGCCAGGAAGATCCCGATCGAGCCGACGAAGAGCAGCGCGTAGTAGATGCTGATTGGCGCGAGACCGAGCGCCGTGAGGAGCTTCGGCCCATGGGGCATCCGTGCCCGCCATGGTCCGCGCGCCGCGGGGTCGCCGAGCGGGTCCGTCACGCCTAGCCGGCTTTGACTTTCTGCCAGGCCTCGAGCCAGTCGGCCTGAGAGGCGATTCCCTCAGGCGGGTTCGACGGGGCAACCCAGTCCTCGAACTTCAGGTCCGAGTCAGGCGACTCGACGGCTTCGTAGCTGTACAGCTTTGCCAGATCCGGCGCGAGCAGCGGGCGCGCCTTCTCGTTCGTGACCGCCGTCGACAACGTCGTCGAGATCGCGGCATTCACCTTTGGGCTGATCATCTCGTTGATGTATGCGTGCGCGCCGGCGAGGTTCTTGGCCGACTTCGGAACGGCGAGGCCGTCCGCGAACCCGCCGCCATGGGACTCCTCGAAGAACGCGTAGTCGAGCGTAAGCCCCTTCTCCTTGCCGAGGTTCAGCATGAACTCGGCGCCGCTGAAGCTCAGGTCGGCCTCCCCGCGAGCGATGAGGTCGGTCGCGTCCTCATACCCGTTGGCGAACGCGACCGCGCCCTTGACAAGCTGACTCGCTTTCGCGGAAACCTGATCGAGCTGGTCGAACGTCAAGTGGGGCGGGTCGAATCCCAAGAGCCGGCCGAACAGCATGAACGGTACCGCTGGATCGTCGAAGAGCACGTAGCGCTTGTTCCAGCTGGGACCGAGAATGTCCCCCGCGGATTTTGGCACGGTCGTGACGTTCTTGGGGTTGTAGACAAACGGACCATCCCCCCACGCGATCGGGATCACGTAGAGGTCGCCGCCCTTGCTGCCCCACTCCGGCTTGCGGAGGTTGGGGTACAGATCCTGCTGGTTCGGGATCTGCGAGAGGTCGAGGGGCTGAATCAGATCGGCCTCGATCATGCGCTGGACGTACGGGTTCGGCAGCAGAGCGAGATCGTAGACCTGGCCCGCCTTGAGCTTCGCGAAGATGTCGTTGGCCGATGCCACGTAGGTGGACTGCAGCCTGAGATCGTGACGCTTGCGGAACGCGGTCGCTTCGCTCTTGCCGTCCTCGCCCTCGAGGCCGAGGTACAGGATCTTGCTGCCGTCGAATCCACCGGCCGTACCCCCACCTTCTGACGAGCTGTCTCCACAGGCCGCGAGGAAGCCGGCGAGCGTGGGAATGGCCGCTCCGGCCCCTGCAAGCTGAAGAAAGCGCAGCCGGTCGACCCGAAGCTCCGCCGCGGTGTCTCGAGGCGATTCATGTCCGGCGGGTTCCATTTCGCTCCTCCTCGTGCTTCGGTTTATGGGTCTAGAGTGCAAACAATGCGGTTGCTCTTCGCACAGCTATGAGACATCCGATGCATCGTTCGCCAGCGGCCCCCCGGCCGCCGAGCGAGTTCCGACGTCGGTGCCCATCAGCTCCGCGACCCTCGCGCTCCCGAGCTCGGCAGACAGCCGCGCGAGCAGCAGCTCGGCACGGCGCGCCTTCTCGCGCATCGATCGCTCGGCAGCCGGCTCGAGGTGTGCGCCGTACGGGTAGAGATCGGGCATCTTGCGGAGCCCGATCTTGAGGCTCACCGGAGCCGCAACCTCGACGAAGTCCGCCGCATGCCGGTAGCGGAGCCCACCTCCCAGCCCGTCGGGGCTTTCGACGTAGAGGTCGATCCCGGTCACGGGAGCCAGCCGTGCGCGCATCGCGGCCACGTCCTGGACCGACGCACTGCCGGCGAGGTTGATGCTCGTTGCGCCGAGCTCCTCGTACAGCTCCGCCGCGGCCGCATTACGTGGCGCGATCGCGACCGACGTCTTGATCTTCAGGTCGCCCAGCTCGCCCGCTGCACGCATCTGGCCGGCAACGCGCAGGAGACCCACGTCGGCGACGAGGACGCCGTGCACGCCGACCGCCCGGCACCGCTTCAGCTCTCCGATCGCATCCTGGAACGCGGACTCGCCCACCACCTCGTCGCGCCCGTCCGCATCGACCATCGGCTCGAAGGAGTTCCGGGTCGAGACGAAGAGGTACAGCTCGATCCCGCGCTCGTTCGCGATGGCGACCATCTCGCGGACCTCGGCATCCGTCAGCAGCTGCAGGCCACCGCCCTGCGACACGCGTCGGATGGGCACGTTCCGGGAGTCCGCTTCGTCGAGCAGCACGCGCAGCAGCACGGGATGCTCGACCGACGGAATCTCGATGACTACTGCGGGCGGTGGGTCTGACGCGAGTCGCATTGTTGTTCGTTCCTCGAACATTTTGGTTAGCATATGGCACCGTATATCCTTGGACCTAAGATGTCAACAAGACGGTCGGAGAGCCGATGACTGACGCTCTTCACGGCACGGCGCTCGTCACCGGTGCGGCCGGCGGGATCGGCAGCGCGATCTGCGAGCGACTCGTCAGCGCAGGGATGAACGTGCTTGCCGTGGATTTGACGCCCGGCCACCACAGCGCGGGGACACCCTTCGTGGCGGACCTCAGCACCCACGAGGGCAACCGCGACGCCGTGGCCGCTGCGGTCGAGACCTTCGGCGGCCTGGACGCGGTCATCCCGAACGCGGGGGTGCAGGAGATCGCGCCCATTCAGGAGTTCCCCGAGGACGCATGGGACCTGATGCTCGCCCTGATGCTCACCAGCCCGTTCCTGCTCGCGCGGTATGCATGGCCGTATCTCGTCGCGAGCTCGGGCCGGATCGTGGCCGTCGCGTCCGTCCACGGTCTTGTCGCCTCGCCCTACAAGTCGGCGTACGTGTCGGCTAAGCACGGCCTGCTCGGCCTGATCAAGACGCTCGCGCTTGAAGGCGCCGAGCACGGCGTGACCGCCACCGCCGTCTGCCCTGGCTTCGTCCGAACCCCGCTCGTGGACGCGCAGATCGCCGGGCAGGCCCGACAGCACGCCATGACCGAAGACCGGGTGCTGGAGGACGTAATCCTCGCGCCCCACGCGATCAAGCGCCTCATCGAGCCGTTGGAGGTCGCGAACGTCGTCGCCTTCCTGCTGGGCCCCTCCGGGGCGGCATTCACCGGCGCGCCGTTGCCAATGGACCTCGGCTGGACAGCTAGGTAGTGGAACACACGCTGCGCTGCGGCGCTCCTCGCCTCCTCGCCGGGTCTAGCGGAGGGGGAGGGATTCGAACCCTCGGACGACGTTACCGCCGTCAACGGTTTTCGAGACCGCCCCGTTCAACCGCTCCGGCACCCCTCCGGGGTCCGTGATGATAGGGACGCTAGAACTGCGCGTCCGCCTCGAGGAGGCGGTCGAGCTCTTCCGCTGGGAGCGGGCGGGCGAACAGGAAGCCCTGGCCGAGCGGGCAGCCGAACTCGCGCAGGTCGGCGACCTGCTCAGCGGTCTCGATGCCCTCGGCCACGACCTGCATGTCGAGCGCGCGGCCCATCGCAACGGCCGCCGCCACGAGCGCCGAGTCCGGCGAGCCGATGGACATGCCGGCCACGAACGAGCGGTCGATCTTCAGGATGTCCGCGGGCATCTCGCGTAGGTGGTCGAGTGAGGAGTAGCCGGTGCCGAAGTCGTCGATCGCGATGCGCACGCCGGCGGCGCTCATCTCGCGCAGCGCGCGGAAGCCGGAGTCGCGGTCGGCCATTGCGGTGCTCTCCGTCACTTCGATCGTGAGCCGCTGCGGATCGAGCGCGGAGCGCCGCAGTGCGCCGAGCACGGTCGGCACCACGTCGGGATGAGTCAGCTCGCGGGCGCTCAGGTTCACGGCTAGCCCGAACGACGCCGACCCGCCGTTGAGACGATCCCAGTCGCGCAGACGCCTGCAGGCCTCGCCCACGGCCCACGCACCCACCTGCACGATCAGGCCGCTCTCCTCCGCGACCGGGAGGAAGCTCTCGGGGCAGAGCAGCCCGCGCGTCGGATGCTCCCACCGGATCAGCGCCTCGGCACCGGCCATCTCACCCGTCTCGAGGTTCACGAGCGGCTGGTAGTAGAGACGCAGTTCGCCGCGCTCGAGCGCGTGCTGGAGCTCCTGCTCGACGGAGATGGCGTGGAGTGCGCGCTCGCGCATCGCGGCGTCGAACAGCTCCGTGCGCGCGCCGCCGCGCTCCTTCGCGCGGTACATCGCGGCGTCGGAGTCCTCGACGAGCCGCGTGCGGTCCACCTCCTCGCCGGCTTCGGCGAGGGCGATGCCGATCGAAGCGCTCAGCCGCAGCTCGGCGCCGCCCGCGCGCAGCGGCAGCGCGATCTCGCGCTGAAGTCGGTCCGCCACGCCGACGGCCTCGAGCACCCCGCCCACCGACTCGCACAGGATCGTGAACTCGTCTCCGCCGAAGCGGGCGACGGTGTCGTCCGGCCGGAGCGTTCGCTGGATGCGCGCGGCCACCTCGCGGAGCACCTCGTCGCCGGCGGCGTGGCCGAGGCTGTCGTTGATCCGCTTGAAGCGGTCCACGTCGATGAAATAGACGGCCGTGGCGGTGGTCGTGCCGCGCCGCTCGATCGCGTGGCCGAGACGGTCGGTGAAGAGCGCGCGGTTAGGCAGGCCCGTGAGCAGGTCGTACAGCGCGAGCCGCTCGAGCTCGGCCTCCATACGCTTGCGATCGGTCACGTCGAGGAAGACTCCGTAGAACAGAGGCGGCGCCGTGCCGTCGTCGCCGCGCACGACGGTCATCTCGTCGCGGATCCAGATCACGCGCCCGTCGGCGCGGCTGATCCGGTACTCCTGGACCAGGGCCTCGCCCGAGCGCGCGCATTCGGCCTCGGCGGCCAGGACGCGGTCCGCATCCTCATGATGGAGCAGCCGGTCCCAGAGGCCGCCGTCGTCCAGCCACTCGTCCTGCGAGTAGCCGAGCACCCGCTCGATGGACGGGCTGATGTAGAGGCACTGGCCCTGGATCCCCGGCTCGTAGACGTACGCAACCGACGGAACCCCCTCGGCCAGGGGTCCGTATTTGGACTCGATTCCTTGCAGGATCATTTTCGGATCCACCGGCATCGAGATCCTTATCGGCAGCAGTAGCGCTTAGCTATCGCCTTGAAGCGAAGAATGCCCGCAAGAGTCCAGCCGCCTCTTCGGCCATGAGGCCGCGGTCGACGCTGGGACGGTGGTTCAGCCGCGGCTCGCCCAGCACGTCGAGGACGCTCCCGGCCGCTCCGGCCTTGGGATCCTCGGCCGCGTAGACGACCCTCGGCACGCGCGCCAGCACGATCGCGCCGGCGCACATGGCACAGGGTTCGAGCGTCACGTAGAGCGCCGTATCGAGCAGCCGCCAGCGTCCAAGATGGGCCGACGCCTCGCGCAGCGCGAGCACCTCGGCGTGGGCCGTGGGGTCGCCGCGCAGCTCGCGCTCGTTGCGCGCAGCCGCGATCACCTCGCCCTCGTGGACGATCACGGCGCCGATCGGCACGTCGTCATGCTCGAGCGCACGTTCCGCTTCGCGGAGAGCCAGACGCATGAAGTAGTCGTCTCGTGGGAAGAAGCCGCGCGTGACGCTCACGCGTCACAACTTCCGCGTGGGCAGTTTGTTCATGCGTTCGTACACTCCGGACTCACCGTAGCCCAATGCCAAAACGCCTTCTCCTCATGACCGCGGCGCTCGGGGCGCTGCTCTTTCTCCCCGCGGGCGCGCGGGCGGGAGACTACGTGCCCGACCAGGTGATCGTGCGCTACGAGCCCGGCACGGGCGGTGGCGTCGCGGCGGACGTTGCGGCCGAAGCCGGGGCGAAGCCCATCGCTGGGCTGCCGGGCGGCTCCCAGGAGCTCCAGATCGAGGACGGCGAGTCCGTGCGCGAGACGCTCGCCGAGCTGCGGCAGGACCCCAACGTGGCGTACGCGGTGCCGAACTGGCGCGCGCACGCGGCCGCCGGCCCCACCAGCGACCCCTCTTCCAGGCTCCAGTGGAACTTCTTCGGGAGCTACGGCATCAACCTCGAGGAGGCCTGGACGCTGGCAGCGGGCCTGGGGGCGCCCGGCGGGCGCGGCGCCGTCGTGGCCGTCATCGACAGCGGTGTGGCCTACGAGCGCTACGGACGCTACCTTCGCGCGCCCGACCTGCGCCGCTCGACCTTCGTCCGCCCCTGGGACTTCCTCCAGCACGACGGCCACCCGAACGACGCCTACGGACACGGGACGCACGTGGCCGGCACGATCGCCCAGACGACGAACAACGGCGTCGGCACCGCGGGGATCGCGTACAACGCGAAGATCATGCCGCTGCGCGTGCTGGACCGCCGCGGCGGCGGCGACTCGGCGGACATCGCCCGCGCCATCCGCTACGCCGGCCGCTACCGGGCCGACGTGATCAACCTCTCGCTCGAGTTCCCTCCCGAGGTGCGCGCGGCCGAGATCCCCGACGTCGTGAGCGCGATCCGCTACGCGACGAGGCGCGGGTCGCTCGTCGTGGCGGCCGGGGGCAACGGGCCCGAGACCGCGGTGGCCTACCCGGCGCGCTTCCACTCGGTCCTCGCCGTCGGCGCCACCACCGCCACCGGGTGCCAAGCGGACTACTCGAACTCGGGCAACGACCTCGACATCGTCGCGCCGGGCGGCGGCGCGGACGCTCCGAACTCCGACAGCGCCTGGGACAGCGCGCACTGCAATCCCGACCAGATCGGCCGGGTGATCCTGCAGCAGACGTTCTCGCACAGCGTGCGCCGCTTCGGACTCCCGCGTGACTACGAGGGGACCTCGATGGCCGCGCCGCACGTCTCGGCGGTCGCTGCGCTTGTGATCGCGAGCAAGCGACTGGGGCCGAACCCGACGCCGCGCCAGGTCGAGGACCACCTCGAGGCGACCGCGCGAAAGACGGACAGGCCGGACCGTTACGGTGCCGGCCTCGTGGACGCCGCGCAGGCGCTGCGCTAGGTCGTGCGGATGATCATCACGCTGCAGGGAGCGTGATGCGAGACCTTGTTCGGCACGCTGCCGAGCAGGAAGCGCTTGGCGCCGGTCATGCCCTTGTTGCCGACGACGATCAGGTCGGCGCGCTCCTCCTCGGCCACGTCGAGGATCGCGTCGGCGGGGTCGCCCTCGCGCGCGTGCGTCTCTACGTTCACGCCGGCCTCGCGGAGGTGCTCCGCGGCCTTCTCGAGCGTCTCGGCCACGTCCTCGCGCGGGTTGACCATCCACTGAAGGTCGTCGGGCACCTGCTGACGCTCCTCGCGGAGACGTCCCTCGGGCACGGGCTCGTACGCGCTCACCAGATGCACCTTCGCGCCCACCTGCTGCGCTAGCTCACCCGCCTGGCGGACGGCCTCGCCCGCGGTCTCCGAGCCATCGGTGCCGACCACCATTGAGGAGAACACGGGCCGCATCATAGGACGATGGCTCTTTCGCGGAGTACGTACTAGGGTGGACACGATGTCTCAGGCCACTCGTTGTCTCGCCGTCGACGACCATCCGACGGTGCGTCAAGGACTCGGCCTCATGTTCGGGCTGGCCCCCGACCTTGAGCTCGTGGGATCGGTCGAGAACGGTGAGGACGTGATCGACGCGGTGAAGCGCCTCCGCCCGGAGGTCGTGATCATGGACGTGCGGCTACCGGGCATCGACGGCATCTCGGCCGTGAAGCGGATCGCCGAGGCCGCGCCCGAGGTCAAGACCGTGATGTTCTCGGCGTACGGCGACAAGCGCCTGCTGTCGGACGCCATTGCGGCCGGCGCGCGCGGCTACGTGATGAAGGGCTCGCCGCCCGAGGACCTGCTGCGCGCGATCAGGACGGTGACCGGGGGGAAGCCGTTCGTGGACCCGTCGCTGTCGCCGACGCTGCTCATGTCGGCCGTGGGACCGGACGCCCCGCTGTCCGAGCGCGAGCGCGAGATCCTGCAGCTGCTCGCCGAGGGCCTCCACACCGAGGAGGTGGCGCGCCGGATCGGGCTGAGCACCGAGACGGTCAAGTCGGACACGAAGCGCGCGATCCTCAAGCTCGAGGCCGACACGCGCGTGCACGCCGTGGCAATCGCACTGCGCCAGGCGATCATCGAGTAGCGCCGGCCGCCGTGCAGCTGCCCCGCTTCTGGATCGTGCTCCAGGTCCTGATCGTGATCTTCGTGCTGATCGGCGCGGTGATCGCGCTGACGAAGCTGCTCTGAGTCAGGACGCCGGCCGAAGCGGCTTCGCCTCGTTCAGGTCCGGCGTGACCTCCTGCTCGACCGCGTCGGGCAGGGCGAGCTCCGATCTTCGGACCTCCGCGTGGCCCCCCTCCACCGGCTTCACCCAGAACTCCTCCACGGCGATGATGATCAGTGACAGGATCGGCACGGCCACGAACAGGCCGACGAACCCGAACAGCTGGCCCACCACCACCACGCCGATCGCGATCACGGCCGGGTGTAGCCGCACACGCTGGGCCATGATGATCGGGATCGTCACGTTGCTCTCGAGCTGCTGCACCAGGATGTAGGCGCCGAGCACGAGGATGGCCTTGCCGGGCGAGTCGGTCAGGGCGAACAGCGTCGGCGGGATGGCGCCCGCGATCGCGCCGAAGTACGGCACCACCACGAGCAGGGCTGAGAGCACCGCGAAGAAGATCGCGAAGTCGAGCCCCACGAGCGTGAGCGCGATGTAGAGCATCACGCCCGTGATGAGCATGTCGATCGCGACGCCCTCCATCCAGCCGATCCACGACTGGCGGATCCGCCCGAGCACGTAGCGCAGGTGCTCGCGCCGCGGTGGCGGCGCGAGCCGAACGAGCCCGTTCACAAGAGGGTCGGGTCTGATCGCCATGTAGTACGCGGTGATCAGGATCAGAACGAGCGCGCCGAGGATCCCGGCGATGTTCAGGCCGATCGACGTGAGCGGCCCGATCAGCCGGTTCGGGTTCTCGGTGTAGCGCTGAAGGAAGTTCTGGACCTTGTCGCCGACCTCGCCCGCACTCTGGCCGGTCACGTCCGCGTACACGTGCTCGAGGTCCTTGACGATCGCCGGGACGTCGTCCACGAACTGGTTCGTCTGATCCACGAACGGCGGGATCAGCAGATAGATGATGAGGACGACCATCCCGATGCCGGCCAGCAGCGTCAGGAGCGCGCCGGCCGGGCGCGGGATGCGGTAGCGCTCGAGCCGCTTGGCGGCCGCGTCGAGCGGGATCGCGACGATCACCGTCATCAGGATCGCCAGCAGCAGCGTCACGAGCTGCTGGAACAGGAGACCGAACAGGAGCAGGCCAGCGGCCAGCAGCACCGTCCGGTACGCGATCTGCGCCGGCGAGATGCTCGGGTTTTCGTTCATCGCGCCGTCCTACGGTACGCCGGTCGAACGACGGACGGGCGCCCAGGAGGCGCCCGTCCAGACGTCAGTTCTTGATCCTTGGCCCGCGCGGCTAGGTGCGGCGCTCGAGGTCGGCCACATCCTGGGCCTTCTCCTCGACCCGGTCCTGCGCGTCGGCCAGCTTCTCCTTCTCCTCGCCCTTGCGCTCCTCGCGCCTCCCCTCGGCGCGGAGGGAGCCGTCGCCGGTGATGTCGCCGGCGGCCTTCTTCGTACGTCCCGTGATCTTGTCGATGATGCTCATACGTTGGCCGTACCCTGAGCCTCGCGACCGGAAACGCCTATAGCTTCCGGCGGCATGAGCAATGAGGAAGCCCACCGGCTTGCTCGCGAGAAGGGCGTCTCGCGCTGGCTGTACGCGCTCGTGCGGGGGATCGTGTCACCGCTGTTCCGGCTCTACTTCCGGATGCACATATCCGGCGCCGAGCACATCCCGGCGTCCGGGCCGGCGATCGTCGCGCCGAACCACAAGAGCTTCTGGGACTCGTTCTTCATCGCCGTCTGCACGCCCCGCCACGTGCGCTTCATGGCGAAGACCGAGTTGATCGAGGCTCGCTACGGGCGCCTGCTCGTCCGGCTCGGCGCGTTCCCGGTACGCCGCGGCCAGGCCGACGAGGACGCGCTCGAGACCGCCCGCACGGTGCTCCGCCAGGGCGGCCTCCTGGCGCTCTTCCCCGAGGGCACCCGCATCCGCGACCCAGACCAGCTCGGCCACCCCCGCCGCGGCGCGGGCCGCATCGCGCTCGAGACCGGCGCCCCGCTCGTCCCGTGTGCGATCACTGGCACCGAGAAGATCTTCCGCGGCGGCTTCCCGGTCCCCCGCCGCGTGCAGGTGGCCTTCTCCGAGCCGATCCCCGTGTCCGACCTGACCGCCACGCCGGACACGGCGTCGGAGCTGATCGAGGGCGCGGTATGGCCGTCGGTGGAGGGCGAGTACAAGCGCCTGCGCGCCCGGCCGACCGTCATCGCCGCGGGACTGGCCGCGCTGGGCATCGGCGGGGGGCTGCTGGCCCGGCGCCGTAAACGACGTCGGTGAACGTCCGCGTCGCGGCCTAGGTTGGCCCGATGCGCCTCATCGTCGCTCGCTGCGAGGTCCGCTACTCCGGCCGCCTCTCCACCGTCCTCCCCGAGGCGCTTCGGCTGCTGATGTTGAAGTCGGACGGGTCGGTCATGGTCCATGCCGACACGGGTGGCTTCAAGCCGCAGAACTGGATGACTCCTCCCACCGTCATCGAGGAGGAGCCCGGGCGGATCCTCGTTCGCAAGAAGGCGGCGGACGAGCGGATCGAGATCCACATCGCCGAGGTGCTCTCCGACGTGACGCATGACATGGGCGAGGCGGCCGCGCTCGAGAAGGAGGGCGTCGAGCGGGAGCTTCAGGAGCTGCTCGCGGACGCTCCGCCCGAGGGGCTCCGGCTCATGCGGCGCGAGTGGCCGACCGACATCGGACCGGTCGACCTGATGTGCCGCGACGAGGACGACCAGTTCGTGGCTGTCGAGATCAAGCGCATCGGCACCATCGACGCCGTCGAGCAGCTCACGCGCTACCTGGAGCGCATCTGCGAGGAGCCGGGCCTTCACCGCTGCCGTGGCGTGCTCGCCGCACAGACGATCAAGCCCCAGGCACGGACGCTCGCGGAGTCGCGAGGCATCGAATGCGTCGAGGTCGACGTCCAGGTGCTGAAGGGCGAGCGCGAGCCGGACCTAACGCTCTTCGCCGGCTAACCGTCCCACGCCGCCGCCACCTCGGCGAGCTCGTCGAGCTCCCGCTGCTCCTCAGGCGGCTCCCCCGCGCTCAGGTAGAACAGCGCGCGCGTGACGCCCGCGTCGCGTAGGCGCTCCAGCAAGCCCACGTCGGGCTTGGCGCCGAACACCGTCACGGGGATCGGGGCGCGACCCGCCGCCCCGGCGCGGCGCTGGAGCTCCGCGATCCGCTCGCCGAGCTGCTCGGGGCTCTGCACCCGGTTCGGAATCCACTCGTCGCCGTAGGCCACCACGCGGTCGTATACCCGCTCGCCGAGCCCGCCCACGAGCACCGGCGGGTGCGGCTTCTGCACCGGCTTCGGCCACGACCAGATCGGGTCGAAGTCGATGATGCGGCCGTGGTATTCGGCCTCCTCCTGGGTCCAGATCGCCTTCATGGCCTCGACGCTCTCGCGCATGCGCCTGAAGCGCGTCTCCGGGTCGGTGCCGTGGTTGCGCATCTCCTCGCGGTTCCAACCCGCGCCGACCCCGAACAGGAAGCGGCCGCCCGAGATGTGGTCGAGCGTCGCCACCTCCTTCGCCGTGATGATGGGATCGCGCTCGATGACCAGGCAGACGCCGGTTCCGATTCGGAGCCGTTCCGTGGTCGCGGCGGCGGCGGCCAAGGCCACGAACGGGTCGAGCGTGTGGCTGTACTCCCGGGGGAGCTCCCCGCCCGCGGGGTAGGGCGTGTCGCGGCTCACCGGGATGTGCGTGTGTTCCGGGAGGAAGAGCGACTCGAAGCCACGCTCCTCGACCAGCCGCCCCAGCTCCGCCGGCGGGATGCCGTAGTCGGTCTGGAAGTGCGCGAGCCCTAGGTCCATGACAGCGGCAGGCGCTCGAGCCCGTAGATGCCGTGGATCGAGCCGAGGTGCGGCTCGTCGGCGAGGGCCAGCCCAGGCATGCGCGCCGGAAGGAAGGCGAGCGCCTCCTGCAGCTCGGCGCGGGCGAGGTTGGCGCCGAGGCAGTAGTGGATTCCGGCCCCGAAGGTCAGCGGCTTCGCGTCGCCACGGTCGGCCGTGATGTCGAATGCCTCGGCGTCGCCGTCCACACCGTCCCTGTTCCCGGCAAACGAGCAGACCATCACGATGCTGTCGGCGGGGAACGTCACGCCGCGGTACTCGACCTCCTCGTGGAGCAGCCGCGCCGTGAACGGCGTGATCGGCTCGTAGCGGAGCAGCTCCTCCACCGCCGCGGACGCCAGCTCCGGCCGTTCGGCGAGCAGCTCCCACTGGTCGGGATGGGACGCGAACACGTGCAGCCCGTGGGCGAGCTGCGACTGCGTCGTGTCCACGCCGCCGACGAGCACGTTCAGCACCAGGTTCATGCACTCGGCGTCATCGAGGCGATCGCCCTCGTGCGACGCCGCGATCAGCGTCGAGATGAGGTCCTCGCCGGGGTCGTCGCGGCGACGCTCGATCAGGGCGCCCGCCCATTCGTAGAACTCCCCGCACGCCCGCTCGATCGCCTCTCGCTCGTTCATGAGGCTCGGCGGGTCGAACTGGCGCTGGATCATGTTCGACCACTCGTGCAGCTTCGGCGCATCCTCGAGCGGCGCGCCCATGACCGTCGCGATCGTGAGCGACGGGTAGGGCTTCGCGAAGTCCCCGACGAACTCGCAGCTTCCGCGCCCCTCGAGCGGCGCCCACAGGCGTTCGAGGAAGTCGCGCATGGCGGGCCGCCAGCGGTCGGCCGCGCGCGGCGTGAAGGCCGGGTTCACCAGGTTGCGCAGACGCCGGTGCGCGTCGCCGTTGATGTGGAGGATGTTGCGGCGCATCTGCTCGAGCAGTGGCCCCTCCTCCACCCCGAACATCTCCGCTATCCGCAGCCCGGGGAAGGTCGCGCTCTTCGTGCGCAGGAAGAACGAGCCCGCCTCGCGGTCGAGCACGAAGTACCCGAGCTCGGACTTCGCGAGCCAGGTCTCGCGCCGCAGCTCGTTGATCGTCTCGTGGAACCGCTCGCCCTTCAGATCCGGCGCGAAATAGTCGAGCTCCATGGAGCGGCGGAGACTACCCTTGATGACATGAGCTTCCTGTTCCGCGACAAGACCGCGATGCCCGAGCCGGCGGACGCGCTCCCCGGCCGGGACACCCGCTCCTTTGACGTGCCAGAAACGCACTTCGTGCTCGGCACGCCGCTCGAAGGGCCCTTCCCCGACGGGGTCGAGACGGCCGTGTTCGGCATGGGCTGCTTCTGGGGCGCCGAGCGCGGCTTCTGGCAGACACCGGGCGTCTACACGACAGCCGCCGGCTACGCCGCCGGGTTCACGCCGAACCCGACCTACGAGGAGGTTTGCAGCGGGCGCACCGGGCACAACGAGGTCGTGCTCGTGGCCTTCCGGCCCGAGGAGCTCTCCTACGACGAGCTGCTGAGGGTCTTCTGGGAGGGCCATGACCCCACCCAGGGGATGCGCCAGGGCAACGACATGGGCACCCAGTACCGCTCCGGGATCTACGTGACCTCGGACGCCCAGCGGCAGGCCGCCGAGGCATCGCGCGAGCGCTTTGCGGAGCGCCTCGGCGCCGCCGGCTACGGCGACATCACCACGGAGATCGTCGACGCCCCGGAGTTCTTCTACGCCGAGGACTACCACCAGCAGTACCTCGCGAAGAACCCGAACGGCTATTGCGGGATCGGCGGGACGGGCGTCAGCTGCCCAGTAGGGCTGCCATCAGCTTGAGGCGCTCGTCCGCCTCGGCGGGCCAGTCGTCTATGTCGGCGGGCCACCAGGCCCACTCGTCGTGCTCGGCGTCCGGCACGGGCGCGCAGCTGTCCGGCACGGTGGCGAGCCCGACCAGCATGTTCATTCCGTTCGGCAGCGCGATCAGGGCCTCGACCGAGAGCGCATCCGGCTCGATCTGCCACTCCTCCTGAAGCTCGCGGGTGAGCGTCTCGGCGGGACTCTCGCCGAGGTCCACCGCACCGCCCGCCCCCAGCGCCCAGCGGTTCGCCCAGCTCGAGACCCAGCCGGCGCGGCGGCCGGCCCGCCAGCGGCCGTCCGCCGAGCGGACCACGCACAGCGCGGTGAGGCTGTCCGAGGCGTCGTCGAGCAGGCGCAGCGCCCAGCGCACCGGCTGGAGCTCGAGGCGGAGCAGGCCGTCGTCCGCGTGCCAGCTCACCAACCGGGTGGCCATGCCGTCGTGCGAGGGCGAGCCGCGCTCGCGCAGATCGTCGACGGCGCCGTCGGCCAGGCGGTGGACGTCGGCCGCGACCTCGTAGGCGTCCTCGCGCCAGACGGCCTCGACCTGGTCCGCTCGCCACGGTCCGCGCGCCAGCACTCCAGGCCGTGAGCTCACGTCGTCCAATCTAGACCGCGGGCCCGGAGCAGCACGCGCGAGCAGAGCGAGCCCTGGCGAGCGGCCGGCGCGAGCTCGGCGAGGGCGCCCCAGCGGAGCTCGGCGTATTGGGTGTTGGGTCCCCGTTGCGGAACGGAGGGCTCGCCGGTCACGATCCGCGCCTCCCAGTCGGTCATCGGACCGTCCGCGCCGAGCGGCCGGACGGGACCCAGCTCGACACCGAGCTTCTCGCGGCCCGCGCGGCGGACGCCGTCCTCCTGTGACTCGCCGTCGCCGAGGCTCACGGCGGGCAGCCCCCAGACGCCGGGCAGATCCTCGTCGTGGTCGGGGCGCCGCACGAGCAGCACGCCGGCGGGGCGTTCCAGCACCACGGCGACCGAGCGCTTATGCGCGTCCATCGCGCAGCGCCTGGATCTGTCTGCGCAGCTCGGCGATCTGCTCCTCCACGCGCGCGACTCCGCCGACGCCCGTCTCGCGCGCGGGGGCCGGAGCGCTGTCGCGCGCGGCGGCGGGTGGCGTCTCCCCGGCGGGCGGCGTCTCCCCGGCGGGGGCGGGCCGCGGCTCCGCCGGCTCGGCGCTGTCGTCGCCGGCCTGCCCGACCAGCTGCGTGTAGCGCTCCTCGCGCTGCCCCGGCCGCTTTCCGAGGCTCGCCACCAGCTCGCGTTCGGCGAGCCGGGCGAGCACGGCGGCCAGCTCGTCCGCGTCGGCGAAGCGGTGCATCCGCTCGGTGCGGGTGCGGAGCTCGCCGGGCGTCTGTGGCCCGCGCAGCATGAGCACGGTGAGCACCGCTAGCTCGGCGTCGTCCAGAGCGAGGGCCACGTCGAGCGTGTGCCTGTACTTCATCGAGCGCCGGTTCGACCAGCTCGCGAGCGTGGCCCACTTCCGCGCGACCAGCCGGTCGATGCCACCGCGCACCGTGTTCTCGTCGTACTCGACGACCGGGTCGCGGTTCGTCGACTGGTTGCAGGCGAGCCGCAGCGAGTTCAGTGTCAGCGGATAGACGTCCGGCGTCGTGCGCTGCTTCTCGACGAGGCAGCCGAGCACGCGGATCTCCACAACGTCCGGTTCCATCGGTCGCACAGCATTGCGTAAGCCGAGCGGCTGCCATCCTCAGAGCGTGGGCGGGTACGTACGCATCCTGAGAGCTCCGGGCGTCGCCGCCATCGTTCTCGCGACGCTCATCGGCCGTCTGCCGATCGGCATCAGCGGCCTCGCGATCCTGCTCTACGTGCAGGAGGTGACCGGCTCGTTCGCCGTCGCCGGCGTGTGCACGGGCGCGCTTGCGCTCGGCAGCGCGGTCGGCGCTCCGCTCCAGGGACGGCTGGTGGACTGGCGCGGCGAGCGAGCGCTCCTGCCGCTCGCCTTCGCCCACGCGGTCGGCCTGGTGCTCGTCTGGTTGCTCGGCGCCGCGGACGCGGTACCCGCTGTGCTGGCGGTGGCCGCGTTCGCGGCGGGGTCGGCGATCCCGCCCGTCTCGTCGGTGCTGCGCTCGCGCTGGCCGGTGCTCCTCAAGGACCAACCGGAGCTGCTGCCGGCCGCGTACGCGCTCGACTCGGTGATGATCGAGCTCATCTTCGTGACGGGTCCGCTGCTAACGACCGTGCTCGTCGCGACGGTCGGCCCCGAGTACGCGCTCGCCCTGTCCGCGGCCTGCGTGCTTGGCGGCACCTCGATGCTGCTGGCCAGCCTGCACGGCCGCGGCCGCCCCGACGCGCCCGAGGCCGGTACGCGCCGCTTCGGGCTGGGCGCGCTCGCTGCGCCCGGCCTGCGCACGCTCGTGTTCGTGAGTCTCCCTGTGGGCTTCTCGCTCGGCACGATCGAGGTGGTGCTGCCCGCCTTCAGCGCCCACGAGGGCTCGAAGGAGCTGGCCGGCCTCCTGCTCGCGGTCTGGTCGGGGGCGAGCGGGGTCTCCGGACTCCTCTACGGCGCGTGGCCCTCGCGCGCGCGGCTTACCGACGTGCACCTGCGCCTGACGTTCGCGCTCCCGCTCGCCCTCGCCGCGCTGTTCGCCGCGACCTCGCCCGCAACGATGGCGCTGGTGGCGATCGTCGCCGGCCTCCCGATCGCGCCGCTGATCGCATCGCGCAACCAGCTCGTGGAGCGGGTGGCACCGCGCGGCACCACGACCGAGGCCTTCACGTGGCCGCTCACCGCGCTGGTGGCAGGCGTGTCGCTCGGCGCCGCCGTGGGCGGGACGCTGGTCGAGCAGTACTCGTGGGCGACCGCCGTGCTGGCGGCCGTGGTGGTGTCGACGGCCGGCGCCGCGGTGCTGTTCGCGCGCCGGGCGACGCTCACGCCCGCCCTGGCAACCCCGCGATAGGCTCGCGCGCCATGGGAATCATCAGCGGTGAGCGCTCCGTCGAGGTCGATGCTCCGGTCGAGCGCTGTTATGAGATCGCGTCGGACATCGACCACGCGCCGGAGTGGCAGGGATCGTTGAAGGACGTGGAGGTGCTCGAGCGCGACGGCGAAAAGCGCGCGCTCGTGGTGGAGACCGAGTCCGACGCCAAGGTGAAGACGGTGCGCTCGGTGCTGCGCTTCTCCTACGAGGAGCCCACGGCGATCCGTTGGGTGCAGGAGAAGGGCGACACCAAGTCGCTCACCGGCTCCTGGACCTTCGAGGACCTCGGGGGCGGGCGCACGCGCGCGACCTACGCGCTCGAGGCCGACCCGGGCCGCATGCTCGGCATGCTGCTGCGCGGCCCGGCCGAGTCCAAGGTGCGGGACATGCTCCTGGGCGACGCCGCGGACGGGCTCAAGCAGCGCGCCGAGGGCGGGTGATCGCCGCCTAGCGGATCGCGGCCCGCGCCGACTCGATGTCGGGATAGGGCCGCATCCGCACGATCTTCCCGTCGGCGAACTCGTGGACCACGAAGGCCTCCAGGTCCACGTCGACGCCGCTGCTGACCCCGCGACCGCCGAGCCGGATGTGGGCGAGCACCACGCGCTCCCCCGCCGCGCTCAGCTCGATCGGCTCGTAGCGCACGTCCTCGATCATTCCGTCGAAGCCGGCAAAGTAGCGGCGGACGCCGTCGTGCCCGCGATAGACGTCCGGCTCCGCCGAGAGGTCCGGGGGGATCTCGATGACGAGCTCCTCGTGGAAAGCGTCCATCGTGGCCTCGACGCCGCCCTCCGCGAACCGCTCGAACAGCCGTCGCACGATCTCGACGTTGGAGTCGTTCACGCCCGTCAAGATACGGCCCGTGCACGAGGTTGCAATCGTCGGGGCGGGCTTCGGTGGCCTCGGCATGGCCATCCGGCTGAAGCAGGAGGGAACCGACTTCGTCCTGATCGAGCGGAGCGAGGACGTGGGCGGCACCTGGTGGGCGAACAGCTACCCCGGCTGCCAGTGCGACATCCCGTCGAACCTGTACTCCTTCTCGTTCGCTCGTAACCCGCACTGGGACCGCGCCTATCCGATGCGCGACCAGATCCTCGAGTACCTGCGCGACTGCGCGCGCCGCTTCGACGTCCTGCCCCATACGCGGCTCGGCTGCGAGCTGCTCGGCGCGAGCTGGTCGGCCGCGGCTCAGCGCTGGGAGCTCGAGACCACGACCGGGCCGATCCACGCGCGCGTGCTGGTGGCCGCGCCCGGCCTCCTGAGCGAGCCGTTCACGCCGGCGCTGCCGGGGCTCGACCGCTTCCAGGGCAACGCCTTCCACACGGCGAGCTGGGACCACTCCGACGACCTCACCCGCAAGCGCGTCGCGCTGCTCGGCTCGGGCGCGACCGCCGTGCAGGTGATGCCCGAGATCCAACCGCGGCTCGGCAAGCTCCACCTGTTCCAGCGCACGCCGCCGTGGGTGATCCCGCACATGGACCACCCCGTGGGCCGCGAGCTGCGCACGCTGTACCGCCGCGTGCCGCTGCTCCAGCGGCTCTCGCGCACGGTGGTGTGGGCGCTGCGCGAGACCCAGGCGCTCGGCCTCACGCACGACCGGCGCTGGCTGAAGGCGCAGGAGCTGAACGCGCGCCTCCACCTGCGGCGCCAGGTTCGCGACCCGGAGCTACGCGCGCGACTGACGCCGGACTACGAGATCTTCTGCAAGCGGATCGTCCTGTCGAGCAAGTGGTATCCGGCCATCCAGGCGCCGAACGTCGCCCTCGTGACCAGCGGCGTGCAGGAGTTGCGCGAGCACTCGATCGTCGACGGCGACGGGATCGAGCGTGAGATCGACACGCTCATCTTCGCGACCGGCTTCAAGCCGGCCGAGCTGCCGATCGCCGAACGCATCCGCGGGCGCGAGGGCCGCTCGCTCGCGGAGACGTGGAACGGCAGCCCCGAGGCCTACCTGGGCACGACGGTCGCGGGCTTCCCCAACCTCCTGTTCTTCTACGGCCCGAACGTGAACCTGGGGCACAGCTCGATCGTCTTCATGCTCGAGTCGCAGATGAACTACGCTCGACGCGCTCCGCACGATGCGCCTGCGCGGCGCGGCCGAGTTCGAGGTACGCCCCGAGGCGCAGGCGGCCTACAACGAGGAGCTTCAGGAGCGGCTCGCCACGAGCGTCTGGAACACCGGCGGCTGCGGCAGCTGGTACTTCGACCGGAACGGCCGCAACTCGATCCAGTGGCCCGGCTTCACGTTCGAGTACCGCCGCCGCACACGCCGCTTCGACGCAGCGGCCTACCGGCTCGCGCCGGCTGCCTGACCGCCTGACCGCTAGAGCGGGGTGACGCGGCACTGGGCCGGGAACATCATTGCCGTGCTTTCGGGCTAGGTTATGCCCCATGCGAGTGACTATTCCCTTTTGGGTGGCCGGACTGCTGCTGGTGCTGCCCGGCGCCGCCGAGGCCGCCTCCTACCGCTTCAAGGTGGACCTCACCGTGGTCCAGACGAGCGACTGGGCCGAGTCGGTCCGCCACCCGGCCCCCGGTGACGGGTACTGCGGCGAGCGCGACGTCCACTACGTCTACAAGGGCGAGGGCGGCGGCCAGCTCAAGGCCAAGATCCGCGGCGGGCGCGTCACGTTCAAGGGGAACGGCCGTGCGCTCCAGTCCAGTGAGATCAAGGTGCCGGGCACCGTGCTGACCGACGCCAGCCCGTACACCGTCGAGATGGTGGGCGTCCCCGACGACCAGTGCGACGTGCCGCCGCCGCCACCGTTCCCGAACCAGTCCGGCGAGGGTGGCTGCCACCAGCTGATCCGCCGTCCGGGAACCGCGCGCAGCTTCCTGCTCGCGATTGGCGGCCGCCTCAACCTGACGGGCGGCTTCTACAGGCGCGACAAGCGCTCCTGCTCCGACCCGAGCCTCTACACAGGCCTGCTCGGCTTCGGCGGACGACCGAAGCGAAACGACGTCAACGCGCTGATCATGAACAAGCGCGTGAGGAGCATCGAGCTGAGCTCGTCCGACACGACGAAGTTCACGAGGAAGAACCTCTCCGACTTCGGAGCGAACAGCGAGACGGTCGCCGGCAGCGGCGAAGGCAGGGCGCGCTGGAGCGTGAAGCTCACCCGGCTTCGCTGAGCCGGCTCTACTAAGGCGGCCGCCCGTCATGGGCGGCCGGTTGGTCGGGGCGCGCAGGGCCCCCGCGCTACGCGCACCCGACCGTTCCGGCCTTCCAGTCGCAGCCCGGGGGAAGGGCTGCTTGGCAGAAGCTCATCCAGCGGCCACGCTCCCGCGCCTGAGGGCGAACCCGCTCGAGACGAGCAGGAGCCCCGCCAGGAGCAGCACCAGGAGGCCGAGCCCGGTGAGGGGCAGCGTCCCGGCCTGCGCCAGGTCGACGGCCGCCACCGGTGCGAACCCGGCGTTGGTGGAGCTGCCATCGCCGGCCGAGCCGCCGTCCTCGAGGATGTCCATCGCCGGAACGGTGTCCCCGAGCGACTCCACGCCGCCGTTCGGCTCGCCGTTCGGCTCGCCGATGGGGTCGCCGGGGTTGCCCTGGGCGCCCGTGTCGGTGTCCCCGCTGTCCGCGGCGGCGGCGGTGTCGTCACCGTCGCTCGCCACTCGGATCGGAGCGGCCACCGAGGGCGACGCGATCTGAGCGGAGCCGTGGGAGCCGGTGGCCGTCTGGTCGCCGCTTCCGCTCGAGCCACCGCCCGAGGACGTGTCGCCGTCGCTCAGCACCCGGATCGGCGCCGACGCTCCAGCCTGGCCGACCTGAGCCGAGCCGTCCGAGCCCGTCGTGGACTGGTCGCCGGGCGCCGCCTGCTCGCCCGCCGTGCCATTCGAGGCGGCGGTGTTGTCACCGTCGCTCGCCACCCTGATCGGCGCGTTCGCGCCGAGGGGACCGACCTGCGCACCGGTCGAGTCGCTGGCGGTCTGCTCACCGCCGGTCGACCCGCCCGAGGGCGCGTTCTGAC
>JAXDIL010000151.1:0-2870 GCA_034664005.1 Thermoleophilaceae bacterium | reverse complement strand
GTACAGGGCGCCGCCGGCGCCCTGTACGAAGCGGGCCGCGATCAGCATCCCCTGGCTCTGCGCGAGTGCGCACAGGAGAGAGGCGCCCGTGAAGATGGCCAGTCCCGCCAGGAACACGCGCCGGTGGCCGAGCAGGTCTCCCAGGCGCCCTGCCAGCAGCAGCAGACCGCCGAAGGCGATCAGATAGGCGTTCACCACCCAGGCGAGGTTGCTCTGGGTGAAGTCGAGGTCGTCCTTGATAGTCGGCAGGGCGACGTTCACGACGGTCGCGTCGAGGACGATCATGAGGACGCCGGTGCAGAGGACGTAGAGCGCGAGCCAGCGGTTCGAGTCGGCGGTGGTGGTGGGCATCGCCCTACGTTACGCGAGCGCTTCGAGACGCTTCGCGAGGCGCTCCATCCCGCGCTCGCGGGCCGCGGCGGCAGCGCCCGAGTAGTCCGTCGGCGTGTCCGGCGGCGGCTCCACGTCCAGCTCCTGGAGCGTGGCGATCTGCTTGAACGCGCGTAGCTCGTCCGCCTGCGAGCAGAGCGCCGCGCGCACGCTCGGCTTCGTCTCGCGCACGCCGCGCTCGAGCGCCTCCTCGAGCGAGCCGTGGCGCTGGAGCAGCTCGGCCGCCGTCTTCTCGCCGATCCCCTTCGCGCCGGGAATGCCGTCCGAGGGGTCGCCGCGCAGCGCGATGAAGTCGGGCACGAGCTCGGGCGGCACGCCGTAGCGCTTGCGGACCTCGGCGGCGTCCACCAGCTCGGCGCCCTGCTTGCCGCCGGTGCGCACGTAGAGGATCTGGACCTGGTCGTCCGCGCACTGGTACATGTCGCGGTCGCCGGTCATGACGAGCGTGCGGCCGCCCGCCTCGCTCTCGCGGCGCGCGTACGAGCCGAGCAGGTCGTCCGCCTCGAACGAGTCGCTGTCGGCGACGATCCACCCGAAGGCCTCGAAGAACGGCCGCGCGTCGAGGAACTGTGGCGCGAGCGTGTCCGGCACCTCGGGCCGCTGCGCGTGGTAGCCGTCGAAGAGCTCGGTGCGGTAGTCCGCCGCGTCGGGTCCGAAGCAGAGCACGACGGCGCGCGGCTCGTACTGCTCCACCTCGCGCAGGATCAGGTTGGCGGTGCCGAGCAGCGCGTTCACCGGCTGGCCGTCGCTGCCCTTGATCGTGTCCGGCAGCGCGTAGAACGCGCGGAACAGCATCGAGGGGGCGTCGACGACGAGTAGAGGGCCGGCCACGAGGGCAAACCTAGCCTGTGCCCGAGCCGGAACCGAACGACGCCCGGCCGTTCCTGCCGCCCCGAAGCTCGCTGAAGGCGCTCCGCGAGGCGGCTGCGCAGTGCCGCGGCTGTCACCTCTGGCGCGGCGCCACCCAGACGGTCTTCGGCGAGGGCCGCAGGTCGTCGCGCGTGATGCTGGTCGGCGAGCAGCCGGGGGACAGGGAGGACCGCACCGGCAAGCCGTTCGTCGGTCCCGCCGGGCGCGAGCTCGACCGCGGGCTCGAGGCCGCCGGCATCGAGCGCAAGGACGCCTACGTGACCAATGTCGTCAAGCACTTCAAGTTCGAGGAACGCGGACGGCGGCGCATTCACCAGACTCCGAAGCGCTTCGAGATCGAGGCCTGCCGGCCGTGGCTCGACGAGGAGCTGAAGGTCGTCAAACCCGAGGCGCTCGTGCTGCTGGGCGCGATCGCCGCCAAGGCGCTGCTCGGCAGCTCGTTCAAGGTCACCCGGCAGCGCGGCGAGCTGCTCGACTCGGAGCTCGCGCCGATCGTCGCGGCGACGATCCACCCGTCGGCGATCCTGCGCGCCCAGGACGACGCCAGCCGCCAGCGCGAGCGCGAGGCCTTCGCGGAGGACCTGCGCGTGGTGGCGAGGGCACTCTGTAACCGCCCTCCGCCGACGGGTTATTAACCATCGGTCAACAAGGAGCGGTGATGAGAGAGAAGAAGTTCCTGCTTGCGGTGCCCGAGGCTCGTGTCCTCGAATGGGTCGCCCGGCGGCTGCCGGCCTGGCTCAAGCCAGACCACCTCACGGCGCTGGGCGTGCTGGCGGCGCTCGGCATCGCCGCCGCCTATGTCCTGTCAAACGGAGACGCGGCGTGGCTGTGGGCGGCGAGCGCGCTACTGGCCGTGCACTGGCTCGGCGATTCGCTCGACGGCACGCTCGCACGGGTGCGCAGGACCGAGCGCCCGCGCTACGGCTACTACCTCGACCACCTCGTAGACGCGTTCGCGACCGCCGCGATCGGCATCGGGCTCGGCCTGTCGCCCTACATGCTGCTCGCGGTCGGCCTGGCGATCGTGGTCGCCTACCTGATCCTGTCGATCAACACCTATCTGGAGACGCAGGCGTTCGGGGTGTTCACGCTCGGCTACGGCCGGCTCGGCCCGACCGAGGCGCGCGTGGCGCTGATCGCGCTGAACACGTCGATAGCGGCGGGCCTCGGCTTCGAGGTGCTCGGCCTGAGCGTGCTCGACGCGATCGGCCTCACCATCGCGGCCGCGATGATCGCGGCGCTGATCGCCCGCGCCGCCGGCAACCTGCGCCGCCTCTCGGAGCTCGAGCCGGCGGCCTAACCCGCGCGATTTCGCCAACGATCCTGCTTAGACCACCTATACGGATACCTAGGCAGGATCGTCGCCGCGGAGCGGCCCGGGCGGCGAGCTAGCCCGCGCGCAGCGCGCGCGAGCGCTCCGCCACGGGCTGTAGGAAGTCGGGCAGGGGGCGGACCAGCCCGCGGCCGGTCTCCCGCTCCCAGATCTGCTCGAGCTCCGAGAGGCGGCGCAGGTTGCCGGCGGCGCGGGCGATCAGCGCCGCGATCATCGCGGCCGCGATGGTGAGGCCGATCGCGTCGAGCACGCTCAGGCCGAGCACCTCGAAGCCGAG
>JAXDIL010000145.1:0-6456 GCA_034664005.1 Thermoleophilaceae bacterium | reverse complement strand
TGCGAAGGCGCAGGGTTGTCCGGACTCCCGCCGTGATGGGGAGTGAGCTGGCAGACCCACAGCCTCAGGACGGGCCCCGGGTTGGAACCTCCATTAGATTGACTTTCATCAGTACTCGGCGTACCTTGGGCAGATGTCCAGGGTTCGACTGCTTTTTGCCCTGACCGCGTCGGTGGTCCTCCTGGCTCTGCTTCCGGCGACGGCTCTCTCGTCCGGCTATCACCAGGACTATTGCGGCATAGTCAAAGGGTCCGGACATTGGTGCGGTGCGAGTGGGGCTCACAGCTGGGACGCAAACGCGGCCGCCTACTACAACATTTTCGCGAATGTCCTCGTCTGCGAGCGCATCTTTTACA
The DNA here is from genome assembly GCA_034664005.1 of Thermoleophilaceae bacterium. Lineage (GTDB taxonomy): Bacteria > Actinomycetota > Thermoleophilia > Solirubrobacterales > Thermoleophilaceae > JACVRW01. The sequence goes on along the minus strand of JAXDIL010000145.1, from coordinate 6,100 downwards.
AGCCGAGCGAGAGCACCTTGGAGCAGGTGTGCGGTTACGGGCTCGCGTCAAGTCCTTCCCATGTAGACCGGACGTGCGTGTGCTACGAGGCTCACGTCAACCAGAACAGCGGCTTCAACCACACCGTGTACGGGTCCGCCGATGCATAGGCGGAGCATGGTCGTCTTCGGGATCGTCGTTGTGACCCTCGGGGTAATCGCGGTCGCCGCGTTCGGGCAAGAGCTCGGCCTCGTTTCTGAGGACACAACCCCCAGCGGTCCGCCGCCCGGAAGGCCGATGGCTACAAACACGGATCCGCAGCTGGCGGAATCCTTCGCCGTGCTGCGACGGAGGCGCACAGCCTCGGACGTGCTCGAGGCGGCCAGGTTTGGCGGTGGGAACCCCGCAGGCGCCAACGCAGCGCTGGCTCGTAGGGCCGTGAGTTCCGGCGGCGACTCGATCTTTGTCATCCCCGCGAACGCAAGCGTCTGCCTGGTATCCGGAACGTACAGCGGCTGTACTTCGACCGATGCCGCCCAACGCGGTTACACCGTGGGCATGGCGGCGACCAGGTCCGGCATTCAGATCACCGGCCTCGTTCCCGACGGGGTACAGAGCGTGACGGTCAACCTCGCGAGCGGGGACGCGTCCACGACGACCATCGGAGACAACGTCTACAGCATCGGCGTCGATGACGTGGGCACGACGTCGATCTCATTCGATGGACCGCACAAGCTGTCGAGCGTGCCGTTTTCCATCCCCCCGGTCGGATCGTTCGCCGAAGAGCGCGATGGCAAGCCCGTCCGCGTGCGCTAGCTGTCCTGCCCACGGATGGTCCTGCCCACGGATGTTGAGAACGCTGATCGGTGGGCGTTCGCCTAGTAGCGGATGAAGGATCGCAGGACGCGTGAGCGTTCGCTCGAAGCGGATACGCAGGCCGTCCCTCGTCGGCTCTCAGACGGACCCGCGCACGGCGCATGCGATCGCGCTCAGCGTGAACTCGCCGGCCGGCTCGCCCAGGCCCTTGAAGAGCTCGGTGCGCAGCTGCTCGCGCTGCCCTGAGTCGAGCTTCGCCAGGTACGCCCCGGCCGGGCCCACTCCGTAGGTGAACGGCTCCCAGAGGTCGTCGAAGCTGGTGTACCCGGTCTCGACGCGCAGGTGGTCCGTCTCCACGTCGCTCAGCCCGACACGCTGCCAGAGCTCCTCCAGCTCCTCCACGCTCCGGTAGGGCATCGTGCTTCCCTCGTCCGGGGCACCCGAGTCGAGCCGTCGCGCGGCGTCCCAGAAGCCGCGCAGCATCTCCATGTCCTCGCCGTAGGACCAGGTGCAGGCCGCGACGACGCCGCCCGCTCGCGTCACCCGCCGCATCTCCGACACGCCCGTGTCGGCGTCGCGCATGAAGTTCACGACCAGCTGGGAAAGCGCCGCGTCGAACCGGTCGTCCTCCCACGGAAGCTCCTCGGCGGCGGCTTGCCGCACGTCCGCGCCCGGTGCCCGCTCGGTGGCGGCGGCCACGAACGGCTCCGACGGATCCGCCGCCGCGACGTTCCCGGCGCCCACCAGCCCCACCAGGCGCTCGGTGAGCGGGCCGGGACCGCAGCCGACGTCCACGACGGCCATCCCGGGGTCGACCCCGGCGAACTCGATCAGCCGCGGCGCCAGCTCGCGCGAGTAGCGCCCCATGAAGCGGTCGTACTTGTCGCCGGCCACCGCGAAGCTCATGGTGCTATTCAAACCGAGCTGCGTTCGGGCGTAAAGACGAGTTGGCGCTACGCCGCTGCGAAGACCTCGACCGGCTCGCGCACGAAGTCCGCCAGGACCTCGACCACGAGCGGGTCGAACTGCGTGCCCGCGTTCAGCTCGAGCTCCTCGAGCGCGGCGTCCACGTCGAGCGGCTCGCTGTAGTTGCGCCGGCGCGTCATCGCGCCGTACGCGTCGCAGGCCGACACGATCCGGCTCGCCATCGGAATCCGCTCCGCCGGCAGCCCGTGCGGATAACCGTTCCCGTCGAGCCGCTCGTGGTGGAGCCGCACGATCAGTGCGATGGCCTCGAGCCCGGGCACGCGCGCGACCATCTCGGCGCCCCACTCCGGGTGGAGGCGTACGAGCTGGAGCTCGTCGTCGTCCAGCGGCCCCGGCTTGTTCAGGATCGCGGAGGGCAGCCGCAGCTTGCCGATGTCGTGCAGCAGCGCGCCGAGCTCGACCTCCACCACGTCGGCTCCAGTGAGGCCGAGCAGCCGCGCCACCTCGCGCGCCGTCGCGGCGACTTCGAGCGAGTGGCGGTAGGTGGCGCCGTCGGCCTCGGCGAGCGCCTTCACGAGCCCCCGGATCTCGGCGCGTGAGTCACCGGACACGAGCTCGCGCTGCGCGTGGTGGCTCAGCACCTCGCCCGCGAGTGCGCCCATCTTCCTCAGCAGCTCGAAGTCGCGCTCGTCGAGATCGCGCCCGTCCACAGGGGCGGCCACGCAGAGCGCGCCGGCGGCGTGACGGCCGGCGACGACCTCGGTCGAGGCGACCGCGCCGAGGTCACCGCACGGCGTCGAGAAGCGCCGTCCGATCACGTCCGGGTCGGTGCCCACGCCGGCGACCGCTGTGAAGCGGCCCGTCGTCCCGGGCGGGGTGATCGTGAGCCACGTGCGGTGGACGCCGAGGACCGTGCGCGCGTGGTGCATCAGCCGCTCGAGGACGACCCCCGAGTAGCCGAGTCGCTGAGGCGACGGCACGCCGGCCGACGACGGCTCGGCCAGTCCGCGCGGGCGCACGCGCAGCGCGTCCATCCGGTTGGCGGCAGCCAGCCACGGGCGAACGAAGAGAAATGCGAGCAGGCTGATAGCGATCCAACCCCCCACCAGGTACAAGACCATGCGAACTGAGTCCATTCCTTCCGCGTAAACGGCGAGTCCGCTCCGAAGGGTTCCCCCGGGGGGAGATCTCTGACGCAGAAGAGGCGGCTGCACAAGAACGGTGGAGCCTCCCGCCGCCGAATCGAAGGCGTGCGGTTTCGATTCGTTGCACGCCGCTAGACTCCGACCCGTCCTCGCGGCCGGCCGCGGCTCGTTTGTGTGCCCCCGGTCGCCCCACGCCTAGTACCTTCCGAAGGAGCCATGGCTCGCGGAGACGTTCGAATCGCCGTCACCCTCGCGTGTGAGGAGTGCAAGCGGCGTAACTACCAAACTGAGAAGTCCAAGCGGAACAACCCGGACCGGGTTGAGTTCCGCAAGTACTGCCGCTGGTGCAAGAAGCACACGCCGCACAAAGAGACCCGCTAACGGATGGCGCGTGATCGCCAGCGCTCCAAGCAGCGCCAGGCCGAGCGACGCGCTCGCCGGCTGGAGCAGCAGGGAGGACCGGAGACACCGCCCGATCTGGGCGGTCCCGCTGTCGATCCCGAGCTCGCGGTGGGAGCCCCGCCGGAGGAGGAGGGCCGCTCCGACTTCGTCCTCGAGGGTGAGGAGGGGCTGCTCGACGAGCGGGCCGACTCCGAGCTCGACGAGCCGCTCGACGAGGACTGGGAGCACGCCGAGGACTTCGCCGAGGACGATCTCGTCGACGGCACGGCGCCCACCGGAGCGGGCGAGGCGGGCTACTCCGCCCGCGGCCGCCGCGGCCGCGATCCGCACGAGGCGCACAAGGACCGCCCGCGTGTCGTACAGTTCCTGATCGCAGTTTGGGCCGAGCTCCAACGCGTCCAGTGGCCGAACCGCCAGGCGCTGGTCACCCTCACAGGAGTGGTTCTCGGCTTCGTCCTAATCGCCGGCGGGTATCTCGGCCTGCTGGACGCGATCTTCTCCAAGCTGATTCAGGCAATCCTCTAGAGGACCCCACTTACACGATGTTTCGCTGGTACGCAGTCAACACTTACTCAGGGCACGAGAACAAGGTGAAACAGAACCTTGAGCATCGACGCATCTCGCTCGGCCAAGAGAACAACATCCGTCAGATCGTCATCCCCACCGAGCAGGTGCAGGAGATGAAGGACGGGCAGAAGCAGACGAAAGAGCAGCGCACCATGCCCGGCTATCTGCTCGTGAACATGAACCTGACCGACGACTCCTGGTCGCTCGTGAAGAACACGCCCGGCGTGACCGGGTTCGTGGGCGCCGCCCAGAACCCCGTGCCCCTGAACCAGGGCGAGGTCGACCGCCTGCTCCACCGCGAGACAGCCGAGCGTCCGCGCACACGCGCGCAGTTCTCGATCGGCGAGTCCGTCAAGGTCGTCTCGGGCCCGCTGTCCGACTTCTCGGGCGAGATCTCAGAAATCAACGAGGACGGAGCTAAGCTGAAGGTCCTCGTCTCGATCTTCGGCCGGGAGACTCCGGTCGAGGTCGGATTCGACCAGGTGAAGAAAATTTAGATGGCACGCAAGGTCCTAACACTCATCAAGCTGCAGGTGCCCGGCGGACAGGCGAACCCCGCCCCGCCGGTCGGCCCTGCGCTGGGCCAGCACGGCGTGAACATCATGGAGTTCTGCAAGGCGTTCAACGCGCAGACCCAGCAGGACACCGGCACGATCATCCCGGTCGAGATCACGGTCTACGAGGACCGCTCCTTCACGTTCATCACGAAGACGCCCCCGGCGGCCGTGCTCATCAAGCAGGCGATCGGGCTCGACAAGGGCTCGGGCGAGCCGAACCGCAACAAGGTCGGCACGATCTCGAAGGCGCAGGTGCGCCAGATCGCTGAGCAGAAGATGCCCGACCTGAACGCCAACGACCTGGACCAGGCCTCCAAGATCATCGAGGGCACCGCGCGCTCGATGGGCGTGGAGGTGAGGTAATGCCGAAGCACGGCAAGCGCTACCGGGCCAACCTCGAGAAGGTCGACCGCGAGCACGCGTACGCGCCGGCCGAGGCCGTCAAGATCATCAAGGACTTCGAGCCGACCAAGTTCGACGAGACGGTCGAGGTGCACATCCGCACCGGGCTGAACGTCCGCCACGCCGACCAGCAGCTGCGCGGGACCATCTCGCTGCCGCACGGGCTCGGCAAGGAGATGACGGTCGCGGTCTTCGCCAAGGGCGACAAGGCGCGCGAGGCCGAGGAGGCCGGCGCCGACTTCGTGGGTGACGACGATCTCGCCAAGCGCGTCGAGGAGGGCTTCACCGACTTCGACGTGGCGATCGCGACGCCGGACATGATGCCGGTGGTCGGGCGGCTCGGCCGCGTGCTCGGACCGCAGGGCAAGATGCCGAACCCGAAGGTCGGCACGGTCACGATGGACATCGCAAAGGCGGTGTCCGAGTCGAAGGCCGGCAAGATCGAGTACCGCACCGACCGCCACGCGATCGTGCACCTGCCGCTCGGCAAGATGAGCTTCGACGAGCAGGTGCTGCTCGAGAACTACGCCGCGCTGATCGACGAGATCGTGCGCGCGAAGCCGGCCGCCGCCAAGGGCCGCTACCTGCACACGGTCACGATCACCACGAGCATGAATCCGGGCGTGCGGATCGACCCCACGCGCACGCGAGACATCGTCGAGGAGCAGGCCCAGGTAGCCTGACCCCCACAGCTTTTCTGCCCGAGACCTTCGGCGGCTCTTTGCATAAGACCGAGGTAGGTGGAGACGCCGGAGCATCTCGCTCCCGTGTGTCTTCGTCTGGGCACACAGCAAAGGAACGAGATGAACAGAGAACAGAAAGCCGCGGCCATCGAGGAGGTGGCCACCCAGATCCAGGAGTCGGAGGCGGTATTCGCCGTCGACTACCGCGGGATCTCCGTGCCCCAGGCCGCCGAGCTGCGCACACGCCTCACCGAGGCCGGCGCGCGCTTCCGGGTCGTGAAGAACACGCTGACCCAGCGCGCGGCCGACCAGGCCGGGGCGGAATCGCTGAAGGAGTTCCTCGCCGGTCCCACCGCGTTCACGTTCGTGGTGGCCGACGGCGGTGACGTGGCGCTCGCCGCGAAGGCGCTCGCCACGTTCCGCCGCGAGAACGACGTACTTGCCTTCAAGGGCGGGGTGATGAACGGCGCCCCGCTGACCGCCGAGCAGATCGAGCACCTTTCGCGCCTACCCGCACGCGAGGTGCTCCACCAGCAGCTCGTCGGGATGATCGCCTCGCCGATCACCGGGCTGGTGCGCGGCCTGAACGCGCTGATCTCCGGACTCGCGATCCAGCTCCAGC